>JAZNOA010000060.1:0-18001 GCA_045580545.1 Acutalibacteraceae bacterium | reverse complement strand
CTCTTAAACCTAAATGGTTATCTCGCATATCCATTATAACACCTATTTTAAATTCTGCCGAGTACTTTCTAAAGATTTGTCCTTTTTTTGCCATAAAAATATGCACCTCCAAAAGTGTCTAACTTTTGGGGTGCATATCATGATCGGTGGTTTTTGATTTGCGTTAAAATCAGCGATTTAAGGAATTTATGTTATCCAAGTGCTACCATACTGAAAACGAGGGCAAACAACGCAACGGTTTCGCAAAGACCTACAACTGTAATATACTGCGAAAATCCCTTGCCGGTCTCAGCCAAAGCGTCCGCACCGGCGGCACCGGCTTTTCCTTGAACGAAAGCCGAAACAGCCATAGCAACACCTGAGGCAATTCCCAAACCAAACAGGAATGAAGGGTCGGCAGTTGATGCCTTCATCTGTTGCATTAGGAGGAATCCGTAGATAGTCTGTGTGAGAGGTGCACCTGCAAAAACGGTTAAGATAAAGGGTGCCGCCTTATTCTGCATATAGCACTTTTTCCAGGAGCCGATTGCCGCCTGACCTGCAATACCGATACCGATAGCAGAGCCTATTGCGGCGATACCCATAGCCAATGCTGTTCCTAATAATCCTAAATTCATAAACTTTTTTCTCCTATCTGTAATTTATTCTTCAAAAGGTTTAAATTTATGGCCGCTCCACGACATATCCAAATGCGAGGAGAATTCCAATGTGTTAAGTCTTATTCCGTGGACTATAACCGACAGAACATTTAATATCATATTAAGTCCGTGACCGAAAACCAGCAGAGCAATAGCCAGTATCATAAACATAAAATGACCAAGCAAGGGTCCCGCCAACTCGTTTACGGTTGCGGATATTGCCGAACCTGCCAGACCCACCGCCCAAAGGCGTATATAGGACACAATATCTGAAAAGACGTTTACAACACCCAGCAACACCGAAACAATATTGGTGAGGCTTGTGAGTATAGATTTTATAACGCTTCCTTCATAGTTTGAAAATATAAAACTTAAAATGAAGCCTGAGGCAATGCAAATAATAGCCACAGTTCCAACGGGAATTCCGCTGATTTTCAAACCGAAACTGAAAACTTTTGAATTTACCACCAAACTCAGCACTATATAGTACATACCGAAAAGTTGAAGTATGGAGCCTATATCACCGAGAATTTTAACCGATTTTCTGTTTCTTAAAGCCCCCATAATATGGGCAACCACAAGTTGAATCAGTGCTAACGTGAAACAGAATATCTGCAGGTTTTGTGCGGTGGTAAGTCCTGCGTTGCCGTCACTCCAGAAGGGATACCAAATTTTATCCGCATACACATTGGAAATAACGGGTACCGACAAACTTTGAAGCCAACGGGGCAAACTTTGGGCCGTTATGCCGAACCAAGTGCAGGTCAAGGTTCCCCAAAGAACGGTGGAAAGACCGAAAAGTCCCACAAGCAAAAATGCAGGCGGAATTTTTTTCTTTGATAAAAGTGACTTTCCTATGAGTAAAGCCGCCGCCGCTAAAACTATAAGTCCGTATCCGCCGTCACCGAAAATGATGCCGAAGAATATGAGAATAAATGCTAAAAACCAGCCGGAAATGTCATATTCAAAATACCCCGGCACCGTTCCCAAAAAGTCGGTTAATGGGTAGATAAGGCTTACAAACTTATTATTTTTAAGTTTTGTGGGCACATTGTCCTCAACTGTGGGGTCTTCTGCCATGAGTCCCCAAGAGTTTTCTCTTGCTGTCTGTTTTAATTTTTCAAGATTTTCCGCCTCAATATATCCTGTAAAATAGCAAACCGAAACACTTTTTTCACAGTTTTCCGACAGATTTTCGCTTTCCATACCCGTGGAATAAACTTCAAACCGGATTTCTTTTTCAAGGGTTTTGATTTCCTGTTTCATCTTGTCGGTATAGCAGGAATAAGAAGCAATCTTGCTGTCTATTTCCCCTATACGCTCGCCTAACTCGGCAATTTTTTGCTTTATTTCCAAGGTGGATATACGGGGCAATTCCAAGCGGTAGGGTTTTAAGGATTTAATAACCTCCTCTTCCTTTTCATCCCCCGATTTAAATACCAAGCAATTTACCGATGTCTTAGTTTTGTTAAGGCGAATTGTTTTAACCGATTCACCCAGTGCTTCATACTCGGATTTCGGAATTTCATAAAGTGAAATATCCACGCCCTTCAAGGCAAGAACTTTAAGGTCATAAGGGTCGAAATCGCCCCAATTTTCAAGTTTTTGAATCTCTGCATTAAGGGAGTTTTTTTCTGACTGACAGGTCTTTTTTTCTTCGGTCAGCGATGCAATATCCCTTGCCACGAACAAAGGGTCTAAATCGGTGTCACTACCTCTTAGGTCATTTTTCCTTGCCAGTTCATTCGTTTCATAGATACCGCTTTCAAGCAGAGAAATTTGATTTTTAAGTTCGTTTAGTCTCTCTCCCGAGCCTTCGGATATTTCGATATGAAGAAGTCCCAATTTACGGAGTTTCTTAAGGGTATCGGTCTTTTTATCCCCCAAAGTTATGAGGGAAACCTTTTTCATGGGCACTATCACAAGGAATACACCTCCTCTAAGGGAGCAGTATCACTGCGGGCGGCAATTTTCTGTTTTGAAATTTTAGACCTAACCACCGCGTTTACCTGTTGGTCCGACATATAAATTGAGATTTTTTTGATATTAGCCTCTGTTTCGGGAATTTTCACCTTTTCAAACAGATTAACCCTTTGTGAGGTTGCAAGCAGTTCTGCCTGCAAGAGTCTAACCTGTTCGTCCAACACTTCTGCCTCCAGGTCAAGGGACATTGCTTTTTCAAGGTGATCTGCGGCAATGTCCACCCAAATAGGTGTTTCGTATAAATCATAGTCGCTTCTGTGAAAATCCGCTCCCTCATAGGTAGGGATTGCCACACCTGCAATATTTCCTTTTCCTTTACGGATATTGCTGACGGTTATAAGTCCCTCGGGAAAAGCCTCTTTTTCGGTGAATACGGCAATCCAAGAGTCGAAGCCCTTTTCAAGTTCCTCCCGCTCACGTCGCACGGCTTTCGCCTCTGCCTCAATTGTGCGGATTTCCGCTTGAAGTTGTTGCTTTTTAAGTGTCAGAGTAGGCAAATATCTGCGGTACATTTTTAAGGCATCTTTTTGTACCTTTAACTCGTTTTTCGTTAATTTGATTTTTGCCAAAGTTTCAGTCCCCCTTACTTAACAGGCCAAAATTCATCAGTGAGTTCTGACTTAATACCGGTTTCTGAGGGGTCAAAACACTCGGCTAAAATTTTCCAGCCCAAATCAAGTGCCTCTTCGAGTGATAAATTAACAGACAAATCCATTAGTTTCTTTTCAAAAAGCATACCGTATTTTAAAAGTTTTTCGTCCCAACGGCTCATGGAAAATCCCATATTTTTCTTTTCGAGGGTATCTTTATAGGAAGAATACAAACGAATCATTGCGTCCATTAATGCTCTGTGGTCTTTACGGGTTTTGCCGTTAACGTTTTGCTTAAGTCGGGAAAGAGAACCGAAAGGCTCAATACGTCCGCCCTTTAAATAATACTGACCCTCGGTGATATAACCTGTGTTATCGGGAACAGGGTGGGTTACATCGTCACCGGGCATTGTGGTAACTGCCAAAACAGTAACCGAGCCGGAATCTGCAAAGTCAACCGCCTTTTCGTAACGGGCGGCAAGTTGACTGTATAGGTCACCGGGATAACCTCGGTTAGAGGGAACCTGTTCCTGCGTGATGGCGATTTCTTTCATAGCATCGGCAAAGTTGGTCATATCGGTAAGGAGTACCAACACATCCTTATTCTGCAATGCAAACTGCTCGGCAACCGCTAAAGCCATATCGGGAATCATCATACATTCAACGGTGGGGTCTGCAGCGGTATGAATAAACATAACCGTCTTGCTTAAAGCACCGCCACGAGAGAGTTCATCTTTAAAATAAAGAAAATCGTCATACTTAAGTCCCATTCCGCCGAGAACGATTACATCCGCATCCGCCTGCATTGCAATACGGGCAAGAAGTTGGTTGTAAGGCTCACCGGAGATAGAGAAAATCGGCAGTTTTTGAGAAACAACAAGGGTGTTAAACATATCAATCATGGGGATGTTGGTTCTCATCATTCGTTCTGCGAGAATTCTTTTTGTGGGGTTAACCGACGGACCGCCGATAGGTTTCATATTTTCAGCGAGCGCCGGTCCCTTATCCCTCGGCTCTCCCGAACCGTTGAAGATGCGGCCTAAGAGGTCGTCACTGAAAGAAACACGCATTTCATGACCTAAAAATCTCACTTCGTCACCGGTGGACACACCCTGACCGCCTGCGAATACCTGAAGGGATACCACATCGCCGTCAATTTTATTAACCTGTGCCAGAGATTTGCCGAAACGTGTGTTGATTTGTGCCAATTCATTATACTGAACATCAGTGGCTCTTACGGTAATAACATTTCCCGTTATTGATTCAATTCGGTTGTATACTTTACTCATACCGTCTCCCCCTCCTTTAACAAAAGTTCCGCATCACGGCCGATTTTACCGTCACCTTGATTATAAATATCATCAATTTCAGCCTCAGCCTTTTTGAAAGCCTCACTTTCAAATTCGGTATAATTCCAGTCGATAAACTTTTGACGCATACTGTTAAAGAAATTGCGAGCCAAATCTTTATCGCTTAAATCATACTCACTGCCTAAGATTTTTATCAGTTTATCAATAACATAGCGTTGACGGGACTTTCCGCAGTTCGCTTCCACTAAATCAAAGGAGTTTTGTTGCAGATAAACCGCATCAAGCATTTCTTCTTTCAGATAAATAATATAATCCGAAAGGCTGGTTCCCTCTTCGCCTACAACCTTCATCATAGAACCTATTTCATAGCCGTGGTGCAGAATATCCTTGCAAAAAGCGGATTTTTTCGGATCAATAACGCCTTTATACTTTGACCAAGAAATCAGTGGATCAATGGCGGGATATTTTCTCGCATCCGAACGTTCACGGGAAAGTCCGTGGAAAGCACCCACAACCTTTAAGGTTGCTTGGGTTACGGGTTCTTCAAAGTTTCCGCCCGCAGGAGAAACGGTTCCGCCTATGGTAACAGACCCCGTAGTGCCGTCGGGCAAACGCACATAGCCCGCTCTTTCATAGAAGGAGGCAATATAGGACTCCAAATATGCGGGAAATGCCTCTTCACCCGGAATTTCTTCAAGTCTGCCGGACATTTCTCTAAGGGCTTGTGCCCAACGGGAGGTTGAGTCCGCCAGCAGCAAAACATTAAGTCCCATTTGGCGGTAATACTCAGCAAGGGTTACCGAAGTATAAACCGAGGCTTCACGGGAGGCTACGGGCATAGAGGAGGTATTGCAGATAATAATGGTGCGTTCCATTAAAGAACGTCCCGTTTTGGGGTCGGTAAGTTTCGGAAATTCGGTTATGGTTTCAACAACCTCACCGGCACGCTCACCGCAAGCGGCAATAATAACAATATCAATATCGGCGTATTTTGAGGTGGTGTGCTGTAAAACCGTTTTACCTGCACCGAAAGGTCCCGGTGTGCAGTAGGTTCCGCCCTTTGCCACAGGGAAGAAAGAGTCAATAAGACGCACCTTTGTCTCCATTGTGTCGACGGGTGCCAACCTTTCGCTGTAGCATTTTATTGCTCTCTTAACCGGCCATTTAAAGGACATTGTAACCGGTATGTCACGTCCTCGCTCGTCGGTTATAACGGCAACGGTTTCTTTAACTGTATATTCGCCCTTTTCTGCTATTGATTTCAAGGTGTAAGTTCCCAAAAGGTAAAAAGGAATAAAGATTTTATGGGTAAAGGAACCTTCGGGAACGGTGCCGATGTAATCACCTGCACGAAGTGTATCACCGATGTTTGAATTAGGTGTAAACTCCCATTTTTTCTCGGTGTTCAAACTGTCCGCATAAATGCCTCTCTCCAAAAACCAGCCGGCTTTTTCTGCCAAAAGGGGCAGCGGATTTTGAAGTCCGTCATACACCTGACCCAAAAGTCCGGGTCCTAATTCGGCGGAAAGCATTTCACCTGTAAACTCAACGGTGTCACCGCATTTGATACCGCCTGTCATTTCATAAACCTGAATCTGTGCAATGTTTCCCCTGATACGGATAACCTCACTTTTAAGTTTGGTATCACCCACAGAAACAAAACATATTTCATTAAGAGAAACATTACCGTCAAATTCCGCAGACACCATATTTCCGTTAATGCCTACAACTTTTCCTATACATTCAGCCATCACAGAGCCTCCAATTTAATCTCCGTTTAAAACGGAGTTATAAATATTTTTATATGCGGTTTTCCCGCCATCATTATCGAAATTTCTAATTCTGGAAATCAGTTTTAATTTAAGACAGTAATAGAAAACCGAGTCCTTTGAAAATGTGTCCATAGGTCTTAGAGTTTCTAAGAATTTCAGTCGGTAATCATTAAGGAATTTTTCGGCTTCCATAGGGCTTTCAAACTCCACCGCCGTGCGGGCTGTCTGCAAAAGTTCGGCAGATAAATAACCCTCCGCTACAGCAAAAGATTTTTTCATTTTGTCCGCCCTCAACTTTGCAAGTGCCAAACGCAAATTTCTTTCGCCCTCGTTCCACTCCTCAATAAGAGGTGAACTTGATTTCATCGGGTTTCTCGGCGGTAAAAGGGTTAATCTTTCCAACTCTTTCAGTTCGTTTTTTCCTAAAAAACGTCGGCACACTTCCAAAAAGTCTTTTTCGGTAATGGGAAGTGGTGCATTTTCTCCTACACCGTCCAAAGACGGCAACTGAGACATTAAATAATACTCAGCCATAGTTATTCAGCCTCTTTCAAAATTTTCGTTACCTTAGGGCTTAGGTAGTTAGACAGCATATCTACAACAGCCTCTGCCGAGTAATCATAAAATGCTTGACCGTTGTTTACGGCAATGCGGAACCCACCGTCAAAATTATCGTTTGTCTTAAGGGTCACGCCATTCCCCAGTTTTTCCTTAAGGGCTGAAAGCAGAGTGCTTTCAAGAGATTTCAAATCTTCATGGTTTAAAATCACCGAAACATCCTCGGTATCAGGATTATTTCCCCAACCCTCTATAAACTTTATAATAAGGTTTGATAGAGAGTCCGCAGAGTAAACGCCCTTTACTTCCTCTTCTAAAATGGCTTTGAGTTCCCTTGCGACACTCTCTCTGAAAGAGATAAGAACATTCCGTCCTGCCTGACGAATTGCGTCTTCGCCCGACTTCACCATTCGCTCATTTTCTTTTTTTGCGTCCTGCAAAATTTTGTTTGCTTCGGTCCTGGCATCGCTAACAATTTTCTCAGCCTCAACCTTTGCGTCACTAAGAATTTTCTCAGCCTCAGTTTCGGCAACGTCTACTCCGTCCTTTTTGATTTGGTCAATTAGTTCCTGTAATTGTATTTCCATAAAACTATCTCCTATTTTACCGTATTTTAATAAATAATATTTTCCAAATATTTATATTATTATACACCGAATTTTACAATAATGCAATGGACATTAGCAGTAAATTGACCAATATTTGATTTTGTTCTTATTTTACCGAATATAAAAATAACACCTATTAAGTCGAATGCTCAACAGGTGTTATTCTTCGCTTAAATGTTTTGTTTTTTGAATACTACGGTAACTTCCGTTCCCACATCAAGTTCACTTTTAATGGAAATCTCCCCGCCGTATAACGCGCATATATGTTTCACAATGGCAAGGCCTAAACCCGTGCCCCCTGTTTTTTTGGAGCGGGATTTATCCACACGGTAAAACCGCTCACATAAATGGGGAATGTTTTCTTCCGATATTCCAATGCCCGTATCTTTTATGCGTATAACAGAAGACCGATCGTTTTCTTCAAGATTTACCTCAATTAACCCGCCCTCTTTATTGTAATTCACCGCATTGGAAAGAAGATTTTGCATAAGTGCAAACATTCGCTTTTCGTCGGCTAAAACAAACGCATTTCCCGAAATAACGGTTGTGATATTTTTGGCCTTTATGGATTCGGAAAGTTCGGAAATTACCTCATTTGCAATCCTTTCCATAGGAACTGATACCGCCGTATCATCCCCTTGTAAATTTTCAAGGCGGGAAAGTTTTAATATATCCGAAATCAGTTCAGAAAGCCGCAAAGATTCCTTATATATCTTCTCAAGATATTTCTTTTCGGTTTCTTCTTTGCACTTTGAAAGGGCAAGTTCGGTAAGACCCAGCATTGTGGTTAAAGGGGTTTTCAGTTCATGGGAAGCGTTGGCGAAAAATTCTTCTTTTTGTCGGCTCAATTCCTTTTCATTTGTTATATCGGAAATTATTATAATACTGCCGATTTCGTCACGCAGAAGTTCCCCATTAGGCACAACAATTTCAACCAACAACACTTTACCCTTAAAAGGATATTCAAAACGGTTATTTGCATCTTTCTTTAAATTGGCAATTTTGTTTAAAAGGTTATTATCGTCAATTAAAAATATAAGTTCCTTGGAAACAACTTCTTCATCGCCGCCGAACAAAGAAAGTGCACTGCCGTTTATAAAGACAATTTTTCCGTCACAGGAAAGTGCAATAATGCCCTGAGAAACATTATCAAGAACCGCATTTAATCTTTCCCGCTGCTTTTCTTCGTTCCTTATGTGGGAAACGGTATTACTGTTGATCATATTGATTTCGTCATACACCGAGTAAAATTCATTGTCCTGCATACTGGTTTTAAGCGGGATATAATTGCCGTCGTTCACGCTTTTAAGGCTTTTTGAGATGTCGGTTATTCTCTTTGCCACGCCGTCAGACAGTTTCTTTGCAAAAATTCCCGCAACAATTGCACTGACAATTAAAGCAACAAATAAAAACGGAAGATTTGAGACAATGTAATCGTTAATTTCCGCACTTTTAACAGCAAGGCGTAAAATAGCCTCGGTTCCGTCGGCAAACTGAGTTTTAACGGCATAATAGGTCATTTTGCAGTTAAAGGTTTCGGAATAACGTTCAACTGTTTTTGGGGTTCCCTCAATTGCCGCCGCAACTTCTTCACGGTCAATATGGTTTTCGAGTTTTTCTCGGTAATCGCTGTCATAAAACACTTCGCCGTCGGGTGAAATCACGGTGATCCGACATTCGTCCTGATTTTGGAAAATATCAAGTTCCTTAAAATCCTCACTGCTGTCGAGCAAAGCCGCCGCCAGTTCGGTTTCGGTTATAAGCCTTTCGGAAACAAGTTCTTTATTGCTTAAATAGGTTACACCTATTCCCGATAAAAATATAATCAATGCCGACAGCAACGCTATAATTAAACTTTTAATAAAAATACTCTTTTTCATATGTTTTCAAACCTATACCCTATTCCTCTGACGGTAACGATACATTCGCCCTTGACGCCGGAGTTTTTGATTTTTTCACGCAATGAGGCTATGTGCATATCGAGAGTTCTGGTTTCGCCCATATAATCGTCGCCCCAAACCTCGCGGAACAACACCTCGCGGTTTACGGTCATTCCTGCCTGACCTATAAGTATTTTGAAGAGTTTAAACTCCTTAAGGGTGAGTTTCAGATCTTCACCCTTGCAGAAAATTTTATAAGTATTGTTATCAACCGTAAAATCGCCGGAATTTGTCACATAAAGATTAGCCCGACGAAGATTTGTTTTCACCCTTGCCATAAGTTCAAGGATAGAGAAAGGTTTTGACATATAATCGTCAGCCCCTTTATTAAGTCCTTTCACAAAAGAAATCTCATCCGACTTTGCACTTACTATGATAACGGGAATACGCTCGTCTATCTCACGGATTTTGGTGAGTATGGTATAACCGTCCATATCAGGAAGCATAATGTCAAGAATTACAATATCGGGTTTAATCTTAGAAAACACCTCAAAAAAATCATTTCCCGATGAAAAGATTTTCACAAGGTATTCGTCCTCAAAAGCGCCCTCGTATACATCCTGTATTCCCTCGTCATCCTCAACAACATAAATTAAAGCCTTATTTTCTTTCATATCAGTATTTAGTATGTATCCCCGTTTCTTTATATTTTGTCCATTCGGCAACATTTATGGCATGGTCGCCGATTCTTTCGAGATATTTTGCTATCATCATAAGTTCAATGGATTGGTCACCGTTACTGCCGTCATTACGGATAAGGGAAATCAGTTCTTCCTTGACGGTTAAGAAAAGATTATCCATTTCATCGTCAAGGGCAACTACTTGGTCTGCAATGGATTCGTCGTTTCTTATAAAGGAATTAACGCTTTCCGAAACCATCCTGATAGCAAGTTTTCCCATTTCCGTTATATGGGTTAGATTTGTAATGTAGGGTGCCCCTTTTAATGTATAAACAATGTCACCGATTTCGCTTGCCTGGTCGCCGAAGCGTTCGATATCCGTAATCATTTTAAGGGTACAGGAAAGTTCCCTGAAATCCTTGGCAACAGGCTGTTGTTTTAGCATCATACGCATACATTTCTTTTCAATATCCATTTCATATTCGTCAACCTGTTTATCCATTTCACGGACGCTTCTGCCCAGTTCCGGGTCTTTATCTGTCAACGCCCTTATAGACGTTTCAATCATATTTTCGGTCAAACGGCACATTTTTACAAGTTCTGTTTTAATTTCTAATAGTTCTTCTTCAAACTGTTTTCTAAACGACATATCTCTTCTCCTAATTATATCATATTTTTCAGTATTTGCAAATAGGCTAATTAACCAAATCTTCCCGTAATATATCTTTCGGTGCGTTCGTCTTTGGGTTCTGTGAAAATATCGTCTGTATCCCCGAATTCCACAAGTTCACCGAGAAGAAAGAAGCCTGTTTTATCTGAAATTCGTGTGGACTGTTGCATATTGTGGGTCACCATTACAATGGTTGTATTTTTAGAAATTTCTTCGCAAAGTTCCTCAATTCTGCCTGTGGATATGGGGTCGAGGGCGGAGGTGGGTTCGTCCATTAAAATAATTTTCGGTTTTACCGCCAAGGCTCGGGCTATGCAAAGTCTTTGCTGTTGACCTCCCGAAAGCCCCAAGGCAGACTGGTTTAAGCGGTCCTTGAGTTCCTCCCACATTGCGGCGGCTTTTAAAGATTCCTCCACAATAGCGTCAAGTTCGTGTCGGTTATGAATACCGAAAGTACGGGGACCGTAGGCAATATTGTCATAAACACTCATAGGAAATGGGTTAGGTTTTTGAAACACCATACCCACATTTTTCCTCAGTTCGTTAACATCGGTTTTTCCGTAAATATCGGTATCGCCTATTTTAAAATCTCCCTCAATACGGCAGTTTTCAACAAGATCGTTCATACGGTTAAAACATTTTAAAAATGTGGATTTACCGCAACCCGAGGGACCTATAAATGTGGTTATTTTCTTTTCGGGAATTTCCATATTTATATTCTTAAGTGCATGAAAATCACCATACCAAAGATTGGCATCTTTCACCGAAATGCTTTGAGCGAATTCCGTAGGTTTATTATTATTCTTCAGCATTTTTAAACTCCTTTAAGTTTCTTTGTGAGTTTCCCTGAAATATACTCTGCAAGCAAATTAAGAGAAAATACAATTACAATCAGCACAACCGCCGTTGCGTATGCTTCGTTCAAATACCAGCCTTCGCCCGAAAGTTGATATAGGGCTACCGCCAATGTGGCTCCGCTGTCACCGTATCCCTTGGGTACTGCCGAAATAACAGATCCCATCGTGTATAAAAAGGGTGCGGATTCACTTACTACTCTTCCCATACTGAGTATTACGGCAGATATAATTCCCGACAAAGACGCAGGAAGCACGATTTTAAAGATTGTACGAAGTTTTCCCGCTCCCAATGCAAAACTGCCTTCACGCAGGCTATCTTCAACCGCTTTTAAACTTTCTTCTGTTGAACGCACAATAGTTGGAAGTAACATAATACTCACCGTGAGAGAGCCGGCTATAACACTGCTTGAACCGCCAAACACTTTCACAAAGGTTATCATACCGAACAGACCGTAAACAATGGAAGGAACACCCGAAAGTATATCTATTGCTGTGCGGATTACCCTAACGAAAATATTATTTTTCTTTGTATATTCATTTAGGAATACAGCGGTCATAATGCCTATGGGAACTGCAATCACAAGACTCAACACCACTGCCATAAGTGTTGCAACAATACTCGGCAGTATTGTAATATTCTCGCTTCCGAATTCATACTTACCGAAAATCAGATGCGGATTGGTTATAAGTTCGGGCAAACCGTTTACAAAAACAAAACCCATAATAAGTATCAGTGCTATACCCGATAATACCCCCGAAACTATTGCCGCCCATTTTCCGACGGAGGCAATTTTTATTGTGTATAAAAATGCACCGATTTTTTCCTTAACCCCACCGAATAAAGGCATTCTTTTCCGACTGCCTCTTTGGGAGGTTACGCTAACAATTTTCTTCACCGATTTATTGGAAATTGTATTAAAAATCATATTTACAATTAGAATAAATATAAGCAAAACAACTCCCGTTGCAATCAGTGCCCCCTCCTGCAGTTCTCCGGCATATCCCATTTCCATAACAATGTTAGCCGTCATAACACGGAAACTGTTGAATAATCCGTTGGGATATGTGGGGGCGTTTCCCGCAACCATAACAACCGCCATTGTCTCACCTAATGCTCTGCCTACCCCCAAAACAAGAGAGGCAAAAATTCCCGATTTGGCGGCGGGAACCACTACCTTAAAAGCCGCTTCCGAATGGTTTGAGCCTAAAGCAACCGCTCCCTCGTAGTACTGTTGCGGCACCGCTTCAATGCTGGTTTTTGAAAGGGAAACTACTGTAGGTAAAATCATAATACCCAGTATAATTGACGTTGCAAGTAAACCGCTTCCGTTGTTGGGTGCTATGTTTGAAAGCAAAGGCAGTAAAAACACAATGCCGAAAAAACCGTAAACTACCGACGGAATTCCCGCAAGCAGGTTAATTACAGAGGAGAAGATTTTTTTGAGCCTTTTTGGGCAGAAAAACGCAATAAATACTGCTGTGAAATATCCCAACACACCGCCGAACAGCAAAGCCCCTACCGTTGCGGCGAATGTACCCACAATCATTGAAAAAATGCCGTAACTTCCCGATATATTTTCGGTGGCAAAGGTATCGGTTCTGTCAGGTGACCAGTTATCACCGAAGACGAATTCTAAAATACCGAGTTTTCTGAATGTAGGCACACTTTTAACAATCAGAAAAGCAAATATGGCAATAACGGCGATAATGCATATTACCGCCGCTAAACCGAACATGGCTTTTCCGAAAACTTCTTTTGTTTTAGCCTTGTTCGTCATATATTACTCACCGATTTCGCTGAACTTTGTAATCTTTCCGCTGAAAATGTCGTAAAGGTTCTTTAAGGTCAAATTGGTAACATCGGTATTTTCCTTATGAACAATTACTACAACCGCATCAAGGCAAGCATTGAAGGAGGTGATATCATCTTGTTTAACAGAGGCAGAGGAAAGACCGATTACATTGCCATTAGTATCCTCTTCAACCGCTTTTCTACCTACCGAAGAACCTTCAAGTTGAATATCGAAGATATCTTCCGGAGCGGCACCGTAAAGTTCAGCATATGCTTTGGCAACCGCATTTATGAATTTTTCCATTGATGTGGAGCCGCGAACAACGATTTTGCCACCTGTAGGTAAGGTTGCCTGTTTTGTGTATTCGGCAACTTCAATGGGGTCGCTTCCCTCGTTTGCACGCTTTGCAGCATCTTTAAGGAAGATACAGCCGGCTTCGGTTGCGTGTTTCTCGGTTTCGGCACTCTTAAGATAATTCATAAAATCTGCAGTGATGGGATTGAGGGTTACCTTTGAATTTGTCATAACAACAAAGGGACGCTGAATTTTGTATGTACCGTCAAGTACGGTAGCCTCGCTGAGTGCAACACCGTCAACCGAAACAACATTTACACTGTCGTCCAAAGAACCTAAGGAAATATAACCTATTGCATTTTTGTCTGCTGCTACACTTGATAAAACAGTACCGGTTTTGGTTTGCTGTGTGGCAGTGGCGGTGGTGTTATAAACTTTTTTGCCGTCTGCGTCTTTTTCTTCAAGGAAGTGTTCGCCGTCGGTTACAACCTTGTCGAAGGCTTCTCTTGTTCCGCTTCCCTGCTCTCTTACAACCACGGTAATGTTCTTTTCCGCAGAACCTGTCTCGGTTGTTTCTTTACCGCAGGATGCAAAACCGAACACACAGGAAAGTGCCAGTACGCCCGCTAATAGCGATCTGATGATTTTACTTTTGTTTTTCATGTTTATTATCTCCTTTTGTTTTGATTACACCGCTATTATACCTTTGTAAAATCCGTCACACTACCACATTCATCTTTAGATAATGTAAAGTTTATGTAAAATCGCAAAAGAATGGCTGCCAAAAATGATTTTATCACTTTTGACAGCCAAATAAACTTAATCTTTTATACTGTTAATTTTTTCAAGCCAACCTTTATATTTGTTAAAATCAAATGCGGGTGAACCGTAGAGATAAGTATTGAAGTGTTTTTCTCCGTTTTCCAGTTCCCATTCTATAAGCAACATACCCTTATCCGAATACATCAAACCGATGTTACCCAAATTGGTGTTGCAGTTAGGACCTGCAGTAAAGTCTTTTTCGAAATAGACCTTGCCGGAATCTATATCTGTAATCTTAATATGACCTTTAACGGTTTCGGGGGTGCTGTTGGCGGTGATAACACTCTGATTCCAACTGTTCATTTCGTCCATCATAACAATAAAGCCACGCTGAGAACGCTTGATATAATCGTAAGCCAGTTTCTTGCTGTAATAGTAATCCACTACAGCGTCTGACATTTGCGGCCAACCGTCCACCAGGTTCCACCAAATTATACCGCCGTTGCGGGACATCTTTGCACGCATATGTTCAATAAAGAACTTTTTAGCCTCGGCCTGAGAAATTTGGGATGCTAAAATGTAATCGTCCATATCTGTAGGGACTTCGCCGAAAAGTTGTGCTACCTGACGGTGCATAAGCATTGTTCTTTCATCCCAACAACCGTTGTAACGTTGGTCGGAGGAGTGGAGATTCCACTGATGGTTATTCTGATAAGGCCATACAAATTCCTCATCGATAAACTTTTCGATAGACTCTCTGTTAGGGCAACCGTGATAACCTGCTTCACTTACAAAGTATGCCTTTGCATTAAGATAGAAATCACTCTTAAAATAATCTCTGGGTCCCCAAAGGTGGTCTTCGGGATAAACCTGACTGCCCTGTCTGTTATCCCCCATATTAAATGCTTTTGAGGAAATATAGGGAGATGATGCAATATATGGACGGAAGGGGTCTAACCTTTCTATTACCCTCGGCAAAACTTCACGGGTAAGACGGTTTGTGTCAGGGTTAACATTTTGAGAAGCCACACAAGAGTCAATCTCATTGTCACCCGACCAGAGCACAAGGGAAGGGTGGTCCCTAAGTTCCTTAACTACCCACTCGGCCTCTTTTTCAAGTTTTTCCATAAACTTTCTGTGCTGAGGATATATGTGGCAAGCCATAGCAAAATCCTGCCAAACCATAATACCGTGTTCATCGCAGAAATTAAAGAAATCGTGGTCTTCATAAACATTACCGCCCCAGCAGCGGATAATATTGCAACCCAAATCGTCAGCCATGGCAAGAGCCTTTGCGTAACGGCTGTTATCACGGCTGTGATAAGCATCCATAGGAACCCAGTTAGTACCTGTTGCCATAATCCGTTTACCGTTTACAACAAACTCAAAGCTACCTCCCGGCTCTACTATTTCGCTGTGGCGGAGTTCAACCGTTCTAAAACCGCGGCGAACGGTTTTGGAAATCAAAACTTCCCCATCCTGACCGATAAATTCAACGGTAATATCATAAAGGTTAGGCTCGCCGTAATGCTTGGGCCACCAAAGTTTAAGGTCGGGAACATCAAACCCGATTACACCGGCACCGCTTCTGCGCATCTCGACTTCGGTGGTTTCTTTGTAAAACTCACTGTCACCGCATTTACCGTGAATCCTCACATTAAAATGCTTAAAGGCATATTCGGGCTGAATATCAGTATCGTATATAAGATGAATGCCTACAACATTACCGTGTATATGAGCAATTTTGAAATAAAGATAGCGGAAATCGTATTTCTTTTTATACTGAAGTTCAACAGGACGCCAAATACCTGCACTGACTGCTCTGGGCATAATATCCCAACCGTAACTGTGGGGAGCCTTTCTCACATTAAGGTCAACTGTGGCGGAATTCCACTCCATTCTTGCCATATTAGGTTCGATATCTTCTTTGGCACCTGCTAAAACCGCCGAAGCAATGTGCACTTGAAGGGTGTTTTCCTCGTTATACTTGATTTTATCGGTAACGTCAAAGTCCTGCGAAATAAACATATTGTCACTCTCGCCGATTTTTTCGCCGTTTAAATAATAGTCGGCAATGCAGTCTACCGCACCGAAATGCAAAACAACCTTATGCTCATCGTCGGGAGCCGCAGGGGCGGTAAAAGTTTTTTCATACCACCATTCATAATTTTCGTACTCTTCTGCTTTTAGAATATTCATACCCTTAAAAAGGTCTTGGGGCAGTATTCCTGCGGCGGATAAGTCAAGTTCCACATTGCCGGGAACAGTAGCATCCACAAACGGAATACCGCTTTTTTCAAGTTCAAACACCGAGGAGAGTTTATTCTCCCCCTCAGGGGCATAGTAAAGTTTCCATTTTCCGTTTAAATCCATAAAACACAACCTCCGATTTTTTATTTTAGGTCAATTCAATTGTAACACAAATAATAATGGATATGTTGCAGTTTTTTTAGTAAAAATCGCATTATTTTTGGATTTTTATTGAAAATCAAAAAACAATGTGATAAAATTCTACTAAAGTGGGTGATTTAATGAAAAACAGAAACCTTGAAAAGTATTTGTTTCAGGATCAATATAAAAAGGAAACAGGAATTGCCATCAGCGAACGTTTTGTAACCCAACACAATCCCCTTCATTGGCACAATTTTTTAGAGTTGGAACTTATACTTTCAGGGTACGGCGAACAGACTTTAAATGGGCAAAAAAACCAACTTAAAAAGGGTTGCCTTTCGGTCATACGACTTACGGATTTTCATCAGGTAACGCCGAAAGACGAACTTCATTTGCTTAACCTTATGGTGGACGATAAACTTTTAAGCCAAGAAATGCTGACGAAAATCACCTCCGAAAATATTCTGTTTTTTGATTTAAAAGAAGAGGATTCCAAAGTCTTTGAAATGCTCTTTCGCCTTTGTTTGGCGGAAAACGAATCCGTAACACCCGACACACGCTATCTTAAGCATCTTATAATGTGCATATTCTTAAAAATACTTAAATTGGCACCCGACGGCAAAGGAAAATCTTCTTCCAATGAGCAACCCATACAAACCGCTTTGCTTTATATGCATATGCATTTCAGGGAAAACCCTACGTTAAATGAAGTGGCAAAAATTGCTCATTACAACGTAAGTCATTTCAGTTCCGCCTTTCACAAAGAAATGGGCACTACCTACTGCGATTATCTTAACAGATTGAAAATTTCCTATGCTAAGGAATTGCTTATATGCACCAATCTGAAAATATCAAATATTTGCAACGAATGCGGTTTCACATCCCATTCCAATTTTTTAAGACTGTTTAAAAAAACAATAGGAATTTCCCCTATGCAATTCAGAAAACAGGCAATTGAAAAACCCAACCTTTTTTAGTGAAAGGTTGGGTGAGCGTGTCGATAAACCATCTTTTGCCTCCTCTGACCAGGGTCACAAATTGGCACTTCCTCCTACCTCCCATATTTATAGGTGAGGTGGATTTTTGCGTAGCAAAAAGACGGAGGGGTTGTAACTATGAAGTGTACAAATTAGCACACCAATATATTATTTTTACTTTGTCGCTCATGCCGCGACAGGCACGCCCTTTCTTGTGTGGGCGAAAAGAAAGGGCGGA
>JAZNOA010000059.1:0-2400 GCA_045580545.1 Acutalibacteraceae bacterium | reverse complement strand
ATTTACCTCCACTACTTGTAGGGGAGGTAGGAGGAAGTGCCAATTTGCGACCCTCGTCATAGGGAGGCAAAAGATGGTTTATCGACACGTTCAAATAAGGGGATTACCCTTATTTTTTTATTGTTATTAGACTGAAAATATGGTAAAATAATCAAAGGTGATGAAAAATGCTTAGAAAAACTAAAATCGTTTGCACAATCGGTCCTGCAAGTTCCGATGAAAACACAATTAGGGAAATGTGTAAAGCGGGAATGAATGTTGCTCGCCTTAATTTTTCTCACAATACCCACGAAGACCACGCTTTAAGGATTGAAACCATTAAAAAGGTTAGGGAAGAATTAAATCTTCCCATAGCCATTTTGCTCGACACAAAGGGCCCCGAGTACCGCATTAAAACCTTTAAAAACGATAAAATTTTTCTGAAAAACGGTGATAAATTTATATTTACCTCAGAGGAAATTGAGGGTGACGAAACAAAAGTTTCGGTGAATTATAAAGACCTGCCCAAAGAGATGAACAAGGGGGATAAAATCCTTCTTAACAACGGTCTTTTGAGTTTTGAGGTGGAGGACTGCACCGACACTGAGGTACACACCACCGTTTTAATCGGCGGCGAACTTTCCAACCGCAAGAGTATGAGTTTTCCCAACAAGACCCTGAAGCAGGTATACCTTTCCGAGCAGGATAAGGCGGATATCCTTTTCGGTATTCAGCACGATATTGATTTTCTTGCCTGCTCCTTTGTTTCCTGCCGTCAGGACTTAATCGACGTTAAGGAATTTTTAAAGGCAAACGGCGACCCCGACGTTGATATAATCGCCAAAATCGAAAACCGTTCCGGTGTAGATAACATTGAGGAAATCTGCGAGGAATGTGACGGTATTATGATAGCACGAGGTGATATGGGTGTGGAAATTCCCTTTGAGGAACTGCCCTATATCCAAAAAATGCTTATAACCAAATGCCGTCTTTTAGGTAAACGTGTTATAACCGCCACCGAAATGCTGGAATCTATGATTTATAATCCAAGACCTACCCGTGCCGAAATTTCCGACGTTGCCAATGCGGTTTATGACGGCACAAGTGCCATTATGCTGTCGGGCGAAACGGCGGCAGGTAAGTACCCTGTGGAGTCGGTTAAGACAATGTCGCTTATAGCCAAAAGTGCCGAAGACAATATTCATTATTCCAAGCGGTTTTTGAGCAGAGATTTCAAGATTAAAAACACTTTGGATGCCATTTCCCACGCTACCTGCGGAATGGCTATTGATATAAATGCCCGCGCTATAGTCACCTGTACACTTTCGGGTATGACCGCGCGAATGGTCTCTCGCTTCCGTCCCCACGTTGACATAATCGGAATGACGACCGATGAAAATACCTGGAGAAAGCTCGCGCTCTCTTGGGGTGTAACCCCCGTTATGACCGAGACCTTCAACTCGCCCGATATTCTTTTCTACCACGCTAAGAATATCGCACAGCAATATATGAGCCTCTCTGACGGAGACAGAATAGTTATAACAGGCGGTCTTACCAACGGTCTATCGGGCAACACCGATATCATCAAGATAGAATCAATCAAGAGCAGAAACTGCGCAAGAAAACCCTGAATCACAAAACGGGCAATCTGAAGATTGCCCGTTTAATTTAGTTTCATTTTATAACTGTTAGATTTATATTCAAATTTAGTTTACAAAAGCTGACTTTAATTCAGCGCAAAAAAGTTGTATACTGTAATTTGACAAATTTCAATAGGAGTAGCACTTTATGCTGAAAAAACTTTTAGAGAGCGTACGCGAGTACAAAAAGGCTTCTATTCTCGCGCCGCTCTTCGTAGCTGCCGAGGTGTGCGTGGAATGTATCATTCCCTTCATAACGGCAAAGCTGGTCAACAATATCGAAGCGGGCTGCGATATGCCAACGCTTTTAAAGTACGCCTCAATTCTGGTGATACTTGCATTCACCTCGCTGATGTTCGGGGTGCTTTCGGGACATTTTTGTTCTATCGCCTCCTGCGGATTCGCAAAGAATCTCAGACACGACCTTTACTATACGATAGGGGATTTCTCATTCACCAATATCGACAAATTCTCGACCTCGAGTCTTGTTACCCGACTGACGACAGACGTGAGCAACATTCAGATATCTTATATGATGATAATAAGAACGGCAGTGCGTTCGCCTCTTATGATGATATTCGCATTTACCATGGCGATGATCGTCAGCCCCTCGGTGTCGTTAGCCTTCATCGTCATCATACCTATACTCGCGATAGGTCTTATCCTTATAATAAAAAACGCTTGGGGCATATTCCACTCGGTATTCAAAAAATACGACGCGCTGAACAACTCTGTTCAGGAAAACGTCAAGTCGGAGGCCAAGCGGTCTTAGGAAGACAAT
>JAZNOA010000058.1:0-10337 GCA_045580545.1 Acutalibacteraceae bacterium | reverse complement strand
ATGAACGTTCATTTGAATTAGCCCGATATTCATTGCAATGGGTATAGTCAAATTTTCTTTGAAAATTTGCCGCCAAATCGAAGATTTGGTGTCGAAATAGTGTCTTTAACCACTATTTCGACTAACTATAACCATTATAATGGTAAAGCAAATTATAAAGGTACTTGCGAGGAGAATATTAAAATGAATCTAACCTATCTTAAACCGAAACTTTTTTCGGTGATGAAGAATTACAGTAAAAAACAGTTTGTAAACGATATAATTTCGGGAATAATCGTTGCAATCATTGCCCTCCCTCTTTCTATCGCCCTGGCATTAGCCTCGGGTGTTGAGCCGGCACAGGGTGTTTACACCGCAATCTTTGCGGGATTTGTGGTTTCCTTCTTCGGCGGAAGCCGAGTGCAGATAGCGGGACCCACCGCCGCTTTTGCAACGGTTGTTGCGGGAATTGTTGCCACACAGGGTATGGACGGGCTGATTATTGCCTCCATATTGGCAGGAATTTTCCTTATTTTAATGGGTATTTTCAAATTAGGCTCCCTTATTAAATTTGTGCCTTACACCATAACCACAGGTTTCACAGCAGGTATCGCCGTTGCGATTTTCATAGGTCAAATCAAGGACTTTTTAGGGCTTACATACGCCGACGGGGTAAAACCCATTGAAACAATCGAAAAAATCACCGCCAACATTGAGGCCATATCTACCTTTAGTTGGCAGGCACTTTTAGTGGGTGCGGTTTGCCTCGGCATTCTCATAATTTACCCTAAATTCGAAAAGAAAATACCGCCCTCGCTTATTGCGGTTATTGTGGGTGCGGTTATGGTGAAATTCATCCCCGTTTTAGGTGACGGAGTTAAAACCATAGGCGATTTATATACAATTCCCTCGGGACTGCCTCCATTTGCTTTAAAGGGTATGGAAATCAGTTTTTCTAAGATTTCGGCAGTTTTACCCGATGCCTTTACCATTGCTATTTTAGCGGCTATTGAATCACTGCTCTCCTGCGTTGTGGCGGACAGTATGGTTAATTCCCACAGCAATTCAAATGCGGAACTCACCGCCCAAGGTCTTGGAAACATAGCCTCGGTTATGTTCGGCGGAATACCCGCAACAGGCGCCATTGCCCGAACCGCCGCAAATGTTAAAAACGGCGGCAGAACACCCGTGGCAGGTATGGTTCATTCTGTTGTGCTGCTCTTAGTTTTGCTCTTTTTAATGCCCTATGCCGCCCTTATTCCAATGCCGGCTATTGCCGCCATACTCTTTATGGTTGCCTTTAATATGTGTGAATACAAGAAGTTTATCAGAGTTTTAAAAACCGCTCCCAAAAGCGACATTGCGGTAATGGTTGTCACATTCCTTTTGACCGTTATTTTCGATTTGGTTGTTGCCATTGAAATCGGAATGCTTTTGGCGGCACTTCTCTTTATCAAGCGAATGAGCGACGAAACTTCAGTTACAGGCTGGCAATACATAGAAAACGATAAGGACGCCGACAGCATTGATTTAAAGGTTATCCCCAAACATGTTCGTGTTTATGAAATAAGCGGTCCCCTGTTTTTCGGCGTTGCAGACAAAATTTTAGACATAAAACTCAAAGATTTCACCAGCGTTTTAATTCTTCGTATGCGTGCCGTTCCCGCCGTTGATGCCACTGCCATGAACCAAATCGAAGCACTTTACAAAAAGTGCAAAGCCAATGGTGTTACACTTATTTTATCCCACGTTAACCCCCAGCCTATGGAAACTTTGAAAAAATCGGGCTTTTATGACAAGGTGGGCGAAGAAAATTTCTGCAAGGACATTAACACAGCATTAGACCGAGCAAACGGTATCAAATAACCGATTGAAAATACCTAATATTTTGAAACACTGAAAGACAAAAGAAGGACGGTAACACTTTTTAATGTGCTACCGTCCTTTAATCATTATTTATCACTCAAACGTTCTGCGAGTTCAATAAGAATACTTAAATTGTCTCCAGACATATTGCGTGCCAATTCATATAACTTCTGAACAAGTTGGGGTTCTCCTATACTATCATCAAAAAACTCTTTGGGGGTCACGCCAAGATATTCACAAATATAAAGAAACTCACTCATTGAAGGCATTGATCTGCCGGAAGAAATGCTCTGTATATAACTTTTGCTGTGTCCTAAATCTGTACTCATTCTATATTCTGAAACATTCTTTTTCGTTCGTAATACAGAAATACGATCACTTATAAATTTTAAATCCAACGTCAACACCTCGCTTTTAATTATTTTATAATAATTTAAGCGGTAATATTCACGATAAAACTACCGATTATAGTTGATAATTACCGATATAAGCGGTATATATACCGTAAGATTAAAACTGTAATTAGTAATCGGTGGTGAAAGTGTATCGTATGTTAGACATTTATACTGTTGCTTTTTTCGGTCACAGAAATATTGACAATCCGCTGAAAATAGAAGAATTGCTTGAAGAACAGATACGGAAACTTATTAACGAAAACGAGTATGTGGAATTCTTAGTGGGGCATAACGGCGATTTTGACCGCTGTGTTTCATCGGCGGTACTTCGTGTACGGAAAAATTATAGAGATGATAACAGTTCCCTTGTCTTGATGTTGCCGTACTCAACAGCAGAGTATTTGAACAACGAAGAATATTTTCATAGGTTTTATACCGATGTAGAAATATCTTATAAGGCATCAAGAGCATATCCAAAATCTGCTATACAAATTCGCAACCGTGAAATGGTAGATAGGGCAGATTTAGTTATATGTTATATAGAGGGAAATAGGGGCGGTGCTTGGAAAACTGTTCAGTATGCAATTACGAAAGGAAAAGATATCATTAAACTCCCCACTTAAAAAACATAAAATCAGCATTTAACCCCTTGAGAAAAAAAGTACGGTATGATATAATTATAAAATACTTTTTAATAATGTTAAATGTAAATGAATTTAAGGAGATAGGGAAAAATATGAAATTAGGTATGGTGGGGCTTCCCAATGTGGGAAAATCAACCCTTTTTAATGCGATTACCAATGCGGGGGCTCAGTCGGCAAACTACCCCTTTTGCACCATTGAACCCAATGTGGGAATGGTGAGCGTGCCGGACGAAAGGCTGGAAAAGTTGGCAGAGATTTACAATCCTGACAAATTCACCCCTGCGGTTATTGAATTTGTGGATATTGCGGGTCTTGTAAAAGGAGCCAGCAAGGGCGAGGGGCTTGGCAACAAATTCCTTTCAAACATTCGTGAGGTGGACGCCATTGTTCACGTTGTCCGCTGTTTTGAAAGTGACGATATTATCCACGTTGAGGGAAGCGTTGACCCCATTCGTGATATTGAAACCATAAATTTGGAACTGATTTTTTCCGATATGGAAATGGTTACCCGCCGTCTTGACAAGACGAGAAAAGCCTTAAAAGGTGACAAGACTTTAGCGGGGGAGGTGGCTTTCCTCGAAAGGCTTATGGCTCACCTTGAAAGCGGTTTGCCCGCCCGCTCTATTGAAATAAACGAAGATTTCGAGCAAGAAGTTATAAATACTACCGCTCTGCTTTCGGCAAAGCCCGTGATTTATGCCTGCAATATGAGTGAGGACGATTTTTCCGCCGGCATTGAGGATAACGAAAACTATCTAAAGGTTAAGGCGTTGGCTGAGACCGAAAAGGCTGAAATTTTGCCTATTTGTGCGGCTTTGGAAGCCGAAATTTCAGGACTTTCCGACGATGAAAAGGTTATGTTCCTTGAAGAGTTGGGGCTTGAGCGTTCGGGTCTTGACAGAATGATTCAAAAATGCTATTCCCTTTTGGGACTTATTTCCTATCTCACCGCCGGCAAACCCGAAGTCAGGGCTTGGACCATAACCGAAGGCACAAAGGCACCTCAGGCGGCAGGAAAAATCCACACCGACTTTGAGCGTGGTTTTATCCGTGCGGAGGTTATCGGCTTTAACGAGTTTATAAATGAATGCGGCGGCAGTATGGTGACCGCCAAAGAAAAGGGACTGGTACGTAGCGAAGGCAAGGAATATATTATGAAGGACGGAGATATTGTTCTCTTCCGATTTAATGTTTGATTTCAAAGCCTTCCCCTACAAGGGGAAGGCTTTATTTTTAAATAACCGATTGCAAATTGGAAATTAAGTGGTATAATTAAGTTGAATAAACCTTTAAGGTGTGAATGCTTTGAAATTTTTTCACAGAACTTGGGCTGAAATTGATATTGATGCCTTGATACACAATCTAAAAACCATAAAAAACACCGCCTGTGGCTCCAAAATTATGGCGGTGGTAAAGGCCAACGCCTACGGTCACAGTGCCGAGTTGGTGGCTCCTGCCTTAGAGGAGGCAGGGGTTGATTTCTTTGCGGTTTCCAACATAAGCGAGGCAATTCAGTTGCGGGAATTGGGACTTACAACCCCCATTTTGATTTTAGGCTACACCCCGGTTGAGGCGGTTGAACTTTTAAAAGAACACAATATTTCCCAATGCGTTTACGATTTGGAATACGCAAGACAACTGTCGGCAAAGGCGGTAGAAAACAAGGTTAATATTAAGATACACATTAAGTTGGACACGGGAATGTCCCGCTTAGGATTTGACTGCAGAAGCAAGGAATTAAAAGGCATTGACGAAGCGGTTTCTTCCGCAAAACTTCCCAACTTTGTTTTAGAAGGTGTTTTCACCCACTTCGCCGAGTCGGACAGAACGCCCGACAGTGAGGACGGTTTTACTGCTTTGCAGTTTGCCCGCTTTAAGGCAGGTATGGAACATCTTAAAAAGCAGGGTTTAACCCCCGAAATTTGCCATTGCTGCAATTCGGCGGCAACCTTGCAGGACGCAGATATGCAGGGTGATTTGGTGCGTCCCGGTATTATACTTTACGGGCTTTCCCCCAACCCTGATTTAAAACTAAAGACCGATTTAGTACCCGTTATGACCCTTAAATCCGTGGTTTCCATGGTTAAAACCATAAGGCAGGGGGATGCGGTCAACTACGGCAGAACCTTTAAGGCTCAAAAGGATACAAAAATCGCCACCGTTGCCGCCGGCTATGCCGACGGATACCCGAGACTTCTTTCAAACCGATCTTGCGTGCTTATAAAGGGTAAGAAAGCACCCATTGTGGGCAGAATTTGTATGGACCAAATGGCGGTTGATGTAAGCGAAATTGATGATGTTAACATAGGCGATGAGGTTATCCTCTTCGGCAAGGAACTGCCCGTGGATAACCTTGCCCGCCTTTCTGACACCATAAACTATGAAATTGTCTGCGGTATCAGTCCCAGAGTGCCGAGAATAAAAGTCAGCGGAGACAAAAAATGAAATCTTATTTTCTTTTCAATCCCCTTGCCGGAAAGGGCAGAGCCGAGCAGTTTGCTCTGGAACTTGACAGTGAAAATCCCAATGGTGCAAAATGCTATGATATGACTAAAATCGACAGTTTTCCCGACTTTTTCTCAATGTTAGAGAGCGATGATAAACTGATTGTTTGCGGGGGCGACGGCACCCTTAACGGCTTTATCAACAAAATCGAGGGAACAGATATCAAAAACGATATTTTCTATTTCCCTGCCGGCAGCGGAAACGATTTTATGAAAGACTTGGGTAAGACCCAGACCGACGGTAGGTTTAAAATCAACGAATACATAAAAGATTTGCCGAAGGTCACAATCAATAATAAGGATTACCGCTTTATAAACGGCGTGGGTTTCGGAATTGACGGTGTTGTTTGCGGTGAGGGCGACCGCCAAAGGCAAAGGGGCAAAAGGGTTAATTATACCCTTCTTGCGGTTAAATGCCTTTTAAAGTTCAAACCCGTTAATGCCACCCTTACGGTGGACGGGGTTAAAAAAACTTATAAAAATGTTTGGATGACCACCACCATGAAAGGAAAGTTTTTGGGCGGAGGTATGATGATGGCACCCGACCAAAACAGAAACAGTGACAATAGCGAAATCACGGTTTTTGTGGCACATAATTTAAGCAGATTTAGAATTCTGACCCTTTTCCCATCGGTTTTTGCAGGAAAGCACGCTAAATACACAAAATATGTTGACCTTATAAAATGCCACAGTATTGATGTTGAATATGATATTCCCTGCACCCTGCAGATGGACGGTGAGCCTATTGACGGCATCAGGGGATACTCCGTAATAAGTGAAACTAAAAATCGGGTGACAGAAAAATGAAAACAGCCGTAATAACAGGTGCATCTTCGGGTTTAGGAACGGAATTTGCGTTAGCCGTGGACAAAACCCGACCCGAAATCGAAGAAATTTGGCTGATTGCAAGACGGCAGGACCGTTTGGAGGAGTTAGCCCGAAAAATCACCAAAAAAACAAGGGTTTTAAGCCTTGATGTGACAAATGACGCCGACTTAAAAACCTATTCAGACCTTTTGGAAAAGGAAAAACCCGACGTTAAACTGCTTATAAACAACGCAGGTTTCGGTCGTCTTGGGGAATTTCGCCTGATTTCCGCTGAGGACAGCCGCCAAATGCTTCGTCTCAACTGCGAGGCGGTGACGGTTATCACAAGGGAGACTATTCCCTATATGTCGGAAAAAAGCGAGATTATAAACACCTGCTCCATCGCTGCCTTTGCCCCCAATGCCCGAATGGCGGTTTATTCCTCCACAAAGGCTTATATTATGAGTTTTTCCCGAGCACTCCGGTTTGAACTGAAACCCCAAAAAATCAACGTTATTGCGGTTTGCCCGGGACCTATGGATACGGAATTTTTGCCCGTTGCGGGAATTGCCAAGGGCAGCAGTTTCACCTTTGACACCCTCCCACGGGTTAACCCCCGAAAAATGGCGGAGGGTTCCCTTAAAGCCTCTAAAAAAGGAAAAGGGGTTTATACAAATAGGCTTTTTTACAAATTTTACCGAATCGTGGCTAAAATCTTACCCCACAGTCTTGTTATAAAATTTTGCCAAACCTAAGGAAAAGATATGAAAACTAAAATAAATCTTCATTTTTTATATGTTTTGTCCGCCGCAGTTCTTTGGGGAACTGCGGGTATTTTCGTGCGGAATCTGGAAAACAGTGCCTCTCAAATGGATATTGTTTTCGGCAGAACATTTTTTACAAGCCTGATTTTAGGGCTGACTGTTTTTTTAAAAGATAAAAGCCTTTTTAAAATTAAACTTAAAGATTTTTGGATTTTTGCCCTTTCGGGGCTTTTCAGCATTGTGCTGTTTAACTTTTCCTACTATAAAACAATGTCCCTTACCACACTTTCGGTGGCGGCGGTGCTTTTGTATATCGCTCCCTTTTTTGTGCTTATTTTAGCGGCTTTGTTTTTGGGAAGTCGGTTAACCCTTAAAAAGGTTATCTGCTGTTTTATAGCCTTTATAGGTTGCGGTTTAGTGTCGGGCGTTTTTGAAAATAACCACAGAATAAGCAAAGAGGCTCTGTTCTTCGGTCTGCTAACGGGTTTCGGTTATGCTCTTTATACCCTTTTCGGAGAGATGCTGATAAACCGTAAATACAAAACCCTGACTATCACATTTTATGTATTTCTATGTGCAACCTTTGGCACTCTGCCCTTTATAAATCTTTCAAAAACCGTGGTTTCGGCAACGCCCCATTTTGTGTTTTGGGTATTTTTAATGGCGGTGTTTAACACGGTTTTGCCCTATATTTTATACACCAAGGGGCTTTTCGGAGTGGAGACGACCTCAGCCCCCATAATCGCAACGGCGGAGCCTGTGGTTGCAACGATAATCGGCACCTTTGTTTTCAAAGAAACCATAACTTTTTTCGGAATTTTAGGAATATTGGCGGTGATTTCGGCGGTGGCACTTTTAAATATTAAACCCAAAAAACTAAAACTTAAGGTTAACGCAAAGATAAATTTAAGTCTTTATATCAGCGGAAAACGGGAGGACGGCTATCACGAGATTGACACCGTTATGCAGTCGGTTTCCCTGGCTGACAGGATAACAATAAAAAAGAGGGACAGTCTGTCTCTTAACTGCTCAAAGCCTCATTTATCGGGTGAAGATAATTTAGGGTTTAAGGCAGCAAAACTGTTTTTCGAGGAAACCGGAATTTCTAAAGGAGCCGAAATTTATATCGAAAAAAATATTCCCGAAGCCGGCGGTGTGGGCGGAGGCAGTGCCGATGCAGGAGCAGTGCTTTTGGGACTTGACCGCCTTTATAACACCGCTTTGCCACAGGAAAAGTTAGAGGAAATGGCAGCAAAATTAGGTGCGGACGTAGCCTTTTTCATAAGGGGAGGCACTATGCGTGCTAAGGGTATCGGTGAGATTTTAGAAAAACTGCCCGATTTTAAAAAGGGGTATTTTGTTCTGGCGAAAAGCGGAAACAAACCCTCAACGGGGGAAATGTACCGCCGACTTGACAGCAAAGAGCAACCGATTATTGATATAGACAGTTGCGTTAAAGCCATAGAAAGCAAGGATTTATCCGCCCTTTGCGACGGTCTTCAAAACTCCTTTAACGAGGTGTGGGAAGATAAAAGTTTTGAGCAAATGCTCCGTGGTTTTTCGCCTTTGGGTGTGGGGCTTTCCGGCAGCGGACCTACATATTTTGCGGTTTTCCCAAAAAGACAAGACGCCAAAAAATGCCAAAAGGCTTTGATTTCTAAAAATATAACCGCTTTCACGGTAAGACCCGTAAAAAAATCCGTTATTTTTGAATAAACGGCAAAATTTAAGCCAATAATCCTTTCGAAACCAAAAGAGAGGATTATTTTTTATGCTGAAAAACATCAATATTTCAAAAAAAGCCTTGGAATGGGGACTGATTTTCGGTTTTATCTGTTCCGTGTTTTGCTCCTTTGCCGATTTTGACGCCTCCTGCGAAACCTTGCGGCACAATGTGTTGAGACTACATATTGTGGCAAATTCAAATTCGGAAAAAGACCAAACCCTTAAACTCGAAATAAGGGACAGAATTTTAGAGGAAAGTCAAAGTCTTTTTGAAACCGAAAAGAACTTAGACTCTGCAATAGCAACCGCTAAAGATAACCTTAAAACCTATGAAAAAATCGCAAATGAAGTAATAAACGAGGCAGGTTTTGACTATAAAGCAGAGGCAAAAATCGGCAAGACGTTTTTTGAAACAAGGGTGTATGAGGATTTTACCCTCCCCTCGGGTGAGTATGACTCACTTATCATAAATTTAGGGGACGCAAACGGCAAAAACTGGTGGTGCGTTGTCTTTCCCTCGGTTTGTCTGCCCACGGAAAACAAGGCGTCACTCGACGTAAGCGTTGGCAAAAAGGGATGCGAAATCGCCCAAAACGGAGAAAGGTTTAAAGCAAAGTTCAAAACCGTGGAGATATACGAAAAGATTAAAAAAGCACTTCGTGATTAGTAATGCGTGATTTGTCATAAGAAATTCTTACGCTCAGAATGACAACTGCTTTCTTCTGTCATTCTGAGGAGCGAAGCGACGAAGAATCTAATTCATTTTTTTCGAGATTCTTCGCTTACGCTCAGAATGACATAAAATAAACCTCTCCTGTTTAAAGCAGTCGGTTGAAACTTTGCACCACCCATGCCTCCCCTGTGTAAGGGGTGACTCCCCACAGTGTGGGGAGATGTCACGAAGTGACAGAGGGGACCGCCGCCGTCAGCGGGTGCCGAGGAACGAGGCGGAGGGGTTGTCGTTCTGAGGAACGCAGCGACGAAGAATCTCGAAGGTATAAACTGCAACTAACTTTACCTCCACTACTTGTAGGGGAGGTGGCTGAGCGTAGCGAAGTCGGAGGGGTTGTCGTTCTGAGGAACGCAGCGACGAAGAATCTCAAAAAACCTAAATTACAACCGGACCCAACGCTTCCTCAGGGTGACAATTCAGACGGCAGATTACAGATTACAGACGGCAGATATCGGGACGTCAGAAACCGCCGACCCCTACAATGTCATTCTGAGCGGAGCGAAGAATCTCGCATTACGCATTGCGAATTGCATATTGACAACCCCTCCACCGCAAGCGGTCCCCCTCCCCTGCAAGCATGGGAGGTAAGGGTTACATATAATTATGCTTCCCACGCTTGCAGGGGAGGTAGGAATAACTGCAACTAACTTTACCTCCACTACTTGTAGGGGTGCGGGTTGCCGGTGGCAACCTCTAAACGAAGTTTAGAAGCACCGACCGAGGCGGGAGCCGAGACGGTGCCGAGGAACGAGTCGGAGGGGTAGAAGCCTCCCAATGCTCTTGGGAGGCTTTTGTTTCGGCATTATTTAAAAATTATTGATTATTTTTAATTTGTGTGTTATACTACTATTGCCAAACAAAGTTGAATAACGGAAACTCAAACAAAGGGATTATTATATTTATTTTAATTCACACATCAT
>JAZNOA010000057.1:0-5510 GCA_045580545.1 Acutalibacteraceae bacterium | reverse complement strand
GGCGTGGGTTTTCGGGATTATAAATAATTCATTATCAAATCCGGGTATAGTCTGGTTTTTTCTCCCACCAAATTGATTTTCAATTCCTAACTACGGATTTCACCTGTTTTCTGTATATATAAATTATACAAAATATTTTTTTCAAAATCAAATAGGGGCACAATGCGTCCCCGCTACACGGCACTTTCAACGGCGGTGTAATGCTCTTTCGTCGGCGATGGTGGCGGATTTGACCGGGGCTTGCGTTCGCTTCTAACCGACTGCCAAAAGAAGAACAAAACCGGGCATTACCGCAAGTTAAATTGATTTTCATAATTTTTTTTGATATAATTTTTACATACAAAATGAAAATAAGGGGTTTCAATGAAAGTAGTATTCCAATTCAATCAAACAGAATTAAGTATTGATGATTTTACTGATAAAGATATTCCAAAAGTAGAACAATACTTTTCTAATCCTTTTTATAAGGGCTTTCCATACAAAGACTTTTATGAGTATGTCAATGAATTAAAACAGTATAAGAGAACGCACGGTTATTTCAGTTCATCCACCTTTCAGCCGGGTATAACTATCTATTTGACCGAAGGGCAGGACTATTAAAAATCTACCCTTTCCAATGGCACAAAACCGCGAACGCAACAAAATAAATATTTGGTTGCGTTCGTGCTATACAAAACTTGCGGTCAAATAGGCATTTTTTAATAAAAAGTTATGAAAACAACCTAAAATAAGGGTAAATCCGCACACACCTTTTTTCGCACCCTTCAATGTCTATGTATAGAAAACAAAAACTTATCATTTGTATCCATACAAAACACGGCAAAAATCAAACCATATCTTTCTTTATATTCCTTTTGGTTTCTTTCCTTTTGGTTTTACTGATTGACAATGATAGAAAGTTAAAGTAATATATACTTACTATCAATAACAAAAAAGGGGATATAATATTATGGCAGTTGATTTCAAACACATTGATACAAAGTTTATGAAAGAATACATTGAAACCAACGCACCGCAGGACAAGGCGTGGTTTAAGTCCGTATCTATGGATATGCGTAAGAAAAAGAAAGCCATTGATAAGGTTGATGCTGATGGTAAGCCCATCTATAAGCAGGCAAAGGACAAGAACGGCAATTTTAAGTTTAATCCCGATGGTAGCCCTAAAATGATTAAGGCAAAAGAATATATTGAAATTGAGGACAGCAAAGCAGAACCCGTTTATAATCTGCTAAAAGCAAAGATTGCTTTCTGCGAAAAATATATGCCTGATGTGCTTCCTAATCCCGAGGATAAGACCAAAGCAAGCGATTTCTTAAAAGATTGGTAAATCAGTAGATACATATAATAAAAGCCCGTTCTTTAAGGTAAGAACGGGCTTTTTTCTATATCTTTCTTATAATTCCATCCCCGTCAATATAAAACGGGTCTTCTCTTAACATTGCTTCGGCTTCTGCTTCGGCATACAAAATACTATCAATACAATGTTCGCAGTCGGCACAAGGGGTATTGTTGTCAATCAGTTCCTTACAACAACTATCTAATTCACATAAGAAAGCGTCAAATACTTCACGCATTATTTTTTTCCTTTCCCGCAGAAAGCAACCGCTTATACCACGGCGTTTTCTTTGTAGTCATAGCAGTTAAAATCTGTTGCTGATTAACTGTCTGTAATGCCTGTTCCGTAATTGCGTGGGACTTTGTAGCCATTTCAGCAAGTTCCAAAGATAGTCTATGTATGGTTTCGTCCCGTTCTGCTATCTTTTGGTCTGCTTTCCGCAGTTCTCCCAATAAGTGCCGTATCATTGCGGACTGTTCCTTACATTGTTCTACAAGGTATCTTTGCCGATACTCTGCCCCATCGTATTCATCCGGGTCATTTTCATCAATGTCCCCTTCGTCATATTCTTCAATGGGCGTTTCCTTATACGGTCTTTTGGGCTGTTCCTGTTCTTCGCTGTGGGGCTGTTCTGTGGCTTCTACGGGGCTATTATCTTCGGGCGGGGTAGTATCATCTGTTTTTGCTTTCTTCCCATTCAGCACATCAAGCAAGCCCACATCCACCATTTTCATACCGTTTTCCGTAGAAACAAACTTTTTATTTTCTTCCCGTGCGATAAGACTATAAACTTCCGCTTTTGTCTTTCCTGCCATTTTCGCAAAGGCTGAAACACTAACCATTTTCTTCTGTTCCATTGTTTCCATCTTCATCATCTCCAAAACCTTCTAATCTCATTTGGTTCTTTTCAAACTCAATACGGTTTAGGGCTATACTTCTTTCAAGCATTGCCTTTGTAAAGTCAAGACCTTCTTTTTCCTTAATGGTAAAAAGAATAGATGTAATACTTCTGCCTGTTCTCAATGGTTTATAAGATACTTCCAAATCGCTGAAATGGTTTATTTCTTCCATTGCTTTATCCAATACACGAACCTTAAAATTATTGTATCTATCATAATCATTAGAACATTGTAAGATGTCCTTTAATACAACAAGGGGGATTTCGTATTCCCCTAAAAAAGCCCGTGATTTCATAAGACGATAAAGATAAATAGAATACGCACTATCCATAACAGCAACATTTTCAAGAATGTATTGTGTGAAATCTTCCCGCATACCTAACAAATGCGGTTTCAATACATCATTTATCTTTATTCTTACCCGTGTATCTCTTTTGTAAATCTCTACCTTATCAAACCAACGGCAAAGGCTTTCTTTGTTTCCATCATCCCACCAAAAGGACACATTAGCAAGTTTTTCAATATTCTTCTTAAAGTTTGCGTAGTTCTGCGATAATTCCTTAATACCGCAGACCCGGCACAATTCCCGCAAATCAAAATCGTATGTTTCAAAATCTTCCATACCCGGCTTTATCTTACTAATACAATAAAGCAGGATTTTGAATTGCTGTGCTGATAAATCATACCTACCGTGTAGAATTAAGGCGTTGCTTTCTACAACCTTATAATTCCGCAGGGTAAAAATATCTTTTTTCATATAGATACACCCCTTTGTATCTCATTATACCGCAAATGCCTACAAAGTCAATTACTGTTTGGTGTAGGCATTGAAAATCATTAAACGTAGGTTTTTCAATCATTAAATGTAGGCATTAAAATCATCAAACGTAGGCATTAACCGAACCACACCTTTATAAAACAAAATATTAAAAATATATATAAATACTTCGCCCGTGCGAAATCCTACGGAAAGTATCTGTAAGTTAGAACATTTAGGGGACGAACCGCAGACCCCAAACCATTGCCGGCTTTCAGCAACTACCCGCAGGAAATCAAAATCACAAAATGTAGGTTTTAATCTTTTCTTTCTGTCGGGCTTCTGGTGGGGCTGTAAGCGGTTTTCTTTCTCCAAAAGGTTCGTGTATTGGTTCGCCCCGAAAATCCGTTTCTGCGGGCACTGAAAGCCCCGTGTTTTGTTTTGGCGGGTCCCGGGTGTCTGTGTATCACGCACACCCCTACCCATTTTACCCCGCCAAAATCTACGCCGATATACGCAAATCTACGAAAATATACGAAAATCTACGTTTATTTATTTTCCAAATCCTTTTAATAGGTCATCAAGGACTTTTTCTAATGTTGTTTCTAACTGCTTTTCAATATCCTTTTCTAATTGCTTTTCAAGTTGTTTCTGTTCTTCTTTTCTTTTGGCTTCTTCTTCACGGGCGTAATACTCTTTTAATATCCTTTCACGGGCTTTCTTTGTTGCTTCTACAAAGTTCTATTGTGCGGACTTTCCGTTTTGCTGATAATAAGCCCAATCAGGCATTTTTCCATTATCGTGTAGCCATTCAATCTATTCTAATGTATAAGCCATTTCTTATTACTCCATTCTATTTATTATTTGTCCTTACTCTACGGACATTTTTTGTATATAGGTTTTAGGACATTATTTGTATATAGGTTGCGGACACTTTTTGTATAAAGGATACGGACATTTTCTGTATAGTTCTTATAAAGTATAATAAATAAAGTCCTATAAAGTTCCCTAATTAAAGAAAACTATAAATATTGCGTAAGTTTCCCTTTTCATCCCGATATTTTTTTATTTTAATCAGCCCTTTACAAGATAAATCATTGTTATAAGCAGATAGTTTCTATACATACGAACTATTATTACTATATCCAATAGCAGAAAGTATCTGTTTTTCCGTGCTATCTATGCTTTTTTTAGCAGAATAACCGCAAAAATATTTCAAATATATAAAATATCTATACAATAATGCTTCATTTTTTTCACGTAGATAACGGACTTCCACGGGGTTGAGGGTAATAAACGGGACTTTATAGCCCGTTTTCTTAAAATCTACAATCAGTTTTATTTCCCTTTTCTTCTTATCAATGGTAAAGAACTAATTATAATCATCCTTTTTCAAATGTCTGCTTAATGTCTTTTCCGTAGTCCCTAATAACTACGCCAATTCGTAAAGGCTTCTATACCTTACTGTATCAAAACAATTTGTTTCGGTGTTATAGTCTGCTAAATCATACAAAGAAAGAATTAAGTTATAATCAACGTTCGCAGTCGGCACAAACCGCAGATAGTATTGACGTATCATTTTCTTTCCTTTTGGCTTTTTCCTGCTGATAATAGACCGCATTTTCCCGGTATGTAGCAAACTATAAATTATCTAACCTATTGTTATGTTTATTCCCGTCTTTATGATGAACTACGGGTTTATGGTATGGGTTTTCTAAAAAGGTTATAGCAATCAATCTATGTATTTTCCTTTGCTATCCTTCCAAATCTACATATAAATAACCTTTCCCCGTGTCCTGTGGCTTTAATATTCTTGCGGGTGTCTGCTTCAATGTAAGTATGTTCCCGTAGGTAGATGCGTAATACCAACCACTATACCCATCAATGGCTTTCCAAAGTTCCCCATCATCATCACGGGACTATAAGAAATCCATAAGTTTCTATAACTGCGGGGTAGTATAATCTAATTCTGTCTTTTTTGAAAATAAGGTATTCTATAAATCCATCATTACTTACCGTCCATTTCCGCAACAATGTATTTTAATTTGTTCGCTGTTCCCTATGAAAAAGAGTATTCACCACGCAACCAATTATAGAAAGAATTAGTCCGTATTCCTAACCGCTACGCAATATCCTTATAAGATATATTCTTATAAACCTTTAATAATCTTACATTCTTCCTTAAAGTATCATCCATTTAGATACCTACCTTTCATCAATTATTTAAGGTAATTCCAAATGTAAGAAAGTATAATTAAATACCCCGCCAATAGGAAAGCATTTGACGGGGTATAAATATATATAAATCTATACAAAATAGAATACCTTACAATACATTATGAAGAAACTACCATATACTTTTCCCTGTTTTGCCCTTTTCCGTTGTGCCGTGCGGATTGCCGGGGGTGGGCGTGGGTTTTCGGGATTATAAATAATTCATTATCAAATCCGGGTATAGTCTGGTTTTTTCTCCCACCAAATTGATTTTCAATTCCTAACTACGGATTTCACCTGTTTT
>JAZNOA010000056.1:0-8063 GCA_045580545.1 Acutalibacteraceae bacterium | reverse complement strand
CGGTTATTTCCTTAATTTTTTCGTTGCAACTTACAATTTCGTCCTTCATTTGCTCTCGGGAAAGTTGAGGCATATGGGGATGGGTGTTGGGAGCCAAGGGGAGGGTTCTCTTGGCTCCCTTTGTTATATAAACTTTTGCTAATTTCTTTAAAGACTTTGCTATTCGGCTGCGTCTTTTATTTTACACTGCGTTCCGTCGTGCTTTATTTCATAATTATCCTTTAAAATCAGGTCGCTTATAAAAACAAATTCATACCCCTCATCTTTCAGGCATTTTAAAATGGTGGGTAGTGCCTCGGGGGTGTGGTCGGCGTCATTGTGGAAAAGGACAATACTGCCGTTTTTTACCTTGCTTGTAACACGGTTGCAAATGCTTTCTGGTGTGGCACTATCTTTCCAGTCGAGAGAGTCAACATTAGATATAAAAGTAATATTTTAATAAGGGCTTGTGCATTTTGCATTAATATGGTATAATGTGGGTGTCATGCAATTTCATATTTCGTTACCCACGGGGAAGCATACTTTGGTAAAAGGTGTTTCTCTCTTCTTCATATTTCCTGTGGGATAATGAAATTGGGGAGCCAAGGGGACGGTTCTCTTGGCTCCTTTTGTTATATAAACTTTTGCTAATTTCTTTAAAGACTTTGCTATTCGGCAGCGTCTTTTATTTTGCACTGTGTTCCGTCGTGTTTTATTTCATAATTATCTTTATAAATCAGGTCGCTTATAAAAACAAATTCATACCCCTCATCTTTAAGGCATTTTAAAATGGTGGGTAGTGCCTCGGGGGTGTGGTCGGCATCGTTGTGGAAAAGGACAATACTGCCGTTTTTTACCTTACTTGTCACCCTTTTACATATACTGTCGGGGGTGGCATTTTCTTTCCAGTCAAGAGAGTCAACATTAGATACAAAAGTAATATTTTAATACACATGATTCAAATTTAGTAAAAATTGTAAATATTGACTTTTTATGAAAAGTATGCTATTATAAAGAAAAAAGGATGTGATTGCAATGAGAATGTATCATAATCAACTATATCATCTTATGTGCTTATATCCTATTTATCTTAAATTTATGAATCTAAAGTTCAGCATATAGTGCATAAGATTTTGTTTTTCGCAAAGTCTTATGCATTTTTTTATAGAAGGAGTGTTTATCATATGAAAAAGAAAGTATTTGTCTCTCTTTTACTTGTGTTTTTAATATCTGTTGTTGGATGCTCAAACGACAATGTCGTTCAAAATAGTTCTGATCCCAAGGATTATAGAATAACTTCTTCACAAAACGAGAACAACGATGCTCTCAATTCTGAACTTTTATCATCGTCTGTCGTGGAGAAAGTAACTCAAGAAAGTTCAACAATTGATACTTTTGCACCAGCAAACTCACCGATTAGACAAATAGATTTACTTCAAAAAGAATTCACACTAAATAATAACAAAAAAGTATATGGCGAGAACTTTAATGTAAAATCCACACTAACTGATGATGATTCAATTGTCTTCTTTACTGAGCTGATTAGCTATATTAATCATACTGATGCTCAATCGAACGATTGGCCGAAATATAATCCTGCACGTGCTAAGGAATATGCAATTAAGATTTACTTTGTTGATGGAACAATCAATATAATTAATCTACACTATACTGAGCAATCTAATGCATGGTATATTTCACTTTTCAAACACAATGAAGATAAAGAATATAATTCATTAGTTAAATCTGATGGAGCTGATAAAAGTTTTTCTAAGTACACAATAGAGAATGATAAAGGAACACGGCTTATTAACTTTTTTAAGTAAGGAGGTAAATGTTTAGGAGCCAAGGGGACGGTTCTCTTTAGGAGCCAAGGGGACGGTTCTCTTGGCTCCCTTTGTTATATAAACTTTTGCTAATTTCTTTAAAGACTTTGCTATTCGGCAGCGTCTTTTATTTTACACTGCGTTCCGTCGTGCTTTATTTCATAATTATCTTTATAAATCAAATCACTTATAAATACAAATTCATAGCCATCGTCTTTAAGGCATTTTAAAATCGTCGGCAGTGCCTCGGGGGTGTGGTCGGCGTCATTGTGGAAAAGGACAATACTGCCGTTTTTTACCTTACTTGTCACCCTTTTACATATACTGTCGGGGGTGGCATTTTCTTTCCAGTCAAGAGAGTCATCATTAGATACAAAAGTAAAGTGCTTAAAATCTTCACCTTAATTTGTTTACTTGCAAAAAATTTGCTTTTATAATATAATGAGATTTGTAATTGTATAATAAGAGGTGTATTTATGAATAATAATAGATTATATGGGCTTAGTATTTTAAGAATAATTAGTATGTTAGGCATAATAGGGTTACATATTTTAAACGCTGGTGGCGCCTTTGGTAGAGAAAATTTGATATCTATGGTTGAATTGCCTATTTCTATATTTTATATACTTTGTGCCGCTTCAGTAAATACTTTTGCTATGTTAACCGGATACTTATATGTAGATAAACCAAATATTAAATATAAAAATATTCTTAAATTAATTTTCACTGTTTTATTTTATTCTGCAATAATCACCATACTTTTTATAATTTTTAAGCGCGAAGCTTTTAACTCTATTGTGGATATCATAAAATCTTTTGTTCCACCATTGGTAGGTAAATATTGGTATATTACTTGTTATGTTTTATTATTTGTACTCATACCTTTTATAAACAAGCTGATTGACAGCTTAACCACTTATCAATTTAAATTATTATTGATTATATTGTTAATATTTACTTCGGTTCTGCCAACTTTTTTATTAACAGACTTTTTCAAATTAAATGATGGTTACAGTACGGCTTGGCTTATAGTTTGTTATTTAATTGGTGCTTATATCAAACGTTCTAAGAGCAAATTTTCTACTACCACCATTTTATTGCTATATTTGTTGTGCGTAATAGTTACTATAAGTATCTCTATAGTTTCATGGTTCATTTTAAAATCTTTTTCAATCTACAACATACTAGTTGCCTATACATCTCCTGTTATTGTACTTATTTCTATCCTTTCGATATTATTATTCTCAAATATTAATTTTAAAAATACCATTTTAATTAAAATAATTGATTCCTTAAGCAATTGTGCTTTTGACACATATATAATACATAGTCATCTACTAATGTTTGCCTGGTTTATAAATGATAATTTTGCCTTCATAAAAAACCTTGACTTTTTTATGGTAGTTCCCGCTATTTTAATTTCGATAATTGCAATTTATATGATATGTTGGATTATAAGTTATTTAAAATTGTTTATTTTCAAAGTCACTCGATTGGATTTTATATTTGATAAATTAGGACATAGTTTTGACGTTTTATTAGAAACATTCTCAACCAAGAAAGTATAAATATACTTGTTTTATGGTCTCATATAAATTAGACGGTGCTACTCGGCACCGTCTTTTAGTTTACATTGTTTACCTGCATGGTCAATTTCATAATCTTCTTTAAGTATCAAATCACTTATACACACATAGGGACGGTTCTATTGTGTTATGAAGAAATAAATTGAGACGGCGATTATTCGCCGTCTTTTAATTTGCACTGCGTTCCATCGTGCTTTATTTCGTAATTATCTTTTAATATCAAATCGCTTATAAACACAAACTCATACCCCTCATCTTTTAGGCATTTGAGGATGTTTGGTAGCGCTTCGGGTGTGTGGTCGGCATCGTTGTGGAATAGAACAATACTTCCGTTTTTAACCTTGCTCGTCACACGCTGACAAATACTGTCGGGTGTGGCATTTTCTTTCCAATCTAGACTATCAACATCCCATTGAATGGTTGCCATTTTTAGTTCGTTCATGGTCTCAATCAGGGCATTGTCATAGTCGCCGTAGGGGGGTCTTAGCAGGGTAGGGGTCTTGCCGGTTATTTCCTTAATTTTTTCGTTGCAACTTACAATTTCGTCCTTCATTTGCTCTCGGGAAAGTTGAGGCATATGGGGATGGGTGTTGGAATGATTTTGAATTTGGTGACCCGCCTTGTGGAGTGCCTCCACCGATTCGGGGTATTTATCTACCCAAGTTCCCACAACAAAAAAGGTTGCCGGCACCTCATACTCCTTTAGTATTTTAATTAGTTCCTCGGTATCGTCATTTCCCCAAGCTGCATCGAATGAAATTGCCACCTGCTTTTTGTCGGTTTCCACACAGTAAATCGGTAGTAGTCTGTCACTGTTTGCAAAGACACTGACCGACCCTACAATCGCAATCGCCAATGCACACACAAGGCACAAAGCCGTCATTAACTGTTTTTTAGTTACAACTAAACATTTCATATAAAAGCACCTCGGTATTTTATATGCCGAGGTGTTTGTACGATATTATATTTAATTTTTAATTGATTAATTTTATTATTAGGGTTATAATTAGGTCGGTGAATGTCGCCTCTGTTTTTTGATATTATATATTAAAAAAGGAGGTGATGTTTTATGAGTTTATTAGGTGATATGATTGTTGCGGGTATAAAAGGAATAAAATTCAATCCTCAATTTTATGAAGATAAAAAATATAAAGTTTGGATATGTGCACTTTCACCTTCAACTTGTAAACCTTGCTTTGATTAACATGGTAAATTATATTTGCCCGATGATGCGCCGCCAAGATTTCCTAAGCTACACGAAAAGTGTGCTTGCACGGTAATATGGTCTGAATCAGTCAAAAAAGGAACCGCTACATTTGAGGGTAATAATGGTATAGATGTTTTGCTTCATAACGGGAACTCTTTACCAACGCAATATCTTACCAAAAAGGAAGCGAAAAAACTTGGTTGGAAACCGATTTTAATGAATTTACATCAAGTGACAGACAAAGGCGTTATTGGTGGAGATATTTACAGAAACAAGGATGGTAAACTACCATCTGTTGACGGTAGAATATGGTATGAAGCAGATATAAATTATACTGGTGGGATACGAAATAGTTCTAGAATTCTTTACTCGAATGATGGATTAGTGTTTGTTACTTACGGCCATTATTTTACATTTAATCAAATATGTTAGGAGGACAATATGAAAATTATTGTTATTGATTTTTCAAAATGTAAATATCCGATGGATTTACACAATGAAATCAGAAAAAAATTAGAATTGCCCGAATGGTATGGGAATAATTTAGATGCTTTATGGGATATCCTTACGGGCTTTATTGAAACACCAATCGAAATAACGGTGATTTACAAACCCGAAACCCAAGCGGCAGAAAATTTAAGAGAAAGCGTTTTGAAAATAATAGAAACTTTTAAAGAAGCATCCGAAGAGGATGAAGAAATAAAATTTAGTTATGAATTGTAATTTTAAAGCCTGTATATTCCATTTGGTATATACAGGCTTTACCATATATTGTTTTGTACCTTTTTACTATTACCCCATGCGGCGTCAAATGAAATTGCCACTTGTTTTTTATCGGTTTCAACACAGTAAATTGGCAGCAATCGGTCGCTGTTTGCGAAGACACTCACCGACCCGATAACCGTAATTGATACTGCACACACAAGGCACAAGGCTGTCATTAACTGTTTTTTGGTTATAACTAAACATTTCATATTTTTCCCTCCGTTTATTAAATATGCTAAGGGGCTTGTATAATATAACCGCTGTGATATTCTTAAAATTTGTGTATTTTACCTTGACGAAACCACAAAATATGGTGTATAATACATTATGTATATGATAAATTGAGGAGTATGCAAAATATGGCAAAAACCAATGTCAAATATGATAATGACAGTATAAAGAAGTTAGAGGGACCTGACAGAGTCAGGAAACGTCCGGGTGTTATTTTCGGCTCGGACGGGCTGGACGGTTGCGAGCATTCGGCTTTTGAAATTATTTCTAACTCCATTGACGAAGCCCGAGAGGGATACGGCAAGAAGATAGTCGTTACCAAGTATTCTGACGGCTCTATTGAGGTGCAGGACTTTGGCCGAGGAGCACCTGTTGACTACAACAACAACGAAAAGTGCTTTAACTGGGAACTTTTATACTGCGAACTTTATGCCGGCGGAAAATATAACACCAATGACGGTGCCAACTATGAATACTCCGTCGGTCTTAACGGATTGGGTCTTTGCTCCACCCAGTATTCTTCGGAATATATGGATGTGGAGATTAAGCGTGACGGTTTCAAATACAATCTCCATTTTGAAAAGGGTTACAATGTGGGAGGTTTACAAAAGGAGCCTTACAGCGGTAAAGACACGGGAACCAAAACCCGTTGGAAACCCGACCTTGATGTTTTTACGGATGTTGACATTCCTGCCGAGTATTTTATAGACACACTAAAACGTCAAGCCATTGTTAATGACGGATTGCTTTTCGTTTTCAGAGAACAGCAGGGCAACCGTTTTGAAACTAAAGAAATAGTTTATAACAACGGTATTGTGGATTATGTAAATGAAACCGTTGGGGAAGACGGACTCACCGGCGTTCAAACCTGGTCCACAGAGCGAAAGGGACGTGACCGTGAGGACAAGCCCGAATACAAGGTTAAGATTAAAGCCGCCCTGACTTTCAGCAATAAGAAAACCTTAAAGGAATATTATCATAACTCAAGTTGGCTTGAGCACGGCGGTGTTCCCGAAAGGGCAACCAGAACAGCACTTGTCTCCCAGATTGACAGTTACATTAAGCAGACAAATAAATATAAAAATAACGAAAGTAAGATTACATTTTCCGATGTTGAGGAATGTATGGTGCTGGTTATTTCCTCTTTTTCTACAATGACTTCCTACGAAAACCAAACCAAAAAGGCGATTACCAACAAGTTTATTTATGAGGCTATGGTAGACTTCCTCCGCCATCAGTTGGAGGTTTATTTCATTGAAAACAAGGCAGATGCCGAAAAAATTGCCGATCAGGTTTTAATAAATAAGCGAAGCCGTGAACGCAGCGAGCGGGAGAGAATAAACATCAAGAAAACCCTGCAAAGTTCCAACAGTATGCTTGATAGGGTGGAAAAATTTGTTGACTGCCGTTCAAAAGATGTAAATATAAGGGAAGTTTTCATAGTTGAGGGTGATTCGGCTTTAGGCTCCTGTAAATTAGCCCGCAATGCCGAATTTCAAGCAATAATGCCCGTTCGCGGTAAAATTCTCAACTGCTTAAAAGCCGATTACGATAAGGTATTTAAAAGCGAAATCATTACAAATCTGATTAAAATTTTAGGTTGCGGTGTTGAGGTTAAGTCCAAGGCAAACAAGGGTCTTGCCACCTTTGATTTATCCGCTCTTCGCTGGAACAAAATTATTATCTGTACCGATGCGGATGTGGACGGTTTCCACATCAGAACCTTGATACTGACTATGATTCACCGCCTTATGCCCACCCTTATAAACGAGGGTAAGGTGTTTATCGCCGAAACTCCCCTTTACGAAATCGGCACCAAGGATATGACCTATTTTGCCTATGATGAAAAGGAAAAGAACGATATTTTAGGAAAAATCGGGGATAAAAAATATACGCTTCAGCGTTCAAAGGGACTTGGCGAAAACCAACCCGATATGATGAACCTGACGACTATGAATCCCGAAACCCGACGTCTTATTAAGGTTATGCCCGAGGACGCAGAAAGAACTGCCCGAATGTTTGATATGCTTTTAGGTGACGATTTGCAGGGCAGAAAAGATTTTATTGCCGAAAACGGATACCTTTACCTGGATGACGCTGACATTTCATAATGCGTGATTTTGAGTATAAAAAATGCAGAAACTCTATTGCCGAAAATCTATTAGATTGAAAAATTACGATTATAGCAGTAACGGATATTATTTTGTTACAATTTGTGTGCAAAATAGAGAAAAACTGTTTGGAGAAATTGTAGGGGCGACCCTGTGTGGTCGCCCGAATAATCCCGACAAAATTATTACAAAATGGTTGTTGGAATTGGAAAATAAATTTAATGATATAAAAATAGATGAATATATTATTATGCCTAATCACATTCATTTTATAATAAAGAGAACGGGCGACCACACAGGGTCAACGGGCGACCACACAGGGTCAACGGGCGACCACACAGGGTCAACGGGCGACCAC
>JAZNOA010000055.1:0-17433 GCA_045580545.1 Acutalibacteraceae bacterium | reverse complement strand
TGATTTTTTAGATTTAATTATTGAAAAAATGTCCGTTCCAGAGGAAGGTGATTCGGAATGACAGCTGTAATATATGCGCGATATTCAAGCGATAATCAGCGTGAAGAGTCTATTGAAGGTCAATTGCGTGAATGCAAGGCTTTTGCTGAAAAGAACGATATTCAAATCGTTGGTACATATATTGACCGTGCTTTCTCTGCCAGAACGGATAACCGTCCTGACTTTCAGAAGATGATAAAAGATAGTGCGAGCAAAAAGTTTGAGCTTATCATTGTATGGAAACTCGACCGCTTTGCCCGTGATCGTTACGACTCTGCTCATTATAAAGCTGCACTCCGTAAGAACGGTGTTAAGGTTATATCCGCCACCGAAAAGATTTCCGAAGGTTCGGAAGGCATCCTTATGGAAGCAGTGCTTGAAGGTATGGCGGAATATTACTCTGCCGAGCTTTCTGAAAAGGTTGTTCGTGGTCTTACCGAAAATGCTTATAAATGCAAATTCAACGGCGGCACTTTGCCGTTAGGATACACTATCGATAGTGAACAACATTTCCAAATTGACCCCTTAGTTGCACCTGCTGTTTTAGAAGCCTTTAAGCGTTATGCTGAGGGTGCATCTATGACCGAGATTTCACAGGAAATGAACGCCAAGGGATTGCGTTCTGCATTCGGTGGTAAAATCGGTGTTGATATGGTTACCCGAATGCTTAAAAACCGACGTTATATTGGTGAGTTTAAATATCGTGATATTATTCATCCGCACGGTATTCCCGCTATCATTCCTGATGAACTGTTTGACCGTGTTCAACGCCGTATGGCTGCAAATAAAAAAGCTCCGGCAAAACATAAAGCCGAAGATGAATATTTGTTAACTACAAAACTGCGTTGTGGTAAATGCGATTGCTTTATGGTTGGCGAGAGCGGAACAAGCAAGACCTCAACGGTATATCGCTATTATAAATGTGTCGGTGTTAAAAAGCACAGCGGTTGTGATAAGAAAACCGTTAAGAAAGATTGGATAGAAGACTTTGTTGTAAAGCAAATTGAAAAAGTGCTTTTTGATGATACTCTCCTCGAAAAGATTGCCGATACAATAATGGAAATCCAAGGCAAAGAAAATACTGTTTTGCCGATGCTCAGAAAACAATACGCTGACATTCAAAGAGGTATTGATAATCTTCTTAATGCGATTCAGCAAGGTATTGTTACTCAATCCACCAAGCAACGCCTTGAAGATTTGGAAAAGCAAAAGAGCGACATTTCTGTTCAAATCATCAAAGAGGAAATGTCAAAGCCATTGCTTACAAAAGACCAAATTTTATTTTGGTTCCATCGTTTCCGTAAATACAATACTCGTCGTTTAGATCATAAGCGCAGACTGATTGATAGCTTTATCAACACGATTTATTTGTATGATGATAAAATGGTGATAACATTTAACTATAAGGACGGCTCTGAAACCGTAAGTCTGAGTGAAATTGAAAACTCAGATTTAAGTTCGGATTTAACTGCATCCGCTCTGCCAGAAAAAGCGACTTGTCGAAACAAGTCGCTTTTTCAATGAAATTCGCCTTTTGGCGAGTGAAATAGTTTCGCTATGAAATACGCTGCGCGTATGAAATATTTGCTTCGCAAATGTTTTGATGCGAATTTTATTTCACATTTTTGCGTTAGCAAAAATATTTCATAATCCGTAAGGATTATTTCATATCGAGCGTAAACGAGATATTTCATTTTATAAAATATGTAGGGGTTCGAACACATAGGTTAAAAATTCAAAAGGGTTCGAATTTGTGCAACCCCTGCCAACAATCCCGTTCACTTGCGTGAACGGGATTTTAACTTTTTAAGTTTATTTACTCTTCGTTTTTTATTACTTTTGCAAATTTTCTGCAGCGGTTTTTATAATTTCTGCGGCGGTTTCAATTCCTATTCTGCTGTCAATACAAAGGTCATAGGCATCCCTGCTTCCCCATTTTGTGTCGGCATAATAGTTATGATAGGCACTTCTTTTTCGGTCGGCCTTTTTAATCATATTTGCCGCTTCGTTGCGGCTGCATTTTTGATACTCCGAAACTCGGTCGATCCGTCTTTCCATATTGCAATGAATAAATACCGTCAGCAGGTTTTCATTGCCCCGCAAAATACTGTCAGCACATCTGCCCACAATAATGCAGGATTTATTATCCGCCAACTCATTTATAATGTCTGAGCAGATAATATGGGCTTTTTCACCCAAGGGTAAAACTTTACCATTCATCATAAAATTTATATTTTGATTGGGATAAAGGGAAAGTGAATAAAGCAAACTATTGCTGGCGGTTTCGTCTATGTCGTGCAAAACCTCCTCAGAATAACCGCTCTTTTGGGCAGTCATTTGAATGAGTTCCTTGTCATACATAGGAATACCCATTATTTCTGATAGACGGCGGGCGATTGCTCTGCCTCCGCTTCCAAACTCTCTTCCGATTGCAATAACTGTTTTTTTGCTCATAAAATCACCCTGTTTAAGTATATTTTACCACAAGAATATGGATATTACAAGGTCTTTCTGAGATTTACACCGAAGTTCTAATATTTGTCGGCAAAGCCGACACTGAACTTATTACCTTTTACTTTTTACTTATTACTTCCAAAAAATCCCGTGAGGAGTTTTTAATGAGGTAAGAGTGAAGAGGTGAGAGTCAAGAAGTAAAAATCCCGCCCACTTTCGTGAACAGGATTTTTTGGAGCGGGTGATGGGAATCGAACCCACACGACCAGCTTGGAAGGCTGGGATTCTAGCCATTGAACTACACCCGCATATTGGGAACGGAAATTATAATACCACAAATCAGGCTATTAGTCAAGGGATTTTTCAAAAAAATTTTCTTGATATGCGGAATATAGAAAAAGAATCGAACTGTTTTTTCTCTCCGGGACTTGACGAACGGAAAATAATGAGTATACTAAGTTTAAGCGCTGAAAAACTTTTAAATTTGGAGGAATAATATGATGAGTAATTATAAAAAGGGTACACAGTGTGTTCAGGGAGGATATATCCCGGGAAACGGTGAGCCGAGACAAATACCGATTATCCAAAGCACCACCTTTAAATATGCCACAAGTGAAGATATGGGCAAACTTTTCGATTTAGAGGCAAGCGGATATTTTTATACCCGCCTTCAGAACCCCACTAACGACAGTGTTGCCGCTAAAATCTGCGAGTTAGAGGGAGGTACCGCCGCAATGCTTACCTCCTCGGGTCAGGCAGCATCTTTCTATTCAATTTTCAATATTGCCTCTTGCGGCGACCACATTGTGTCAAGCTCTACCATCTACGGCGGAACATATAACCTCTTTGCCGTTACAATGAAAAGAATGGGCATTGAGTTTACCTTTGTAAGCCCCAACTGTTCCGACGAGGAGTTAAACGCCGCTTTCCGTCCCAACACCAAGGCGGTTTTCGGTGAAACCATCGCAAACCCTGCTTTGACTGTGCTTGATATTGAGCGTTTCGCAAATGCGGCCCACAGTCACGGTGTTCCCCTTATTATTGACAATACATTTGCAACCCCCATTAACTGCCGACCCTTTGAATGGGGTGCCGATATTGTGACCCACTCCACCACTAAGTATATGGACGGTCACGGTGCAGGCGTTGGCGGTTGTATTGTGGATTCGGGCAAGTTTGACTGGACAAAATACCCCGACAAGTTCCCCGGTCTTTGCACTCCCGATGAAAGTTATCACGGTGTCACCTATACCGAGCGTTTCGGCTTAGAGGGTGCGTATATCACAAAAGCCACCGCTCAACTTATGAGAGATTTCGGCTCTATTCAGTCTCCTCAGAATGCATTTATTTTGAATTTGGGACTTGAAAGCCTTCACCTTAGGGTTAAGAGACACTGCGAAAATGCTTTGGCAGTAGCAAAGTTCCTTAAAGAGGACGACCGCATCACTTGGGTCACCTACCCCAACTTAGAGGGAGACAAGTATTACGAACTTGCACAGAAATATCTGCCAAACGGCGGCTGCGGTGTTGTAAGTTTCGGTGTTAAGGGCGGAAGACGGAATGCCGAAGCCTTTATGAAAGGTCTTAAGGTTGCCGCCATTGAAACCCATGTTGCAGACGCAAGATCCTGCTGTTTGCACCCTGCAAGTGCAACCCACAGGCAGATGAATGACGAGGAGTTAAAGGCTTGCGGAATTTCCGCCGACTTAGTCCGTTTCTCCTGCGGAATTGAGGATGCTGAAGACCTTATCGCCGATATTAAGCAGGCACTTGATAAGGTTGAGTTTTAAATCTAAAAAACTGTAGCGACCCTGTGTGATAACACACCGGGTCGCAGTTTTATTATAGAGCCTTTTTGAAAAAAGTATTATTTATTTGTCATTTGATAGGAAAGGGTCATTAAACTGTCGCTCAGGTGAACATTCTCCACAACAATACCTTTATGATTTAGGCTCATATCATAATGACTGAAATTCCAAAAAGCCTTTATCCCTAAATTTATGAGTTGTTCAGCAATTTCGGCGGCGGCAGTTTTTGGAATACAAAGAATTGCCACTTGGGGGCGGTTTTCTCGGCAAAATTCATCTAAATCAGCCGTGTTTCTAATGGGAAGATTTCTAACCACCTGACCCACAAGGGACTCCTTACTGTCGAAAAGACCTACTATTCTAAAACCCTTGTTTTCAAAATTCATATGCATTGTGACCGCCTTGCCTAAATTACCCATACCGATTAAAATAGCATTTTTAGGCACATCAAGACCCAAAATTTTTGCAATCTCTTCCTCTAAAAGATTTATATTATAACCGTATCCCTGTTGACCGAAACCGCCGAAACAGTTAAGGTCCTGCCTGATTTGGCTGGCGGTAAGCCCCATTTTTTCGGATAGTTCTCTGGAAGATATGCGGGTAATTCCCTGATTTTTAAGTTCTCCCAAAAAGCGGTAATATCGGGGTAAGCGTTTAATTACCGAATTTGAAATTGTGTTATTATTCATAAAACACCGTTAAACCTTTCCATATTTTATATTTTACGGCAGACAAAAAACACTCTCTCGCTTTGTTCTTTTGGTTCATTAAAGGTCATATCATCAAAGACCGCCTCCACCTTAAAATCTGCAGATTTAAGCATCATTTTAATTTCCTCTTCGGTGTAAGCACGTTCAAAAAATTCCTCGTGACTTCTTGTGTATCCGTTTTCGCTCTCGCAGAAAAAATCAAGTTTTATGGCAGTTTCACACCGTTTTTTGTTGTAATTATTTTGCCATACACAGAAAACGCCCTCTTCCTCAAAAACGAAGGTGTTGTTCCCCAATATTTCCCTATGCTTGTAAGGTGTGTTTACATCAAATATAAAAAGTTTATCCCTTTCCAAAAAGAGGGAAATTTTGCTGAAAGCCTTGCTTAAAACCTTTTTATCGGTTATGTGGTTAATGCTGTCCATACAGCATACAGCACCGTCCACCGTGCCGTATAGGTCAAGTTCCTCCGCTTTTTGGCAAAGATAAAGAATATCAAGACCCGCTTCTTGGGATTTTTCCCTTGCAACGCTCAGCATATCCTCCGACATATCGGTGCCTATTACTTCAAACCCCGTTTTGGCAAACTCCATTGAAAAGTTTCCCGTTCCGCAGGCAACGTCCAAGAGTAACGTCGGCACACTTTCAAATTTTTTAAAGAGTTTTAGAATATACCTGCTTCTTTTAGGGTAATCTGCATCACCCATTAAAGCGTCATACACAAAGGCAAAATCATTATAAGCCATTATTTAAGCCTCTCAAAAGCGGTCTGAAAGCCTTCGTTTATAGCACGGGAAACACGGCTTATGGTTGCAGTTGAGGCACCTGTTGCCTCAACAATTTCGTTATATACCTTTTTTTCGTTTAACATCTTTGCCACGGCAAATCTTTGGGCGATTGTATTTATTTCTTTGGGCGTGCAGGCGTCACCAAAAAATTTGTAACATTCTTCGCGGGTTTTTAAAGTTAAAACCGCATCAAAAAAACTATCGGTAAATTGAGATTTATCCATTATAACACGCCTCCTTTGATGAAATTTTAACACATAAAAGTATTAAAGTCAAATGAATTTTACATTGTAAAATATGCGTATTAAAAAATCCCCTAAACGGGGGATTTGAGAGTGTCGATAAAGCCTGTTTTCGACTCCCCTTGTCAGGGGTGACTCCCCACAGTGTGGGGAGATGACACAAAGTGACAGAGGGGTTGTTAAAAAAGAGAACTTGTAAAATCGTAATTTAACCCCTCCGACTTCGCTCCGCTCAGCCACCGTCTCGGCTCCCGCCTCGGTCGGTGCTTCTAAGCATTCGCTTAGAGGTTGCCACCGGCAACCCGCACCCCTATAAATATGGGAGGTAGGAGAAAGTGCAAATCTTTACCTCCACTACTTGTAGGGGAGGTGCCGAGGAACGAGGCGGAGGGGTTAAGCCGTGCCACCTCCATCATCAGAGGGAGGCAAAATATAGTTTTTCGACAGACTGAAAAATCCCCCAAACGGGGGATTTTTATAGGTAATGATTTATTTCTTAATTGTCTTGATAACGGTTGTAACGGCGGGTCCTAAAATCAGATTTGTTATAAGTTCAAATATGAAGTTTCCGCCGGCAAGTCCTAAGAACATATATGCCACAACATTGTTAAAACCGGCGGCTGTTCCCCAAGCGGTAATACCGTCCAGGAAGAATGCCCAGCATCCAAGCAGGAAAACGCCCGTGTTAACTATGGGGCAGATAAGGGATGCACCAAGCACACCGGCAAAGGAATTCCGTTTGCTTAAAAATTTGTAAACAAGTCCGGCAACCAAACCGCAGGCGGCACCCTTAACCAACACCGTAATAACGGTTCCTGCCATATTTATGCTCATAAATGGGGCAGCGTCACCGCTAAGCAGCACCACAACACCGAACACAAATCCCAGCCAGGTGGAAACGCCCACCGAGCAGGTGGCGGCACCGATTACAATAGGTACCAGCACCAAGGACACCGAAAACACGCCGAAGCGGATAAAGGCACCCATAAACTGTAGAATTATTACTATGGCGGTCAGCACCGCTCCCATGGTAACAATCCTGATTTTTTCTTTTCTTTTTTCACTGTTTGTCATTTTGACAACCTCCGATACTGTCTCTTAGTCTGACGAGAATCGAACCAAAACTCTTCGACCTGACATTTAGAAGAATTTTGATTCGGGCGAAGTCGAAGAACGTGGCAATACTGACGTATTGCAAGTGATGAGACAAGTACGAACAAAATTATTCAAATTTCAGGCGTGATGGGTTCGACTCTCGTCAGACCAAGGGTACAGTTCTTAATATTTGTAACCCGCAAAAGCGGTAATTACCTAATTATTCTTTTCGTATATAACACGAAGACCGTCCAAAAGAAGATTTTCGTTATATATAATGTCATAGTCACAATGGGTTATAATATCTCGGGAAAGTCCGCCGGTTGCCACAACGGTGGGAGTCTCTCCCAGTTCTGCCGCAATTCTTTTAAGAAGCCCGTCAATCATAGCGGCGGTGCCGAAAACCAAGCCCGACTGCATACACTCAGCAGTATTGGAGCCGATTACGGATTTCGGAGCATCAATGGGAATGGAATTTAACTGTGCCGTATTTTCTGCCAATGCCTTTAAGGTCAGGCGAACACCGGCGGCAATAACTCCTCCCAAAAAAGTTCCGTTTTTATCAAGAACGCTGATGGTTGAGGCCGTTCCCATATCAATTATAACACAAGGGGTTGTATAGCAGTCAAGCGCTCCCACAGCACCCGCAACCAAGTCAGCGCCCAGTTGGGCAGGATTATCAATCTTGATATTAAGACCCGTTTTAACGCCGGGACCCAACATCAAGGGAACGATATCGCAAAGTTTTGAAATTGCCTGACTGATGCTTTTGCCAACAGACGGCACAACCGAAGCAATAATACTGTCCTCAATTTTATCGGCGGTAAGACCGTTAAGTTCCAGGAGGTTTTTTATCTCCACCGCATATTGATCGGCGGTTTTTTTAGTCTCGGTTGCCAAACGGGAGGTAAATACCAAGACAGACTCCTCAAAAGCACCGAGTGTTACGTTAGTGTTACCTATATCAACTGCTAAAAGCATTTTATCACCTCTGACAACCATTATATAACAAATGCTTAAAAAATCAAGATTTTTGTTGACAAATAAACAAAAAATTGGTATAATACTCTGGCTAATGAAATATGTTTAATCTATTAGCTCCTTACTCTATTTGAGATAAATAGGGTCAAATGTCCAAAGGGAGGTGCAAAGAAAATGACCAACAAGTACGAGGCTGGCGTTATTTTCTCTGTTGCAGGCGGCGAAGATGCTACCAACGCATTAAAAGAGAAATTCAACGACCTTATCGCTAAAAACGGTACCATCGAAAATATTGACGAATGGGGCAAACGCCGTTTAGCATACCTCATCAACGACGAGGCTGAGGGTTACTACGTTTTCTACAATTTCGAGAGCGAGCCCGAATTCCCCGCTGAACTTGAGCGTATCGCAAAGATTACCGACGGTGTTTTACGTGTTATGGTAATCAAAAAGTAATGGAGGAAGCAAGTAATGTTTAACTTGGTAGTTTTAACAGGTCGTTTGACCGCAGACCCCGAGCTTAAAACCACTTCTAACGGCACTTCGGTAGTATCCTTTTCAATTGCCGTTGACCGCCGTTACAGAACAGGAGAAGAAAGACAGACCGATTTCATAAACATCGTTGCTTGGCGTTCTTCTGCTGAATTTATTTCAAAATATTTCAAAAAGGGTAGCCTTATCGGTATCGAAGGCTCTATTCAGACCAGAAAATACACCGATAAGAACGGTAACAACCGCACAGCATTTGAGGTTGTTGCAAATAATGTTCAGTTTGTTGAAAGCAAACGTGACGGTGCCGCCTCTATAGGTGAGAGTGCCGGTTTCAGCAATGCTGACGTTAACGATTTTGCCGATTTGGGCGACGCTCAGGACGATGATTTGCCGTTCTAAGCATTTAAAAATTTAAAATAAGGAGGCTTTAACAATGGAGAACGAGAGAAACGATAGACCTATGCACAAGAAAGCCCGCAGAAAGGTTTGCCACTTCTGCGTTGACCGTGTTGAAAGCATAGATTATAAGGACGTAGCCCGTCTTCGCAAGTACATTTCCGAGCGTGCAAAGATTTTGCCCCGCCGTGCAACCGGTACTTGTGCAGCACATCAGCGTGAACTCACAACCGCTATTAAACGTGCTCGCCAGATGGCTTTACTCCCCTATGTAAACAACTAATAAAAATTTATTTGTACCGCCGTTTTCGGCGGTACAAATTCTAAAAAAGCCTTGACAAAGGTGTTAAAATAATATATTATAATTGATATGCCGATGTGGTGGAATAGGCAGACACAAGGGACTTAAAATCCCTCGGTAGCGATACCGTACCGGTTCAAGTCCGGTCATCGGCACCAAAGCCCCAAAGGCGTTAGTCTTTGGGGCTTACTTATTACTTCTTCACTATTCACTCTTACCTCATTAAAAACTCCTCACGGGATTTTTGGGAAGTAATAAGGCTCTATAATAAATGTTGGAGTAACCAAGTAGAGCCTATTTTCTTTCCTCGGTAGAATTGAGGGCTTATTTTTACATATAAATGCACACCAAAAAACAGACTTTTAGAAATTCACTAAAAGTCTGTTTCGTGTTTAAAATCTTTCGGGGAATAGGGTTTTAAGATTTTGGAATATAAATTCTGCCAAGGTTTTATAGCCTAATTCATTAAAATGAAGACCGTCAGCCGACTGATATTTTGAAGTGTTTTCCTCGCAAAACTCTTCAAAATTAAAAACATCTATTAAGGGTAACTTTAAATCTTCGGCAATCTGTCTTACCGCCTTTTCGGCGGATATGATATTAGACATATATCCGCAGTTTGAATAGTAATCGTTTTCGGTGGCGTGCGGAGGTGTGCATAAAACAATATCTGCTTTTGGAAATTCATTTTTGCAATAATTGATTATTTCGATATAATCGAAATATCCTTGACTTTTAGGCTCTACCGCCATTCCTCCGTTGGTTCCCAGCATTATAACAATAATGTCCGGATCGGTTTCGTTAATACCACCGTTATTTATGAAATTCAAATAGGAAGTGGCATTAAAACCGCATTTGCCGAAATTGAAAACCTCACAACCGCTAAGTTTTTGTAGGAAATACGGATAGTTTTCGGATTTTACATTGGCAATGCCCGATTTACCGAAAACACCGTAGTCCCCCTCAGTCAAACTGTCTCCCAAACAAAATACTTTCATAATAAAACTCCTTTATAATTCATAACTCATACCGAGCATTTTATATTTGGCTCCCGCCATTTTATTGTAGGGTAGTTTTTCCCAATCTGCTGTCCCGATTAGTTTACTGATACCCTCAAGATTTTCCTTTGTATCGGTGATATTCGGTATTAAGGGCGTGCGAATTAAATAGGGTTTTCCACTTTTTCTCAAGGTTTCGAAATTTTCAAGAATTCGGCTATTGCTGACACCTGTATATTTTTTGTGAAGTTCACTGTCGGCAATTTTTATATCCATAATAACGAAATCAAGTTTTTCTAAAATCTCGGAGAAAACCTCTGTCTTAGCGTAACCCGATGTTTCTATGCAAAGGTGGTAATCCTTTAATTCATTCATCAGTTCAATCAAAAATTTCGGTTGTGCCAACGGCTCGCCGCCTGAAAAGGTGAAACCGCCAAAACTGTCACCCAGAATTTCGGCGTTTTCTTTAAGTTCCTTTGCAAGGCACTTTGCTTCAACCGTTCTGCCCGATATCTCAAGGCAGTTTTGAGGACATACACGAATGCATTTTCCGAATGGCTGACATTCGGGGTGGTTACATTCGGTTTTACACCTTCCGCATTTAATACATCTTGCCTGCTTATACATCAGTTGCGGTTCCACAGTCAGCCCCTCGGGATTATGGCACCATTTACAACGCAGGGGACAACCTTTTAAAAATACAGTGGTTCTGATTCCCGGACCGTCGTGCACTGCCATTTCTTTAATATCAAATATTACTCCGTTCATACCTTATATGCCTGTCTTGCGATTACGTGGTCTTGGAATTCCTTATCAAGTTCCACGAAATAGGCACTCCAACCCCAGATGCGTACCACAAGTTGGCCGTAGTTTTCGGGATGTTTCTGTGCATCAAGCATTCTGTCAAGATTTACGGTGTTAAGTTGAAGTTGATGACCGCCGCGGTCAATGAAGTTCTTAACAAGAAGCCCTACCTTTTCCACTCCATCCTCATCGGCAAAAACGCTTTGGTCGAATTCAAGGGTCAAGGGACCTCCGTTCATCGCTTTTTCGAAATGAGGTTTAGTCATAGATGCGATTACCGAAACAGGACCCTTAACATTGGCAAAAAGGCTTACAGAGAAGTTTGTTCCGAAAGGTTCGCCTTTTCTTCTACCGTCTGCCGAAGCACCGATTTCCTCTGCATGACGCAGATAGAACATTGCACTTCCGGTACCTGCTCTGTAAACACCGCCTCTGCAATTTGTTCTGCCCTTAAGGGAATCGGCAAAGACGTCAAGAAGTTCTACGGCAATATTGTCTGCAAAGTCATCGTTATTGCCCAGTTTCGGTGCATCGTATCTTAATTTATGCAAAAGTTCGGGGGTGTTTTCAAAGTTTTCGTCTACCGCTTTTATAAGTTCTGCCTTTGTAACGGATTTTTCTTCATATACATACTTTTTAATTGCGGCAAGGGTATCTGCGGCGGTGGCAATACCTGTGCCGTGAATACCGAAGTTATTGTATTTTCCGCCGGAGTAAATATCGCAGTCCATCAGCACATTCATAAAGGGAGAGGGTACAAACCACAAATCTTTTATGTTATTGCAGATTTCATCGCTTGCCTTTAAGATTTCTTTCTTTACGCTCTCAAAAAACTCATCAAAGGTTTCGGACTCAACAAGGCTGTTATGAAATGCCTTGTCAACCGCCTTGGGGTATGACATAGCACCGATATTTGCCACATCTGCACCCGCATTGGGAATAATAAACTCCCAGCAGGCGGCAACGGTATAGTTAACGGCATCATTATGCTCATATCCCAACTCTTCAAGTGCGGGAATAACGATGTCATCATTGGAATACTGGGGGAAACCGAGACCTGCTTTGGTAAGGTTGGTAGCCTCGGTATAACGCTCGGCAGGGGTGGACTTTGAAACACGAAGATTGATTTTCGGGTCTATCATTTTGTTGTTATATGAGGCTTTAAGGGAAAGTTCGGAAAGCAGGTTGTATACATCGTTTCCGTTTTCGTCTATACCGCCTAACATCATACTTTGACCGTTATCGCCCTGCTGAACGCCAACATAAAGGTCACTGTCTTTATTAAAGGAAAGGAAGAAGTCGCAAAGAAGTTCCAAAGCGGTTTCCTCGGTGTATATTCCCTTTTCCATATCGGCTTTAAGGTAAGGATACATATATTTATCAAAACGGCCTACGGTGTTGTGATAATTTCCCTCAAGCCACAAGGCATAGTGAAGAATTCTGAAGAACTGCAAAGCCTCACGGAAATTGCGGGCGGGATAACGGGGAACTTGGGTTAAAATTTCAACCAAGTCCGCTCTGCCCTGTTTTTTTGCTTCTTCTAAATACTTATCCGAGAGCATAATAATATTATCTATTGCCGCTTTTCCGTATTCGTCGGCAGTTTCACGCTTTTCGAGAAGACCACGACTTATGGTGTCATAATAATTCGGTGACAAATTGGACATATATCCCAGTTCGTGGATATAGTGCTTTGCTTTTATTTCCTTCCATTCTGCCTCGGTGAAAACATCGGGCAAATTGGCAACGGTACGCAAAAATACTATCTGCTCGCCCTCTAATATTACCGGCTTTTCCTCCTCGCAAACCCTCTTAAAACGGTCGGTCATTCTGTCAATCGGAGAAAGTCCCTTGGCAAAGTATTCCTCAGCCAAATTCCAGTCTACCGTGTGGCGGTACTGATGATGTTTCTTGCTAACAATAAAATTATAAAGGTTGTTATATATTTCTGTCATTACTTTTCCATCCTTTCGTATTATCCTATTCTAATAATAAAGCGAATAGTTGACTTTTACTCGCATAATATTGTATAATGTTAGCAGAAATTTATCTTTTTGGAGGACGAATATGATTTTTCACCAGCCACAAAACTCTTTTAGCAATAATTTTAACGCTGTCTTCTACCAAACCGAAATTTGGGACTCCCATTTTCATAAGAGTTTTGAACTCGTATATGTAATAGACGGCAGTCTTCTTTGCTTTTCAAACGGCGAGGAATACACTTTAAAAAGCGGTGATTTCGGAATGTGCCTGCCCAACGACATTCATTCATACGAGCCACAGGGAGACACACATTACTGGGTCTGCGTTTTTTCCGAGGATTATGTCCACGATTTTTATAAAATTATAAAGGATAAAACCGGCAGTTTTGCATTTAAATGCAGTCCCTCTGTCACCAAATTTATAACCGAAAATTTAATAAATAACGAAAAACCCTCCCGTTTACTTATTAAAGCCTCCCTTTATTCGGTTTGCGATGAATATCTCAAATCAAACAGTCTTACAGACAGGCACAAAAGAATCACAGAGAATATCGCCGTTATAACCGAATATGTTGAAAAAAATCACACTAAGGATATAAAACTGTCGGATATAGGTAAACTTTTGGGGTATGATTATCACTATGTTTCAAGATATTTCCACACGGTTTTCAAGATGTCATTCTCGGAATTTTTAACCCTTTACAGGTTGGAAACCGCCGTTACACTTATGGAACAGTCGGACAAAAAAATGGTTGATGTTGCAATGGAGAGCGGTTTTCAAAGTGTTCGAAGTTTTAACGATTGCTTTAAATCTCATTTTAAAATAACACCCTCAGAATACAGAAAAAACCGGCAGATATAAGTATCCGCCGGTTTTCTTAAAGCCATATTCGGAACTTAAATATGGAAACATTTTTGCAAATTCTTAATGTCTCCCAGCACCAAAATAGTGTCGCCCTCTTCTAATCTTGTTTCGGAGGCAAAGTTTACGTACATAACACCATCACGCTTGATAGCCATAATGTTAACACCGTGTTTTTTACGGACATCTGCCTCAATAACGGTTTTTCCGATCCATTTTTCAGGTACGGCAATTTCAAAAATAGCGTGATTATTGTCAAGTTCGATATAATCAAGAATATGGTCGGCCGTGTATCGGATAGCAGTCCATTGTGCCAATTGCTTTTCGGGGAACACAACCTCGTCGGCACCGTTTCTGAGAAGGAATTTTGCGTGAACATTTCTTGCGGCACGGGAAACTACCGTCTTTGCTCCCAACTCCTTCAAAAGAGAGGTGGTTTCAAGGGAACTTTGGAAATCATCACCGATAGCCACTATACAAACATCAAAATTATTAACCCCCAAAGACTCCAAAAAATCAGCGGAGGTGGCGTCTCCTATTTGTGCATTAGTCACGTAGGGCAACGCGGCATTAACCCGTTTTTCGTTTTTGTCCACCGCCATAACCTGATGACGCATTTCATTAAGTTTTATGGCAATATTTCTTCCAAATCTTCCGAGTCCTATTAACAAAACAGATTTCATTGTTATCCTCCCTATCCCACGGTTATTTTTTCCTGGGGATATTTATTTTCATTCGATACTAATGCTTTTGTCGCCGCAAACACGAGGGTCAATCCCCCCACACGACCGAAAAACATAAGCATTATTAAAATAAAGCGGGAAATGAGTCCCAACTTAGTGGTAATTCCAAGGGTGAGCCCCACAGTGCCTATTGCCGATGCGGTTTCAAAAAGAGATGTCAGCAAAGGTATGTTTTCAATACGGCTGATAACCATTCCGCCAAGGATAAACATAGAAAAATACATTAAAGATATGGTTGCCGCATTTTTGACCGTATTATCCGATATACGCCGTTTAAAAACCTGAGCGTTTTCCTTTCTGCTGAATACGGAAAATGCAGATACCGCCAGAACAACAATAGTCGTGGTTTTCATACCACCTGCCGTGGAACCGGGGGAACCGCCGATAACCATCAAAAGTATTGTCAGCATTTGCCCCGTTTCGCTGAAGTCGGATAAATCGGTTGTGTTAAATCCTGCCGTTCTCGTGGTAACCGACTGGAACAGCGAGGTCAGCACCCTTTCCTTTGCGGGAAGAGCGGAATATTCGAAAAAGAAAAAGTAAAGGGCAGGTATAATTATAAGTATAGCGGATGCAGTAAGTATAACCTTACTTTGCATACGGTATTTTCTAAAATGAAACCTGTTATTTTTAATATCCTCCCAGGTTAAAAATCCTATACCGCCTATGATTATAAGTGCCATTACCGTAATATTCAAAAACGGCCGTTCGGAATAAGAGGTCAAAGAGGAAAAGGGTTCTTTGGCACCCAATAGGTCAAATCCCGCATTGCAGAAAGCCGAAATGGAATGGAATACGGAATACCATATACCTTTCGGAACGCCGAAATCCTTGATAAAATAGGGTGAAAGCAGGGTGGCACCTATAAATTCAATTGCCACCATTGTTTTTAGTATAAACTTTGTAAGCCGAACAATTCCGCCCAAATGATGAGCAGAAACAGCCTCTTGCATAGTGCTTCTTTGCATAAGACCGATTTTACGTCCCGAAATCGAAACAAATGCAACCGCTGCAGTCACAATACCCATACCGCCGATTTGAATTAAAACAAGAATTACACATTGCCCGAATAACGACCAGTATGTAGCCGTGTCACGCACCACCAAACCCGTCACGCAGGTGGCAGAGGTAGCGGTGAAAATAGCATCTGTAAAAGCAGCCCCCTCACCGTCTCTTGTGGCAAAGGGCAACATTAACAGTAAACTGCCTAAAATTATTAGAGACAGAAATCCCAATATAATAATCTGAAAAGATGTAACGTGTTTGTGACGTGGATTTTGCTGTTCCTTCATAGCGGGTACCTACGCAATCTTAATATCATATTTCTTTTATTATTAAACCTGTAAGCAATGAATGTAAAATTAAGAGTATATAAAGACAAAAAATCAACATAATTATAACCTCGCCCGCCTATCAGCGTATCAAGGCTCTGATTTTAACTATTATATCACAACCTAAATGTCAAGTCAAATTTATTCATATTTCTGTTGAAAAAATTTATATATCAGTAATGTGCAACTGCATTGGGCGTTAGCACACATCGCTTACACCGCAAGGTGTAATATCGTTGATGCATAGCGTCACATCCTTTGTGCGAAGCCGGCACCGTTTGCCTAAGGCACCTGCGGACACAAACAGGCACAATTTTCATCGTGTCGCAAACTGTAGACAAAGCAGGTTTTCTGAGTGTTTCATAATAAATTTGCTTTTTTGTTTTCCGGCGACAGTGCAGCAGAAAAACTCCTTATAAGCGAAACCCGCCCAATAGGCGGGTTTCAAGGGTACGTGGCGGTATTGGCGGAAGCGGAGTTAAGGAAGAAAATCTAAAGATTTTCGGCGAAGGTTATTCCCGCCAAGAGAGTGGCGACTTTGTCGACCCTCTCAAACCCTCGGTGGGTTTTTTTCTTTGTGATGGGTGTTCAAAAAAACAATGTTAAAATTCTTGATTTTAAATGCTGTATACTATATAGTTGTATGCAATCCGTCGCAAGACGGAATGTAATCACACCGCAGGTGTGGATGTAATCCTTTCGAAGAAAGGTATGTAATCAATCCGAAGGAAAGGAACATACAAGTCTTGCGACTTTATGACATACAGTTCGCTTTGCGAACTGATTACATACGCCTTGCGGCGATGACATACCAATCCTTCGGATTGGATAAAAATAAAGGACTACCGAAGAAGTCCTTTATTTTTTGGAGCGGCTGATGGGAGTCGAACCCACCTATCAAGCTTGGGAAGCTTGCATTCTACCGATGAACTACAACCGCATTGTTCTGCAAACAGTATAATATCATATTTTTTTATAAAAATCAATCCTTCATCGGTAAAACATTAAATAATTCCCTTATTATGTTGTAAGTGCCGACAATCCCTTTGTTTATGCCGTTTTGAGTCAACCTAAAAAGTACCGCAAGTCCTTATAGCAAAAGGAATTGCGATGTGTTTTAAGCAGCAATTTCCTGCCGAAAAGAAAAATCCGACCTATCAAGGATAAGTCGGATTTTGTCTATCTTGTTCAAAAAAGAACCGCCATCAAATCTACTCATTAAGGCACAAAATACCTTGAATTTCTTAACATATATATTTTACTGATTGAAACTTGTCAAGAATTTCGGACTGATGGAAGAGTGAAAAATTGATTTGGTACTGAATAATTGATTCCCGAATGTAATCTTACTGAATTGTAATATAATTCAATATACTCAACAATTTTTCTTGAAGCTTCCTCGAATGG
>JAZNOA010000054.1:0-1685 GCA_045580545.1 Acutalibacteraceae bacterium | reverse complement strand
GGGTTATCCTGGACGCCAGGACAGACGCCAGGCAGACGCCTATCACCGGCAAGCCCTACACCTATTTACTATATAACAAAGCCGGAGAACGCCGGCAAATAGGGTTGAAAAGGGTTTATAGGGAGGTTTTCAACGCCGAGTATTGCCAGGACAGCACCCAGGACATCACCGGCGAAGAATGGAAGCCGATTGCCGGCACGAATGGAAAGTATTTTGTTAGCAACAAAGGGCGTGTAAAATCTTATTGCGGCTATGACGCCAGGATACTAAAACCATTTGACAATGGACACGGCTACCAATAGGTAGATATAAACGGAAAGAAATGGTATATTCACCGGCTTGTTTCCCTTGCTTTCCTGGGAACACCGGAAGCCGGCAAGGATACAGCACACCACCGGAACGCCAATAGAAAAGACAACAGCCTGGAAAATTTGTAGTGGCTTTCCCTGGGTGATAATATAAGAGAAGCACACACCAGGAGAAAAGCCAATAAATGAAGCAATACTATATTCCATACTTTCCAGGCGTGAAGAAATTCAACTATTTACCGGTGCTTTGCTTTTGGCTGATTGCCGATTATAACAAAGACACACGATTGTATGATACAGTATCGTTTCAAAGCCTGGACGATTTAGCCGGCAAGATTGAAGCCGCCGCCGGTGAAAAAATCCTGGCTAAATCCACCCTTTCCAGGATACTAAACAATCAAGAATATAATAATTATTTTACCTATGACAGAGGACGCAAAGAAATTATATTGAAAAATAACTTTCGTAGTAAGCCAGGAGCAAAAGAAAAGTAGTAGTTTGTAGTTGTGTCTGCCGCTGAACTTTTGTATTTAGTAAAAAGCCAGGACAGCCTATTGATACAATACTATTTCTATTTGCGGTATGCTTGCGGTATTTCCAAAAGTGGAACAACAGACAGCACCGCAAAATAGTTTCTTGCGGCTTGCGGCTATTGCGAAACATCAAACAATTATCTTTCTAAAATTGCCGGCTACAATCGTTCTTTATCTGCTTTGGGTTATATATCAATCAAGAAATCAAGAGATACCAACGGCAGAGAAAGAAACGAATACCGGTGCTATTGATTGCCAGTAGGGAAGAAAGCAACAAAGGCTTTCCCTAAATTGCCTAAACTGGCTTGCGGTTTAGGCAATTTATTTATCCCAGGTATCAACCTGGGCTTTATAAGACATACCCAAAAATTGCCGTTTCCTATACCCAAAAATAGGAACGCCAATACCCAAAATTTGAAACACGGAGGAACACAAAATGGATTTATTAGAATACTATCACCGCACCGGCAAATGCCCGGACAGATACTACAACCAACTAAACGGAAAGACAGCACAAGAGAATTACAACGCCGCATTACAACGCCGGCAAGAGTTTATCCAGGAACAACTAAACCAGGAACGCCTGGAAGCCCTGGTGGAAAAATAGGTTTAGGAAAGCCTGGACGCCGCCGTGGAAAAAGCCCTGGAAGAAATTCTAAAAGGGTTCGGCAAATGACGCCGCCGGTTGTCAAGTGTTTTTTTTCGACAATTTTCGACAATGCCGCCGCCTCATTCTTTCCAAGTAAAACCGCCGGCAATTTTCAAAGCCCAGGCGTGCCGCCGCTGGCTGGCTTTTGTGCCGGGTAAAGTAGAAACACACCCAGGAACAAGAAAAGCCGGCAGA
>JAZNOA010000053.1:0-16448 GCA_045580545.1 Acutalibacteraceae bacterium | reverse complement strand
CAACCAGACCCAACGCTTCACTCAGGGTGACATCCTTTTCCGTCATTCTGAGGAGCAAAGCGACGAAAAATCTATTCCTGTCTATAAGAGATTCTTACGCTTTTGCTCAGAATGACACAAAGGCTGCCTATTGCGGCAACTTCAGTGTGTCGAAAAAAGCCTGTTTTCGGCTCCCCTTTCCAGGAAATTATCTCGGGTACTCAATTACAGTGGGTCAAGGGTGAAACCCTTGTTGTTTAGGAAGTGCGGGTCGTCGGAAACCGCCGACCCCTACAAGGTAAAAACTTTCTTAACTCCAGCATTTAAAATCAAACATTTTTATGTCTGTTGCAAGTTTAAGGGTCAAGGGTGAAACCCTTGTCGTTCGGGGGTTAGAATTGTCGGTGTGCAAACTATAGAAAAGATATAACTTGTCTTTCAATTGGCGAAGCCACGCTTGAAAGACTTTGAGTAGAGGCTTTACTCTCGACAATTCAAAGGGGGAATCGAAATCCCCCTTTGAAGGCGAATCTTTCCGCCCTTTCTTTTCGCCCACACAAGAAAGGGCGTGCCTGTCGCGGCATGAGCGACAAGATGAAAATAATATACTATTTAATTGGCGTGCCGAATTGTAGACTTCGTAGTTTACAACCCCTCCGTCTTTTTGCTACGCAAAAATCCACCCGCTGACGGCGGCGGTCCCCTCTGTCACTTCGTGACATCTCCCCACACTGTGGGGAGTCACCCCTGCAAGCAGGGGAGGCTGGGGGAAGTGCCAATTTGCGACCCTCGTCAGAGGGAGACAAAAGATGGTTTATCGACACGCTCAGGCTGCCTATTGCGGCAGCCTTTAATTTTAGGGTCTATTGGGTGACCTTGCCAATCGGCAATTTCAAACTGTTTCTTTATGGGGAGTCTTTAATAAGGATAGGGTTAGATTTTAACCGCCTTTTTTATAACCGTTATTATTGGGGGTACCACAAAGGCGAAAACCACGGCGGTGATAATTGCAATAACTATTCGGTTTACAAGGGAAATACCGAAGATTACTGCGGGATAGCCGTAAACCTTACTGTCCACATACAACGACACGGTGTTAATGGCGGTTACCAACATTGAACTGATAACGGTTGAAATTACGAGTATGTAGGGTTTGGTACTGCGTTTAAAGGCAATAAACAAAAGACCCATACTAAGACCTCGAACCATCGCAGGCAGAACCCATAAAAGGGTGGTGGCGGTCATACCGTAGGTCACAAGTTGACCTATAAATGCACCCACAAAGCCGGTTGCCATTCCCCAAATGGGTCCGAAAAGCACAGAAATTATTATAACCGGAAGACCGCTTACAGATATCTTCATTGTTCCGCCAAAGGGAGAACTTACCGCCACAGCCAGCAGGTCAAGGGCAACATAAATTGCCGCCATCATTGCCGAAAGAGACAAGATTTTGATGTTTTTTTGTTTGTTGTTTTTTTCCATAAAAAATTCCTCCTTTTACCCGTTATACGAATAATAGGAGGATATACCTTTATATTAGTCGTCAGCGGGATGCGATGTTTTCACCGTGGAAAAAATCCTTCGTCCCGAGAGCAACTCCCCGTCTCTCAGGCACTTAACGCGAAAACATCTACTCTGTAGGTGTTTATTATACCATTTTGTCAGGATTTGTCAAGCAAATCTTTTATAACTTCCCCTGCAATAATAAGTCCCGCAGTTCCCGTCACGAAAACTGCACTGCCCACAGTGTCCGTATTATTTTTAAGGGGCTTTTCGGGGGAATAGAGGGTTTTAAGTTTCTTAACACCCCGTTTTTTAAGTTCATACCTCATAACTCGGGCTAAGGGGCACCCCTCGGTTTTGTAAATATCGGAGATTTTAAAGCCTAAAGGGTCAAGTTTGTTACCTGTACCCATAGAGGAAATTATAGGCACGCCTAAACTTTGGCAGTTAAGAATAAGTTCGATTTTAGAGGTCACGCTATCAATGGCGTCAATAACATAATCATACTGTGAAAGGTCGAATTCTGCCGAATTTTCGGGAGAATAGTAAACCTCATAAGGCACGATTTTCACATCTTTGTTTATGCTCTCTGCCCTTTCTTTAGCCGCCTCAACTTTAGGTTTTCCTAAAGTGCCGTTTGTGGCGATTATCTGGCGGTTCAGGTTTGTTATTTCCACGCAGTCGCTGTCAAAAATATGAATTTCCCCCACACCCGTTCTAACAAGGGCTTCAAGGCAAAAACTGCCCACACCCCCCACTCCGAAGAGGGCAACCTTTGAGTGTTTCAGTTTTTCGGTGTTTTCTTCGCCTAATAAAAGAGAACTTCTTAAAAACATTTCATTCATTTTATCACCTAAATTTATTGTATCCTTTTTTAAAAATTTGTCAACACTTGAAAGACGGGTTAATTTATGTTATTATTTCTGTGTTAGGTTTTAAAGGGAGACTTAAATTATGTATGCAAACAGCGAAAAACTTGCAAAATTAAAGCAGAAGGCTAACCGTCTGCCCCTTACCCCCGGTGTTTACATTATGAAAAACACGGCGGGGGAGATTATTTATATCGGCAAAGCCAAAGCCCTTAAAAACCGTGTGACCCAGTATTTCGGAAAGGGTACTCAGCACACCGAAAAGGTGCGTCAAATGGTGGCACACGTGGAGGATTTTGATTACATTCTCTGCACCGGCGAGTTTGAAGCACTTATTTTGGAAAACTCCCTTATAAAACAAAATCAGCCTAAATACAATATTCTTTTAAAGGACGATAAGGGTTATTCTTATGTTAAAATCACAAGGGAAAAATGGCCCAGAATTTCGGCGGTTAAGGTGACCGACAAAAAGAATGAGTTTATCGGTCCCTTTAATTCGGGGTATGTTGTGAAGCAAACGGTGGACGAGGCACGGAAGATTTTCAAAATTCCCGATTGCAACAGGGATTTTGATAAAATCACCCGACCCTGTCTTAATTTCCACATCGGTATATGCCAAGCACCCTGCCGAGGTAAGGTGCAGTATGAAGATTATATAGAAAGTATAAATTCCGCCAAGGAATTTATAAAAAGCGGAGACAGCGGAAGTCTCAGTATTGAAACTTTAGAGAAAAAGATGAACACCGCCGCCGAAAACCTGAATTTTGAAGAGGCTGCAAGACTTAGGGACAGAATTAACGCCATTAAAAAAATCAGGGAAAAGCAGAGGGTTGTCAGCATTTCTTACAAGGAGCAGGATATTATCGCCACAGCCTTTTTAGGGGAGAAAGCCTGCATCGAAATTCTGATTTTCCGAAATTACAGACTAATTGACAAAAAGCATTATATTATAGAGGGTTTCACAGAAAGGCAATCGCTGTATAACGAGTTTCTTCCGAGATATTACGGGGAAAATACTGCCCCTCAGAGAATTTTGCTCGATACCGGCACCGAAAGTTTTGAAACTTTAGAGCGGTGGTTAAATGAAAAAGAGAATAGAAAAATAACCCTTTTAAACCCAAAAGCAGGGGAGCAGTTGAAACTGCTGCAAATGTGCCTTAACAATGCGGCGGAAAACCTTTCCGAACGCTCGGAACGCACAGGCAGAGAAATGGCGGAACTCAATGAACTCAAGGACCTTTTGGGGCTTGAAAAAACGCCCCGATACATTGAGGCTTACGATATTTCCAACACGGCAGGCAGTTCCAATGTGGCGGGAATGGTTGTGTTTAAGGACGCAAGACCCTATAAGGCGGCATATAAAAAATTTAAAATCAAGGGTTTCGAGGGTCAGGACGATTACGCCTCTATGGCGGAGGTTTTAGACCGCCGTTTTGAGGAATATGAAAAGGGAGACGATGAAGGCTTTCAAACCCTGCCCGATTTAATCTTGCTGGACGGTGCCAAGGGGCAGATCGGTGCGGTAGTGCCGATTCTTAAAAAACACAACATAAATGTGCCTGTATTCGGTATGGTTAAGGACTCAAAGCACCGAACCCGTGCCGTTGCCACAAGGGGAGGGGACATTGCAATCAAATCCAACCGCAGAGTTTTCACCCTTATAACCAACATTCAGGACGAAGTTCACCGCTATGCCATAGGTTATCACAAGACCCTACGCTCTAAATCGGTGACCTCTTCGGAACTTTTGAATATTGAGGGGGTCGGCAAAGGGTTGGCAACCAAATTACTCAAACACTTCGGCGGTATAAGCAAAATAAAAAAAGCCGATTTCGAGGAAATCACAAAGGTTAAAGGAATTCCCCGAAAAACGGCTGAAAATATAATAGAATATTTTAAATCTAATTAAGTTTTTGGTGGCATTTGTCCTTTAAAGCACATCCACCGCAACCGCAAGAGCAGGAACATTTACCTGCCTTGCGTTTTTTTATTTCTCCCACTATTATCGCTATCACCAAAATACCGATAACAGAGGCAATTATTATTGTTGGCATAAAATCACCTATCTGAGTTCGTATTTATTTTTTCGGACTAACATATAAACCATAAAGACCAAAACACCGGCGGCAAACACAGTACCGATTATGTTACCCTGACCCATAAACCAAGAGCCGAACTGGAATATCATAAGGGAAACTGCGTATGCAAAGACGCACATATAGGAAATTGCAAAGGCGGTCCATTTCCAGTTGTTCATCTCACGGCGGATGGCTCCCATGGCGGCAAAGCAGGGGGCACAAAGGAGGTTAAATGCCATAAAGGAAAAACCTGCAAGGGCATTGGAGTTAAGAAGTGCCGAAACGGTGACACCGCCGTTTTGCGCCAACACTTCCAGTGTGCTGACAACCTGTTCTTTCGCCAAAAGACCTAATATGGTGGCAACTGCCGACTGCCAACGTCCGAAACCTAAGGGGGCGAAAACCCAAGCAATTCCTTTGCCGACAGACTCTAATATTGAGGCGTCACCCTCGGCGGTTATGTAGTGGAAACCGCCCTCAAAGGAAAGGGAGTCAAAGCACCAAATAAGGACGCTGGCGGCAAGGATTATGGTTCCTGCCTTTTTTATAAAGGACCAGCCACGCTCCCAAGTGGTTCTTAAAATATTGGCAGGGATCGGGGCGTGATAGGCGGGAAGTTCCATAACAAAGGGAGCGGGATTTCCCGAGAAAGGCTTTGTCTTTTTAAGCATAATTCCCGACACTATAACCGAGGCAATTCCTAAGAAATATGCCCCTGTTGCAATAAAGGCACTTCCCCCGAAAAGGGTGCCTGAAATCAGCCCCACAATGGGCATTTTGGCTCCGCATGGGATAAAGCAGGTAGTCATAACCGTCATTTTGCGATCCCTATCCTGTTCAATGGTGCGGGACGCCATAACACCCGGCACTCCGCAACCTGTGGCAACAAGCAATGGGATAAAACTTTTGCCCGAAAGACCGAACTTTCTGAAAAGTTTATCCATAATAAATGCAATTCTCGACATATAACCGCAGTCCTCCAAAAGTGCCAATAGCAGGAAGAGGATAAGCATTTGGGGAACAAATCCCAAAACCGCACCCACACCGCCGATTATACCTGTGGTTATAAGTTCGATAAGCCAAGTTTCGCACCCTATGGACAAAAGCCAGCCTGAAGCGAGAGAGGAAAGGTTATCGAAAAGGCTTTCGGTGAAACCGATTGTCCAATCCCCCACGGTGCCTATGGATATGTAATAAACCAGCCACATGGCAACAAAGAAGATGGGCAGAGCCAAAATTCTGTTGGTAACAATACTGTCGATTTTGTCGGAAAGGGAGAGCCTGTCGGGGTGCTTTTTCTTGTAGCAATCCTTTAAAACACGCTCAATATAATTATACCGCTCGTTGATGATAATGCTTTCCGCATCGTCATCAAACATCTTTTCAACCTTTGAAATATCCTGTTCAATGTGGGATAAAACTGCGGGGCTTAAATTTAGTTGCTGTAAAACCTTTTGGTCACGCTCGAATATCTTCACCGCATACCATTTTTGCTGTTCTTCGGGCAGATTGTGAACCGTTGCCTCCTCAATATGGGCAATGGCGTGTTCAACGTCCCCCGAAAAATAGTGGCGGGGAACAATTTTTCCTTTTTTTGCCGCTTCTATAGCCATATCGGCTGCCTCTTCAATTCCCGTTAACTTTAAAGCGGAAATTTCAACTATGGGGCAACCCAACCTTTGGCTTAAAAGGTCAATATCTATTTTGTCACCCCTTTTGCGGACAATATCCATCATATTGATAGCGATAACAACGGGAATACCCAGTTCCGTTAACTGGGTGGTGAGATATAAATTTCTCTCCAAATTTGTTCCGTCAACAATATTCAGAATAGCGTCGGGGTTTTCGTTTATTAAATAGTCACGGGCAACCACCTCCTCCAAGGTGTAGGGGGCGAGGGAATATACACCCGGCAGGTCGGTAAGGGTGATTTCGCCGTTCTTTTTAAGTTTTCCCTCTTTTTTCTCAACCGTAACCCCCGGCCAGTTTCCCACATATTGGTTAGAACCGGTCAAGGCGTTGAAAAGGGTGGTTTTTCCGCAGTTTGGGTTTCCTGCAAGTGCTATTTTTATACTCATTTATTTTCAACCTCAATCATTTCGGCATCGGCTTTTCTAAGGGAAAGTTCGTATCCTCTCACATTTATTTCAACAGGGTCCCCTAAGGGGGCAACCTTGCGGACATAAATCTCCACACCTTTGGTAATGCCCATATCCATAATTCTCCGTTTAACGGCACCTTCGCCCCGAACCTTAACGACCCGAACCCGCTTGCCTACTTTTACATTTTTTAATGTGTTCACGGTACTGCTCCTCTGCGATTGTATTTCAGTTAGCCTCGGCTAACTCGATTACTATATTACACACATTAAAGCCGTTTGTCAAGTGTTTTTTGAAAAATTTTACATATTTTTGAGATTTGCAAAACATAAAACACACCGAGGTGAAACTCGGTGTGTCAGACTGTAGCAAAGCAGGTTTTCTAATTGTTTCAGAATCAGTTGATCTTGCCGTAAAGGGGTACATCGCTATCCTTCTTAGGCTCTCTTGCAGGGGTGGAAGCCACGGCAAGAGAAGGACGTCTCTCGTGTCCTCTGCCGCCTCGGCGGTCATTTCTGTGTCCGCCTTTGCCATTTGAGAAACGAGGTTTCAATTCAACCCCCACGGGGGCGATTACAACACGTCTGTCCATACCCTCTCCGAAAGAGCCGGACTGAACACCCTCAATAGCCTGAATGGCGGTATGAATGATTTTACGCTCGTAGGGGTTCATAGGCTCAAGGGTTCGGCATTTGCCCGTCTCCAAAGCCTTGGCGGCAATGCGGTTGGCAAGGGCGGTTAAGGTCTCCTCACGCTTTTCGCGGTAGTTGCAAATATCAATGGAAATCTTATAGTGACCGCCGCCGTTGTTGGCAACCAAACCTGCAAGATACTGCAAAGCATCCAAGGTTTCACCTCTGCGACCGATTAAAATACTCAAATCGTCACCGTCTAAAATAATCATAGACGCATTTTCTCTGCTTGCAACCTTAACGGTTACATTTTGGCAGTTGATACTTTCCAAAACGGTTTTGATGTAGGCAACAGCCTTGCCGGGAACAGAATCGGGGTCGATTTCCGCCTCACCGACCGGCTCGCCGAAAGCGGGAGCATCCTCGGTTTTCTTAACCTCTTTTTTAGCCTCTTTTTTAGGCTCATCCTTTTTGGTTTCTTTTTTAGCCTCTGCTTTTTTTGCTTCTGCTTTTTTGGGTGCGGGCTTTTCTTTTTTAGCATTTCTTTTGTTCTCTTTTTTGTCAGGCACTTCAATATAGGCTCTAACCTCAGCGTCACATCCGCCGAAAATACCTAACACCTTTTTCTTGGGCATGGAAACCACTTCGAACTGAATATCGTCCAACTCAGAAGCGCCAAGATTTTTAATTGCGTTTTCTTTGGCTTCGTCAATAGTAGCACCGAAACCGTTTGCTTCCTTAATCAAGGGAAATCCTCCTTATAAAACTCTCTGTTTATTCGTTCTCGGTTGAGCCGAGTTTTTTAATTTGACCTTCTTCAAAGGCATATTGTTTTTTAAGTTCCTTAACACGCTCACGGGCAAGCATTTTGTGGGGTCCGTAGTAGAACTGAATACCGGTTTGGATAAGACCGCCTATAAGAGACGAACAAGCCCAATAGAAGGTAACACCTCCGGGGAGCGAGAAACCGATAAACAATGAAATCAGCGGCATCATCAAAAGCATACTGTTCATACTGGGAGCGTCGGGGTTGACCTTTTTCTGCATCCGCATAGAAAGAAGGCTGGTAAGAATTTGTGCCCCAAAGGCGATTATGGGCATTATCCAAATGGGTTGGTAATCGTTGAAAATGTTGAAACTGAACTTGGGGGTTTGGGTCAGGTTAATACCGAAAAACTCAAAATTGATGCTTTCAAGACCCTTTGCAATAACAGGGAAATCAATGGTTCCGTTGCGAACGGCGTCAATAATAGCCAACTCGCTGCCGCTCTTTGCGGTGGAGCCTAAAGCCTTGGTTGCTTCTGCTATAACGCTCTTGTCAATATGCATCAAATATGTCAAGGGGGAAAGGATAATCCAATAGATGGACATCATAAAAATAAGACGCAAAATCATCGGCAGACATCCGCCCGACATAGATATGTTTTCTTCTTGGTAAAGTTTCTGCATTTCGACGTTGTATTTCTGCTTATCGTCACCGTAACGCTTTTTCAGTTCGTCAAGTTTAGGTTTAATACGGGTTTGCTGAACAGTGGATTTTTGACTCTTAATGCTTAAGGGTATAAGAATCAGGTTGATTAAAAGGGTGAAAAGGAAAATGGAAGCGGCAAAGTTTCCGCCGACTAAACCCGCAATATACTCCAAAATCCAGCCAAAGGGTTTGTTAATGAAGGAAATGTTCAATTTATACACCGTCCTTGTCGGTTATTTTTTTGGTTGTTTCTGCCGCTTTTCGGGAACAGGGTCGTATCCCCCGCGGCAAAAGGGGTTACAACGGAGAATTCGCCAAACAGCGAGGGCAGTTCCTTTAAAACTGCCGTGAATTTTAATCGCTTCAATAGCGTACTGAGAGCAGGTTGGGGTAAATCGGCAACAGGGCAGTTTAAGGGGAGAAATACACTTTCTGTAAAAACTTATAAGACTTATCAGAATTTTACTCATTGCCGTCACCGTATACTCCCGCCTGAATAAAAATCTTTTCAAAATATTTTTGAACAGTAGTGCTTTTTGCAGTTAAAATGCGGGAGCGGGCAACGATTATAAAATCGAAATTGCCCGAAATTTTCGGCAAGCACTCCGCAAAAGCGGCGGTTATCACCCTTTTTGCCCGATTTCGTTTGACTGCTTTGCCGATTTTTTTACCGGCGGTTATTCCGAGACGCACCCCGCCACGGCGGTTTTTAAGAATGTAAACCACGGCATAGGGGCACACATAAGAGGGGGCTTTTTTGTAAGCACGGCGGAATAAATAGTTCTCTTTTACTTTAGTTATTTTCATTTCAATAAAAACGAAAAAGCCACAGATAGTGGCTTTTAATATGTCAACTGTTTTCTACCTTTTGCTCTGCGGCGAGAAAGTACCTTGCGGCCGTTAGCAGTTGCCATTCTTTTTAAGAAACCGTGCTCCTTCTTACGGTGAAGTTTCTTAGGTTGATATGTTCTTTTCACGGGAAGCCCTCCTTAGCATTAGATTGGCGGATATGCCTTAAATAAAGAGTGGCACACCCTATCAAGTTTAGATTATAACCTAAAAGTAGGCTTTCTGTCAACAAAAATTTTAAAAATCCCTCAAAAATTAAAAATATTCCGAAAACAGTATAGTATATATGATGTGCAAAGGCATTTTTATTGTTAAAAAGCACCAAAATTAAGAACAAAAACAGAAATAATTACAAAAATATAACTTTTTTAAAGAAAAAGGTTGCAATTTTGTAATCTTTTTGTTATAATACCTCCTGTAGTTGTTACAAAATGTAATTTTTGCAAAGGAAGGTGACTGTTATTTTTAAGAATTTAAAGGTTAAGGCTTTTGCCACCAAACTTAACAAATTCGTAAAAACAAACAGAAACTTTAAATATGTTACCTGCTTGGTGTTGGCTGTGGCTTCGGTGGTTTTAACCGTTGCGGCTTCGGGTGTCACCTTCGGATACACCGTCAGTTATTCCGACCGTGTTATTGCGGTTGTTTCCAGCGAGGCTGATTACAATAAGGCTGACGCTATCGTTCTTTACAATATTGACGAGGACTCTGCAAAAGAAAATTCCATTTCCCCAAAATTCGGCTTGACCGTTACGGTTAGGGACAGGCTTAACACCACCGACGAGGTTGTGGATGCCATTGTCAGCAATAACGAAGATATCGTTGAGGCCGAGGCACTTATTGTTAACGGCAAGATGGTTTTATGCACCGGGGGCAATGCGATTTCCGGTCTTTTGAAGGACCGTTTAAAGGCTTACTATGTTGAGGGTGCCGAAAATAATTCGGAGTTCGTGGAGAAGGTTGAAACCCAAAAGGGCTATTTCCTTAAAGAGGATTCTGTGGGGCTTAGAGAGGCCGAAGAATTTGTTAACACCTTATCGGTTAAGACGGTTTCGGTTGAAACCAACAGGGTGGAAGTTCCCTTTGAAACCAAAAACGTTAAGGACAGCACTAAGGTCAGGGGCTATTCTAAAATTACCACCAACGGCGAAAACGGAATAACCGAAAAAACCGAGGAAACCGTAAGCATTAACGGCGAAGTTACCGAAACAAAGGTTATTTCATCTAAGGTTATTAAGGAACAGGTCACTCAGGTTGTAACGGTGGGAACGGCTAATAATTATACTTCCGCCACCGCCACTGCAAAGGCAAAGTCGGCAGGATTTATCTGCCCCATTTCTTCCGGAAGATACAGAGTTTCCGCATACTACGGTGACGGCAGAAACCACAAGGCCATTGACCTTGCAGCCGACAGGGGAACACCCATTTTCGCTGCAGCAGCCGGCACTGTTACCTATGCCGGTTGGGACGGGGACTACGGTTACAATGTTATTATCCAACACGCCAATGGAATGAAAACCCGTTATGCTCACGCTAATGCCCTTTGTGTGTCCACGGGAGCCACGGTTGCCCAAGGCGATATGATTGCCACGGTGGGCAGTACCGGTTGGTCCACGGGAAACCATCTCCATTTCGAGGTAATCGTAAACGGAGTCAGGGTTAACCCCGGTCCTTATATCGGACTGAATTAAGAAATATAAGACCGCTCTTTTAAAAAGGGCGGTCTTTTCCGTCTGTCGAAAAAGCCTGTTTTCGGCTTCCCTTTCGAGGAAACTATATTGGTTACCTCTAATTACATCGGGTCAAGAGTGAAAGCCTTTTCGTTTAGGAAGTGCGGGTCGTCGGAAACCGCCGACCCCTACAAGGTAAAAATAATATGCTATTTAATTGGCGTGCCGAATTGTAGACTTCGTAGTTTACAACCCCTCCGTCTTTTTGCTACGCAAAAAGCCACCTCCCCTACAAGTAGTGGAGGTATGGGTGAAAATCAAACCTACCTCCCATATTTATATGGGGGGACCGCTTCAGCGGCGAACGGCATTCCCGCCAAGAGAGTGTTGTTTATTTTAGTTTGCCGATTAAAGAGCAAAGGATAAATACAACCAGGTTGCTTGCCACAATGGTGGATCCTACCGGTGTGCCGGCAATTATTGAAATGATAATTCCGAGTGCCGCACATATAACCGAAATCAGGGCGGAAAATACCGTCACACTTCGGAAGTTCTTAAAAAGACGCATTGAAGAAAGGGCAGGGAAAATTATCAGTGCGGTAATAAGCAAAGAGCCCACCAGATTCATTGCAAGAACTATTATTACCGCAATGGAAACGGCGAGAATCAGATTATAGGCTTTAGCCCCGCTTCCCGTAGCACGAGCAAAACTTTCGTCAAAGGTGACGGCGAAAATCTTGTTATAAAACAAAAGGAAAACACTAAGGGCTAACACCGAAAGGATAATGCAAATCCACACATCGGCAGTAGTCAGGGTTAAAATCGAGGTAGAGCCGAACAGGGTGGAGCAGACATCTCCCGACACATTGGCGGATGTGCCGAAAATGTTCACTAAAAGATATCCTAAAGCCAAAGAACTGACCGAAAGCAAAGCAATAGCCGCATCGCCTTTTATTTTAACACGGTTTCCGCTGTTTATTAAAATTATGGCAAACAATACCGTAACAGGCAAAACCAACGCCATTTCGTTGCTAAGGTTCAAAACCCCCGCAACGCACATAACACCGAAAGCCGCGTGGGAAAGTCCGTCCCCTATGAAAGAAAACCGTTTTAATACAAGTGTAACACCGAAAATCGAAGAACAAAGCGCAATCAGCACACCCACAATAAGAGCATATCTAACAAAGGGGAACTGCAAATAATAGATTAACTTATCAGTCACTTTTTTCGCCCTCCCCGAAGAACGCATTATGTTCATTACTCGCCAAATAATCCTCGGTTTTGCCGAAAAAATAGGGTCCGTGGCAGATATGCAGAATATGGCTTGCATATTTCACGGCGGCTTTAACATCGTGAGAAATCATAATGACAGTGATTTTCTCCTCACGGTTAAGTTTTGCTATTAAATCATACATTTGGGATGTAACTTTCGGGTCAAGACCGGAAACCGGTTCGTCAAGCAAAAGCATTTTAGAGGTGGAGCATAAAGCACGGGCTAAAAGCACCCGTTGTTGCTGACCGCCGGACAACTCCCTGTAACAACACCTGGCAAGGTGGGAAATCCCCAATTTTTCCATATTTTCCAAAGCCAAAGCCTTTTCTTTTTTATTGTAAAAGGGACGAAATCCGCATTTGTTAAGGCACCCCGAAATCACAATCTCATAAACCGATGCAGGGAAATCCTTTTGAAGTTCGGTTTGCTGGGGCAGATAACCGATTTCGGTCTGCTTTAGCCCGTCGCCCGTTATTATTCTACCCGAAATGGGTGACTGAAGTTTCAATACAGTACGCATCAGCGTGCTTTTACCCGAACCGTTTTCACCCACAATGCAAAGATAGTCTCCCGAATTTACGGAAAAACTTAAATTATCAACAATCACATTGCCGTCATACCCCAGTTTCAGGTTTTCACAAGTCAGTTGTGCCACGGTAAATCTCCTTTAATTAGTTTAAGGCCTCTTTTAGGATTTCAAGATTACTTTCCATAACCGAAAAATAGGTGATGCCATTATCCAAAACTTCCTGCGTTACGGACTGCATGGAATTAAGTGTTAAAATTTTCTGAGTTCCCTTGGCGGTTTTAATAACGGTGGAAGCAATACTGCCGTCCGAACCGTCTATAATCATAACAGCAGGGAGATTTAATTCTTTGAGTTTTGCCGACAAAAACGTAATTGTTTGAACGCCGGCTTCCGTTTCTGCCGAACAGCCGGAAAATGCCGCATAGCAGGAAATACCGTAATCATCGGCAAGATAACGGAACGGAAAGCGGTCGGCAAAAAGAAGTGTATCATATCGGGCGGTTTCAACCGCCTCTTTATATTTTGCGTCTAAAGCGGAGAGTTTTGCGTTATAATTTTTTGCATTTTCGGTGTAAAGGTGGGCATTTTCGCCGTCAATATTACCTAATTGCTCTGCAATATAACCGCAAACAGTTTGGGCATTTTTCAGGGACAACCACACGTGTTCATCCGCTTGGGGATTTTCCTCTTCCTCGTGGCTATGCTCCATACCCTCTAAAACTTCTTCCTCAACAACGGCTTCCCCTAAAACCTCCAGCAAATTTACGGCAATCATATCTTTTTTTAAAGATGTTTTTACGGCGTCTTCTGCCCACGAATCGGATTCGCCGCCTACGTAAATAAACATATCGCAGGTTGCGATTTTTGACATATCCCCGGCGTTGGGTTGATAGTTGTGAAGGTCTGCACCATTGCTTGAAAGCAGGGTAATTTCCCCCTTGTCTCCGAGAATTTCCCTTGTCCAGTCGTATGCGGGGAAAACGGTTGCCACAATCGAAAGTTTGCCGCTGTCTTTTATTTCATTCCCCGAACAGCCCGACAAACCAAGTGTTGTTGTGCAGATTATTAAAATAAGTGCCGAAAACAAGGCAACATACTTTTGCTTTACCAACGTGCTATTTTCCTTTCAAAAAACTTTAAGAAATTTACTTGCATTTTGCAACATCTATCAAATAAATATATCACAAAAACAGCATTTAGTCAATCACTGCCATACTTTTCCTTGCTGTGCTAATGTAGGTTTACAATAGATGTGTTACAGTAACGAATAAAAAAAGAGTGACGAATGGAAAATCCTGTGTTACAGTTAAGTTGCTCAAATCAAAACGTACAGGAGGATAAACCATTCGTCATGAAAACTGTAACACAAACTATGCTGTATCGTCAAGCCTTAATTAAATATTCTATGAAATACGGTGTAGACAGTCACCGTATCGTCCAATGTCTTGAACTGGATATATTCGTCTTGCTCCATGAGGCAAGTGGGATCGGCTTGCTTGAACATCCGCAGGAGTTGGTTGACGGTAACGTTTACGTCCTGGTGCGGTGCTTCAGATCTCGTCCATGCACTGGCGAGGATTTGAGACATATCTTCTCTTGAGAGATGGGGCATTGCGAATTTCAGAAAGGTCAGCGCGTAGGGCTTGGTGACCATCATATATATTGCGTAGGCATTATCTGCCTTATCGATCTGCCGAGCCATAGACTGTCGCCACTTGAACTGTGCATCATCTTCTGTGAGATCGATCATCTCCACACCGCCTTTGCCATTGGGGATAGCACTTACTCCGGTGTCGGTGAAGGGGTGCTTGACGATCATCGGCGAGTATGGTGTTTCATTGATCTCTGTGGAGAGCAGAGCAAGGGCAGTTAGTTTGACCTCGGCCAAGTTTGTTTGCTTTCGCATCGTTTTCCTCCTTTCAGCGGAAATAAAAAAAGCGCATGGACTTGATCGATCCATGCGCTTGTCTGCGGATATTCGGTTGCGTGAGAGTTCAACTCATTTCAGAAAGGGAAAAGTATCTTTTTCACATCTGCAAAATTGCTTGCTGTTTTATCTGCCGTGGAAACGGCGAAACCCCCGATTTTATCGGGGGTTTCGGGGGCTACATCTTTTTTGTAGCCCTTTGATGGTGCACCTGAGCATTCTATAATCGAACCGTTTACCTCTTTTAGAGTGACGGTTTTGCTTGCATCTTTATAATTAAATGTTATGACCAATTTGTCGTCGTAAAGATATACGGCGTTTACAAAAATGTCAATCAGCCTCTGTTTGTGTTCCTTCGTTTCCAAGCTCATGCTCTGAATATGCTTGAGCCATAATACTAAGCCCTCTTTCGTAACGGTTGGCTTCTTCATTTCTTCCTTGATGAGCTTTAATTTAATCTCATCTCTTGTCTGCTCCAACTCAATCATTCTTTGTTTTGTGGTTGGAGTTATAATTCCTTCTTCTATTGCTCTGAGCAGATTGTTCAGTGCGTTCTCTGTTTCACTAAGCCGTTGTTTAAGTAATTGTATTGCGGGATTTTCTTTCTTTGCATTTCTAAACACAATACCTGCAATATCCTCAATTACATTATCATCAATCATCATCTCATGAGTGTTCTTAACAACAATGTCTTCAATCCATTCTTTTTTAACCGTCTTTTTATCACAAGTATGTTTGTACTTGGCGTTGTTGCATTTGTAATATCGGTGAACCGTACCGTTTCGTGCGGTTCCGCTTTCACCGGTCATATACACACCGCATTTACCGCAAAACAATTTTGTTGTCAGCAAGTAATCATCTTCGGCTTTATGTCTTGCTGTTGCTCTCTTATTCTTCGCACGCTCACGCTGCACCTTGTCAAATAACGCTTGGGGTACTATCCTCGGTATGCCGTTTGGGTTAACAATATCCCGGAACTTGTATTCACCGATATACCGTCGGTTTTTAAGCATATCCGTTACAATATTAATGGTTATTTTAGTTCCGTGAGAAGTGGTAACACCTTTTGCATTTAGCATTTCCACAATCTCTTTTATTGTTTTACCATCCGCGTATGCTTGGAAAGTAGCAACCACATACGGTGCTTTAACAGGATCCACCTCAAACATTTGGTCCTTGTTAATAACATAGCCTATAGGGACCGTACCGCCATTAAATTTGCATTTAAGGGCGTTTTCGGTCATACCTCGTGTAACTTTTTCGGAAAGTTCAACCGAATAGTATTCTGCATAACCCTCTAACATTGATTCGAGCAATATGCCTTCAGCGTTTTGTGATATTGTTTCGGTCGCAGAAACCACTTTAACATTATTCTTTTTTAATGTGTTTTTATAACGAGCCGAATCGTAACGGTTACGGGCAAATCTGTCGAGTTTCCAAACGATAACCAGATCGAATTTCTGCTTATCGCTGTCCTTAATCATCTGTTGGAACGCTGGTCGATTGTCAGTCTTTGCCGATAACGCTCGGTCAATATAGGTATCTATAATTGAAATTCCTTGCTTTTTG
>JAZNOA010000052.1:0-2331 GCA_045580545.1 Acutalibacteraceae bacterium | reverse complement strand
GAAAGAAAGCATTGCTTTCAGTTCTTTTCTTTCGGTGTTCTTGCCGCTGGCCTTATCTAAAAATACCTTTTCGCAACCCTGTTCTTTTGCGGCTTCAATCTGCCGGGCTTCGTTCTGTTCTTTGGTGCTAACTCTGGCATAGAAAACTTTCATTGTGAAACGCTCCTTTGTTGTAAAGTAAATTTATTTTTTTCTTTATTATATATTAAGTTAGGGTCTTTGTCAATATCTTTATATAAAGAAATTTACAAAATAACCCTATTTTAATACTTTCTGAAAAGCAAAGTAGGCTATACTCTAACTTTACAATTCTGGTTCGTTCCAGGGAAACACTCTGATAAAGTAAAAAGGGAAAGTCAATGCCGACTTTCCCTTTTATGATAAACAAAATTATTCTGCCTGTTTCTTTTCTTCTTCCTTTAACTTCTTTGCTTCTTCGGGGTTTTCCAAGGCCCACAGTTCCTTTTTCTTTTTCTCAATATCGGCCTGCCGCTTTGCTTCGGCTTCGGCCTGCCGCTTTGCCTTTGCTTCGGCTTTCTCTGCTTCTTTCTTTGCCTTTGCTTCGGCCTTTGCGGTCTTTGCCTGTTCGGTGATGGTCTTGTATTCTTCGCTTTCCTCAAAGGTCCTTAACCAAGCGGCCATAACGGCTTCGGGGGTTGCGTTTTCATAGGCTTTTTCATCCAGGTATTGTGCGGCTTTCAGATAAGCGGTAAATACCTTTTTAATTTCACCGGGCATTTTGATTTCAGTCTTGCCGGTGTTCTTACCCATTTTAATCAGTTCCAGCATTGTTTTTTCTCCTTTTTTTTATATTTCCATTCTCATTCTATCACTACAATGTAGAATGTCAATTTCTTTCTTTGCGTTTTACCTTGACTTTAATCGGTTCGTGGTCTGGTTCTTTCTCCGCTTCATCCACCCACCGTATAAGGGTATTAAGAAATTTCCGCAAGTTCTGTCTTTGTCTATCTGTCAATTTTAATTTCCAGTCTGGGTCTTGATTGACAGACAAAGTAAAGTAATGGGCGGCGGCAATCAGATGGTTAAAAGCCTTATTATAAAGTTTATACTTCATTTATGGCCCTCCATATCCGTTTCCATAATCCAGGCTTTTTCTTTTGCTCCTGGGTGTCCTGGTTCTCCTGGATGTCTGCCGCAACTGTGGCCGGCGTGCCGGTAGCCTGTGCCGGTGCTTCCTCTTGTCCTGGATGTTCCTGGGCTTCCTCCTCGGCCGGTGTTCCTGGCTTTCCTCCCTGGGCTAGTCCTAGCAAGATTTGATTGTTGCGTTGTAGTTCCTGGGACTGTTCTAGCAACACGGCCAGCCGGCTTGCCTGTTCCTGGATAAACTTATCCTTTGCGGCGGCGGCCTGCCGCATCTCTGCCGCTTCTTCTTGTAGCCTGGATATCTGCTTATCCTTTTCCGCTAACTGTCTTTCAAGGGCTTCCAGGGCTTCCAGGACGCCCACGACCGGGACCGGCGGCGTCTGTTCCCTGGCGTCTGCTTCCTGGTTGCCTGGATGTTCCTGGGCTTTCAACCCTGGATTAAACCCTTTCAACCCCTCTTTCAACCCCTTTTCAACGGGTTGAATACCCTCCAAATCAAGGACATCACTTGTCAAATACTTTTTATTATTGATAACCTTAACAAAGGGCTTCAAGGTTCCATCCAGTCTTTTATAAACGGCGGCAACAGAACAGCCCCGGGCCTGTGCGTATTCTGAAATAGAAATAACATTTTCAGTTGTTGTCTGTTCCATTGTTTCCTCCTGGGTCTGTCATTTTATCAAACAAACTCATTTGATGGATTTCCATTTCTGTCTTAAAGAAACGGCGTTGTCTTTCTTCCATATCTTCCAGGGACTTACTTTCCGCAAGGTTAGAAATATAAAAAATTATGGATGTGTAAGTCCTGCCGGTTTTCTTATAATCAACGGAAACTTTCAACTCTGAATAAGTATTGATGTCTTTCAATGCCGGCAACAAAACTTTATTTTTGAAATTCGTAAAGTTTTCGTATGTCAGACAATCCAAACTTTCCTTTAATTCTGTAAGGGTAAATTCTATGGGACTGTCTATGAAAGCATAAGATTTCAAAAGTTCATACAGCATAATGCCGTATTTCGTTTTCATTTTGATTATATCGTGTAAGGGATATTGTGTGTAGTTCCTGGAAAGCATAAGTAAATACGGTTTCAAATCTTCATCCAGGCGAATTTTTATTTTACCGCTATTTTTGTAAATGGTTGCTTTGTCTATCCAGGAAACAGTGGTTTCATAATCTTCACCGACTAACCACATAACACGGCCTTTCAACTTGCCTATAATTTCTTT
>JAZNOA010000051.1:0-54765 GCA_045580545.1 Acutalibacteraceae bacterium | reverse complement strand
ACTTTCTGTTCACAACAGAAGATACAATAATTTTCCTATGCGTCCTCTTAATTGGAAATCTCCCGCTGATTATTTAAAGGCTTTTCTTATTAACGGTGAAGTTTTCTAATTTTGTAACACATCATTGACAAACCTACATTTGTAATAAATAAATAAAAATAAATGAAATTGTATCAATAATCACCAACCGGAATTTATAAGAAAATACTGCAAATTCCGTTAATTAAAACACAGAATAAAAAGCCTATTGCCGTTGGGAATAATACTGAGATAGCAGTCCATTTCAGACTTTTAGTTTCCTTTTTAACGGTTAAAACCGTTGTTGCACAGGGCCAATGGAACAGTGAGAATATTACGGTGCAAATAGCGGTGCATACCGTCCAGCCGTTGTTTAATAATATTTCGCTGATGGCACCTATATCCGGCACCTGAGTCAGGTTTGTAGCCGTTAGATAACCCATTAAAATTATGGGCAGCACTATTTCGTTTGCCGGAAATCCCAAAATAAATCCCAGTAAAATTACCCCGTCTAGCCCCATAAGTCGACCAATGGGGTCTAAAAAGTCCGATGTGATTTTTAATAGACTTTCCCCTCCAGCGGTTATATTTGCCATCAAAAATATCAGCATACCGGCAGGAATGGCGGTTTTTAAAGCCCTGCCTAAAACAAACAAAGTTCTGTCCATAATACTGCGGATTATTATTTTCCCTGTTTGCGGTTTTCTAAAGGGAGGTAGTTCCAAGGTGTATGCTGTAGTGTCGCCCTTTAGTAAAGTCTTGGACAAGATATTGGTTGCAAGAAATGTTACCGAAATGCTGAGCACAATAAGAAATGTTAAAAATATCCCCGAAACTAAACTAAGTTCTCTACCTATGAAAACTACCGTAAACACCGAAATGAGGGTTGTAATCATTGGAAATCTTCCGTTGCAGGGCACCAGCGAATTTGTGAGCATTGCAAGCATTCGTTCCCGCTTTGAATCAATAATTCGGCAACCTGTGACCCCTACTGAATTACACCCGAAACCCATACACATGGTAAGGGCTTGTTTTCCGCAACTTTTACACTTCATAAAGGGTTTATCAAGGTTAAAAGCCACCCTCGGCAGATACCCTGCATCCTCTAAAAATGTAAATAGCGGAAAGAAAATTGCCATAGGAGGCAGCATAACCGCCACCACCCAAAAGGGTACTCGAAGCAACCCTTCGGTTACGGCATATTGCAGTTCTTCGCTTGCACCGAAATAGGATAATAAATGTTTTATTCCCTTTTCGGCGTTTGCAAGTAGGAAACTAAGCCCATCCGACAGATAGTTAGCCCCCCAAACCGTTATCCACAAAACAAGGCAGAGAAACAGTATCATAGAAAAATATCCCGTGAATTTTCCCGTGAAAAATCTGTCTAAACATCGGTCAAGTCGGTCATAGTTTTCTTTTCTTTTTACCACCCTTTGGGCGGTTTTTTCTGCCCTTTTTATGAAATTGAACTGTTCATCAAATTCGCAATTCGGGTTTAATATATATGATACATCGGTGAGTTTCACCTTTTCTGTTTTGTCTAAAACCGCTTTATCAAGGGCATCCTTAACGGTTTTAATGCTTTTCTTATCCCTCGCAACCGTGCCGATAACGGGGATTGACAATTCCTGTGCTAAGACTTCTAAATTAACCTCAATTCCCTTTCGCTTTGCCTCGTCCATAAGGTTTACGCAAAGGACAACTTTGGGGTGAATTTCCATTATTTGAAACACCAAATTCAAATTTCTTTCAAGGGTAGTGGCATCGCAGACCACCAGCACAATATCCACGCCCCCGAAAAGCAAAAAATTACGGGCTATTTCTTCCTCCTTTGAGCGTGACATTAGGGAATATGTACCCGGAATATCCACAAGGGTATAGTTATTGTTTTCGGTTTTAAAATGCCCCTCGGCATTTCCAACCGTTTTGCCTGCCCAGTTTCCCGTATGTTGCTTTAGTCCTGTTAGGGCATTGAAAATAGTGCTTTTGCCCACATTAGGGTTTCCTGCCACCGCCACCGTTACATTATTCATATATATCCCTCACACAAATACAACTGCTGTCGCAGTTTCTAATACCTATAACTGCTCCCCTGATTGAAAATGCCTTTGGGTCACCTTGCGGACTTACTGCAACACAGGTAACACAGGTATCTTCAATCAGTCCTATATCTAAAAAACGGCGTTTCAATCCGCCTTCCGCTTTAATACTTACAATTTTGGCGCTGTTTCCCACCTTTAGTTCATTTAAAGTATGCATTTTCCGTCTTCCTTTCTATCCACTACTACCATATTCAAAAAAAGAAACTTTGTGAGTCATAAACCGAAGAGCCATTTCATAGCATTAAAAAGAAAGGCTAAAAGGAAACGGTGATAAAAATGACTAATACTAACATTTACAAGGACATTGCCGAACGCACCGGCGGAGATATTTATTTAGGGGTTGTGGGTCCTGTGAGAACAGGTAAATCAACCTTTATAAAGCAGTTTATGGATAAACTGGTGTTACCCCACATTTCTGAGGAATATCAAAAGGAGCGAGCAAACGACGAACTTCCCCAATCCTCCTCAGGCAGAACAATAATGACCACCGAGCCAAAATTTATACCCGAAAAGGGTGCTAAAATAACCGTGGAGGATAACGCAGAATTCAACGTAAGACTTATTGACTGCGTTGGATATATAGTGCCCAGTGCCTTAGGTTATATTGAGGGCAACGAGCCGAGAATGGTTATGACCCCTTGGTTTGATGAACCTGTTCCCTTTAATATGGCGGCGGAAATCGGCACCCGAAAGGTTATTACCGAACATTCAACCATAGGCTTGGTTATTACCACCGACGGCAGTATAAGTGATATTCCCAGAGAGGAATATGCCGAGGCTGAGGAAAGGGTTATTAAAGAACTTAAAGCTATAAACAAGCCTTTTATGATGTTACTAAACTGTATGTATCCGAGTTCTGATGAGGCAAAGGAAATGGCCGAGGATTTGTGCCGAAAATACGGTGTTACGGTTTTGCCGGTCAACTGCATTGAATTAGACGAGGATACCATCAAAGAAATATTATGCCGAATGCTTTATGAATTCCCCGTTAAGGAAATCTGCATTTCCTACCCCCGCTGGATTAACGCCCTGCCTGCAAATCATTGGTTAAGGCAGGATATAACCGAAACCATCAGAGGATTTGCCGAAAATGTTAAACTGATAAGGGATATTGACACCTTTGCTAAGTCCTTTAAATCTCTTGAAAACATTAAATTTGCAACGGTTAATTCTTTGAATTTAGGTATTGGTACTGCCAATGTTGAACTGCACATTAAGAATTCCCTATTCTACAAAGTTCTTTGCGAAACCACAGGTTTGGATATTAGCGACGAACAGGAACTTATGGAAAACATTTCAGAACTCGCCTCAATGAAAAAGGAATATTCGAGGGTAAAAGATGCCCTTGAAGAGGTGGAAGCCACGGGCTACGGCATAATAATGCCCGACATTGAGGAACTGAAACTTGAAGAACCCGAAATTGTGAAACAAGGCGGTCGCTACGGCGTAAAACTCAAGGCATCTGCCCCCTCTATTCACCTGATGAAAGCAAATATCACCACCGAGGTAAGCCCTATTGTGGGAAGTGAAAAACAGTCGGAAGATTTGGTGATGTATCTTCTCAGCGGTTTTGAGGAAGACCCTGTCAAAATTTGGGACTCTAATATATTCGGCAAAAGCCTGCATGACCTTGTGAACGAAGGACTTCACACCAAACTTTCCCGTATGCCTATGGATGCCCGTATGAGGGTGCAAGAAACGGTTGAAAGGGTTATTAACGAGGGTTGTAACGGTCTTGTTTGTATATTGTTGTAAAAATTACGGCTATGTGTGAAGCATAGCCGTTTATGTTTAAAATAAATCAATTACGAGGTTGTAATCACAAGGTTGTTGTGATATAATAACTTTAAACCGACGGCGGTGGAACGCCGCCGAAATGCCAAAGGCATTTGAAAACTAACGTTTTCGTTTAAAAACATTGAATCACTAAATCCGTCGCACTGCGGTGCGACTACGGCTTTGCCGTTTACAAATACTTCGTCTTTGGATTTATGATATAATAAAATGAAAAGATATAAGAAGTTTAAACCAATAAGGAGATTAAATGAACATTGCGGTTGCACAATCAGGCGGTCCTACCTGTGCCATTAACGCCTCCCTTTTAGGAGTTATTAAGGAAGCCCTTAAAAACCCCGAAATCGGTATTATTTACGGCTCGGTAAACGGAATTGAAGGTATTATCAATGACCGAATGATTGATTTAAAATCTGCTATTCATAACAACGACGATATGGAACTTCTCCGTCAAACTCCCTCTACAGTGCTTGGCTCCTGCAGATATAAATTGCCGGAACTATCGGAGAATCCCCATATTTACAAAACAATTTCCAATTGTTTCAAAAAATATAATATTACTGCCTTTTTCTACATCGGCGGAAACGATTCAATGGATACTGTAGCCAAGTTGTCGGACTATTTTGCAAAAAACGGTGACGGTATTCAGGTTATCGGCATTCCGAAAACTATTGACAATGATTTGTGCGAAACCGACCATACCCCAGGATTTGGCTCGGCTGCAAAATATGTTGCCACCTCACTTCAGGAAATCACCCGCGACAGTTCGGTTTACAGTATTCAGTCCGTTACTATTGTTGAGATTATGGGACGTCACGCAGGCTGGCTCGCAGCATCCTCCTGCACATTGCACGCAAACGGCGAAACCGCACCCCATCTGATTTATCTGCCTGAGTGTAAATTCGATAGCGAACAGTTTTTGTCCGACGTTGCCGAGCAGATGAAACTGCATAAAGCGGTGATTGTGGCGGTGTCCGAGGGCATTCAAATTGAGGATGACAGTTGCCGTTTGGGTCTCACCGATTCGTTTGGTCACGCCTATCTTTCGGGTGTGGGAAAACAATTGGAAAAGTTGGTAAGCGACCGTTTTTCCTGCAAAGTCCGTTCCATAGAACTCAATGTTATGCAACGTTGTTCCTCACATATAAGTTCCCGCACCGATATCGACGAAGCAGAGCAAATCGGTGCCGCCGCTGTTGTGGCAATGCTAAACGGCGAGAGCGGAAAAATGATGCGTTTCCGCCGAATACTCGATATGCCGTATACAGTCGCTATCGACCCCGTGGACGCACATCTTGTTGCCAACAACGAACGCTTTTTCCCGAAAGAGTGGATAAACGCAGGCCAAAACAATGTTCTTGATGCTGCTATTCCCTATTTCCAGCCGCTAATGCTGGGCGAACAAATTATCAAAATGCAAAACGGGTTACCCGTGCATTACAGACTCATCGGTGCCGATTCGGAATTGGTGGAAAAATGCGATTGATAAATACTTTAAACAATAGGTCCTGTAGAAAACAGAAAGTAATTGATATGGCAGACACCCTTGTCTCGGCTAACAGTTTCTACTGCCAAGCCTGTATCAGACTTTCACCGCCAAATCATTACGTATGCTGAGAACACTAAAAATCGAGGATTGTACCAATCGGCACAACCCTCGATTTTTTGATTATCACAAGAATTTTTAACAGTATTATTCTTCCTCTTCGCCCTCAACGTCACACTCCAAATAATCGCCCTTTATACGGTTTTTATTTGAAAGTTTGTCGATTATAGCCAAGGCACCGACTATAACACCGAAAGCAGCAAGCACAGAACCGAAAATTTTCAAGAAACTATTCATTTAAAAAACTCCCTTCGAATTTCTAATTTACAGTAATATTATATCAACCTTTTAATAAATTGTCAATCACATAAACGGTGCAAAAATATGAAGAAAAGCCTGTTTAAGTCGGTCTGCAATAGGTCTTTTTCTCCAAGCCTCAATTTTTATTTCCTCAGAGCAATCAAAGATGCTTAAAAAGTCCTCCTTAATGTCCATAACCGTTTGGCAGTTGGCAATCCAAACACCGCATTCAAAGTGGAAATCAAAACTGCGGTAGTCCATATTAACCGTTCCCACAGTTGCCACCGAATCGTCGGAAACAATGAGTTTTGAATGGATAAATCCGGGTGTGTATTCATATATTTTAACCCCTGCCTCCAAAAGTTCCAAATAATTATATTTTGTAACATCATCAACATACCATTTATCGGGTATGTGAGGCACCGCAATTTTAACGTCAATTCCCGATTTTGCCGCCATCATAAGACAATCTTTCATTGCATTATCAATTATCAGATAAGGTGTTGCTATGTAAACATATCTTTGGGCGGTGCTTATTATCTGCATATAAATACCCTCTGCAGGGTTTTTGTCATCAATGGGGTCATCCGAATAAGGGATTACAAAACCGTCGCTCTCCACAGAAAAGTCACAAATATAATTTTCCATTTTAATGGGTTTGCGGGTTGTAAACTCCCACATAGAGCAAAACATACAAAGAAAACTTTTAACCGCACTGCCCTTAATAATAACCGCACTGTCTTTCCAGTAACCGAATCTTTCAACATAGTTACAGTATTCGTCCCCGATGTTGAAACCTCCGGTGAATGCAGTTTTGCCGTCAATAACAATTATTTTGCGGTGGTTTCGGTTGTTCATAAAAATATTCATAAAGGGATTTATGGGGTTAAACACCGCCACTTCAATTCCCTCCGATTTAAGGCGGGAAACAAAACCCTTGCTTTGCCTTTTAATGGAACCGAAATCGTCAAAAATAATTTTAATTTCAACCCCCGCTTTTGCCTTTTCCGTTAAAATTTTATGAATTTTATCCCACATTTGACCCTCAGCCAAAATAAAAAATTCAATAAATATATATTTTTCGGCATTGTTTAACTCTTCTAAGAGACGGGGCATCATATCCTCAATGGGGGAAAAATATTCCGTGGCGGTTCCGCCGTAAACAGGATATCCGGATTCTCTTGTTAAATACTGCGCCTGGCGGAAGTGAAGCATATCTTTATATTTGAGGGTGTTTAAAACATCGTCATTTACACATAAATGCTTACCGTATCTTTCCTTTGCGGTCGTCATTCGTTTCTTTATATGGGGTAAAGCACGACCTCCTCCCCAAAGGAGAAAAACAGTTATACCGAACACAGGAAAAACCAGAATAAAAACAATCCAGGAAATTTTATGGTCGGGATTTCCCCGTCGGTTGATGATTATTATAACGGTTAACATACCCAAAACGGTTGTTAAAAAATACGCCGCTGTAGAGGCTAAGGTATAGTCATAAACAACCGCCGCCAATAATACAAACTGAATAAGCAGGAGTAATCCCGAAACAATAATATGAGTGGGAAGCGGGTAACCTCGCTTCGGCTCTTTATTCATCGCTCTCACCTCAAGAATTATTTTAACACAAAAATACAAAAATTGCAAATTATTAGTTGTAAAATAAATATAAAATATGATATAATAACTTTAAACCGACGGCGGTGGAACGCCGCCGAAATGCCAAAGGCATTTGAAAACTTGCGTTTTCGTTTAAAAACATTGAATCACTAAATCTGTCGCACTGCGGTGCGACAACGGCTTTGCCGTTTACAAAGACTTCGTCTTTGGATTTATGATATAATGAACTAAATATTTGCTGAAAGGAAAAAAATATGTCTGCAAAACTTTTCAATTTGGCTGACGGTGTAGAAGGACTGTTTGTTAAAAACGACCGTTTTAACACCACGCTTATTTCGTATAATTTTTACCTGCCCCTCAAAAAGGAAACTGCGGCATCATACGCTTTACTTCCCTTTATCCTCACCTCCTGCGGTAAGGATTATCCCGATTTTTCAAAACTAAATTTGAAACTCGCCAAACTTTACGGAGCCCGTCTTAATGCAAGTGCCGAAAAATACGGCGACTATCAACTTCTCAGAATGACGATTTCGGTAATAAACGATCGTTTTTCTTTGGACGGCGAATCCCTTGTTAAAAGTGCAAGCCAACTCCTTTTAAATCTCATATTCTCTCCTAATACTGACGGTAGCGGTTTTTCGGTTGAGGATTTAGAAAGAGAAAAACGCAAGGCCATTGAACATATTAAGGGTGAAATCAGCGAAAAAAGAATATATGCCAAAAAACGTTTAATTGAAGAAATGTATGAAACTTCTGCATACGGTATTCCCAAATGCGGTACTGTGGAGGATGTGGAAGCAATTACCGAAACCGGCCTTTACAATGCTTGGATTCAGATGCTTGAAACTGCTTTTGTGCGGGTTCAGGTTGTGGGTTCTGCAGTTCCCGCAGGTCTTTTCGAGGATATAACCGAGAAATTTTCTGCCACACACAGAAAAAATATTACCGACTGCAAAATATCCGAGCCTACAGAAAGGAGAAACACGGTTAAAAGAGTTACGGACAATATGGACGTAACCCAAGGAAAACTCTGCTTAGGCTTTTCTGCCGAAATGTGCGGTAATGACGATACAACACTCCCCCTAATGGTTATGACCGATATTTTCGGCGGCGGACCCTATTCAAGGCTTTTTTCAAATGTTAGAGAAAAAATGAGCCTTTGTTATTATTGTTCGGCTTCAGCCGTTCGCCAAAAGGGGCTTATAACCGTTGAAAGCGGTATTGAAACCGAGAATGCACTAAAGGCGGAAAAGGAAATCTTAAATCAGTTGGAAGCCGTTAAAAAGGGTGAATTTTCCGACTTTGAGTTCCGATCCTCAATTAAGAGTATTTCCGATTCTCTGAATTCTTATAACGACAGTCAAAATTCCATAGATTTATGGTATGCAATTAAGATTAACAACGATTTTGTTTACTCTCCCGAAGATATTGCAGAGAAACTTAAAAATATTACCCGAGAAGATGTTGTTAATACTGCAAAGGGCGTTACTCTTAACACCGTTTACAAACTTTTACCTGAGGGGGCGAAATGATGAAAAAGGAATTTTTTGAAAACGATATCGGAGAAAGTTACGTTAAAGCCACTCTCGACAACGGACTTCAAATTTTTATTCTCGAAAAGCCCCTTTATAAATCGGCTTATGCCATTTTCGGCACAAAATACGGCTCTATTGACACCGCTTTTTCGGTGGACGGAGTTAAAACAGAAGTTCCCGAGGGTATTGCCCATTTCTTAGAGCATAAATTATTCGAAAGCGAGGACGGTGACGCTTTCACAAAGTTTGCCAAAACCGGTGCCTATGCCAATGCATTCACCTCTTTTGATAAAACATGTTACCTTTTCTCCTGTTCGGATAATTTTTATGAAAATTTGGATATTTTGCTTAACTTTGTTCAATCCCCCTACTTCACAAAGGAAACTGTGGAGAAAGAACAGGGTATAATCGGTCAGGAAATCAGAATGTATGACGACAGTCCTGCTTGGCGGGTTATGTTTAATATGCTTATGTCTATGTATCACAACCACCCCGTTAGAATTGACATTGCAGGAACGGTAGAATCCATCGCTGAAATCGACCATAATCTGCTTTTTCGCTGCTATAACACGTTTTACAACCCATCTAATATGTTTATTTGCATTGCGGGAAATGTGGACACAGATACCTGCCTTAAACAAATAGAAGAAAACATTAAGCCCTCAAAGGCAATCGAACTTACCCGCATAACCGCCGATGAGCCTTATAATGTGGTAGAAAGTTACACCGAGCAGTCTTTAGAAGTGGCTCAGCCAATATTCTGTTTCGGTTTTAAAGAGGAATACACGGGCGAAATTTCCCTTAAAGAAAAGATTGTCACTTCCCTGCTCCTCGGAATTATTTCGGGAGAGGCTTCCCCCTTGTACCGCGAACTCACAAACAAGGGTCTTATAAACGACGAATTTGATACCGAGCATTTTTGCGGAAACGGTTATTCTGCCCTTTTATTTGAGGGTGAATCAAGGGATCCGAAAGCTGTGGCTGATGCTATCAAACACGAGATTAACCGCTTAAAGAACGAAGGTATTGACAGAAAACTTTTCTCTGCAGTTAGAGCAGGGATGTACGGCTCGGCAATTAGGCTTTTTAACAATGTGGAAAGCATTGCCATGCAACTGACCGAATGTGCTATGAGTGGTTACGGACTTTTTGACGAAATTAAATATCTTAAATCCGTCACCGCCGAAGATGTTATGAAAAAACTTGGCAGTTTGGATACTGAAAACACAGTATTATCGGTTATAAACCCAAAATAATGTGAGGAAAATATATGGAAGTTACAATTTTCGGTTTAAAACTAAATATTGACCCCATTGCTTTTACAGTATCCATCGGCAAATTCCATTGGGATATTTATTGGTACGGAATTATAATCGCTTTAGGGTTTTCTCTTGCCGTGATCTACGGTTATTTAAACGCCAAAAGGTTTGGTATAAATGTCGATAAAATGCTTGATGTAATAATTGTTACCACACCTGTTTCCATACTTTGCGCCAGAACATATTATGTTTTGTTCGACGGAGTAAAACTTAACGGTATTGGCGATTTTTTCGGTTTTGATTCTTCCGGGTTTTCAGGTATTGCCATTTACGGTGCCGTTATCGGTGCCTTCGGTTGCGGTGCTTTAATGTGTTACTTCAAAAAAATACATATTCTTGATATGTTCGACTTAGCCGCAATCGGTTTCCTTATAGGTCAGGGTATCGGCAGATGGGGAAATTTTGTCAATCAAGAAGCATTCGGCACCTTTACGGGAAGTAACTGGTGGGGTATGGAAAGTTCCAAAACCATTGCTTATATGGGAAGCGAAGGTCTTGTTCACCCCTGCTTTTTGTATGAATCAATCTGGTGTTTGCTGGGAGTTTTGGTTCTTCATAAAATCAGCAAAAGAAGAAAATTCAGCGGTCAGATCATTCTTTCCTACTGCATTTGGTACGGCTTTGAGCGGGGATTTTTGGAACTTATCCGGACCGACAGTTTGATGTGGGGCAATATAAGGGTTTCCTCCATCCTGTCATTCACTATATGCATTTTAGCGGGAATTGCGATGTTTGTGATTCTAAAAAATAAACGCACAGAGCAGGACGGCGAATATGTGGCTGTTTTTGAAAACGAAAATTTAGGAGAAAATGAAAATGACCAAGATAATTGACGGAAAAATAATATCAGCATCGGTTAAAGAAAGGGTAAAGGCGGAGGTTTCCGCTTTAAAGGAAAAAGGCATAACCGTTGGTTTGGCGGTTATCATTGTTGGCGAAGACCCTGCTTCTAAAGTATATGTTTCCAACAAAAAGAAGGCTTGCGAAAATTTAGGGATAATCTCCGAAGAATATGCCCTGCCTGAAAGCACCACAAATGAAGAACTTTTGGCACTAATTGAAGAACTGAACTCCAAGCCCTCTATTAACGGCATTTTATGTCAGTTGCCTTTGCCTTCCCACCTTGACGAAAAACTTATTATAAATTCCATTGACCCCGAAAAGGACGTGGATGCATTCCACCCCTTTAATGTGGGCAGAATAATGATCGGTGACTTTGATTTTCTCCCCTGCACCCCTGCGGGAGTTATGGAAATGCTAAAGTATGAAAACATTGATGTTGAGGGTAAAAATTGCGTTGTAATAGGACGTTCTAACATTGTGGGCAAGCCTATGAATATGCTTCTGCTCCACCAAAACGGAACGGTTACCGTCTGCCACTCGAAAACAAAAAATCTTAAAGAGGTCTGCAAAAATGCGGATATTTTGGTTGCCGCCGTGGGCAGACCCAAATTTGTCACCGAGGATATGGTAAAGAAAGGTGCCGTTGTTATTGATGTGGGTATCAACCGAGTTGACGGCAAACTCTGCGGTGACGTTGATTTTGAAAATGTTAAAAACAAGGCTTCTGCCATTACCCCCGTTCCGGGCGGTGTAGGTCCCATGACCATTGCCATGCTTATGCAGAACACACTTACCGCCGCTAAGAAACAAAATAATTTAATTGGATAGTGATCGGCTTGAAAAAGATAATTTTGGCGATATGTTTGGTGTTCCTTTTAGGATTTAGCGTTACCGCATTTGAAATTGATAAAATCACTCCCGGTGAGGATTTTATCGTCTATTCCTCTGCTCCCGAAAAGGTTGCAGAAGTGCTTAATACCGACCCCGAAAGTCTTGCTCTTAAAGTGGCAGAACAGAATATAAAGTTTTTAGCCGTTACCGAGGACTGTTCAAAGCAAATTCAGGCAGTTGAAACCGAAACAGATTTTGCATCTTCGGTAAAAAATTTATCAAATCTGTCGGACAGTAGCATTAAAACACTCTTACCCGATATAACAGGCCTTCCGAATATCACGGGAAAAATCATTTCAAAAGACGGTCAAAAATACGTTAGAATTAACCTTAAAAACCAAAATGAGGACTATATTTTAACCCAGTTTTTCACTATTGAGGACGGTAAACTTTATACCGTTAGTTTCTATACGAAATCAGGCGTCAGCACCGATTATATAGACACCGCCTTTAAAACCGAAGAAAATATATCGGATAATACGGAAATTACGAAAGTTCCTACCGCATTTAAGGTTATAGTTATAATCGGCACCGTAATTTTCGGTCTCGCCTGTCTTGTTCTCATTTATTCAATAATTAAGGACTTTGTTAAACCGAAAAAATAATGCCAAATCCCTTTTTGCATCTGTGAAAAGGGATTTTTATTATATTATGGTTGAAATTCCAAATAGGTTTTGTTATAATGAATATATAATGTCGAAACGCAGAAAAGCGTTTCGACAAACCGATTTTATCGGTATTTCGATAATCAGAAAGGGGCTTTTTATAATGCCTAAGGTATATCTTTTAGCACACACTCCCAATCCCGAACACACGGTTGCCGCCGCCGCCAAACTTTGTTACAGCAGTTCTAAAGTCAGCGAATTGGCTTCTAATTTAACCGAGGAAAAAGCAGCCGCATTTGTTGAAATGCTAAGTGAAATCGGTCACGAAAGCCCCATTGAACACGCAAGTTTCACCTTCGGAATCGAGGGTGTTTCACGTTCTTTGTTGGCTCAAATCACCCGTCACAGAATGGCATCATTCTCGGTTAAAAGCCAAAGATATGTAAGAGAAGGCTCCTTTGAGTATATAACCCCTCCCGAAATTGCCGCAGAGCCTGAGGCTTTGGCACTTTATGAGGAAATTATGGCGGAAGACCAGAAAAGGTATGACCGCATTGCCGAAATTTTAAAAAACAAACATAAAACTGCATTTTTGAAGGAGGGTAAGGACGAAAGGACTGCCGACCGACTGGCTGAGAAAAAGGCCATTGAGGACGCTCGCTTTGTTTTGCCCAATTCCTGCGAAACCCAAATGGTTATGACCATGAATGCACGCTCTCTTATGAATTTCTTTAAAATTCGCTGTTGCCGCCGTGCCCAATGGGAAATTCAAGAAGTGGCAAATCAAATGTTGGCATTAGTTACCGAAGTTGCTCCCAACCTATTTAAGAATGCGGGGCCGTCCTGCCTCAGAGGCGGATGCAGTGAAGGTAAAATGTCCTGCGGAAAACCGCAGGAAGTCAGAGAATTTTATAAGGAACTTAAAAACAATGGGTAAACTAATAGTTATTGAAGGGCTTGACGGCAGCGGAAAGTCCACCCAATTAGAACTTTTGGAGCAAAATTTGAAAACAAGAGGTATCGACTGCAAGGCAGTTTCCTTTCCAAACTACCAAAGTCCCTCCAGCACATTGGTTAAAATGTATTTGGGTGGTGAATTCGGTAAAAAGCCGGAGGATGTAAACGCCTTTGCCGCCTCTGTGTTCTATACTGTTGACAGATATGCAAGTTTCAAATCAGATTGGGGCAATTACTATAACTGCGGCGGAACGGTTGTTTCGGGCAGATACACCACTTCAAACGCCGTTCACCAATGTTCTAAACTGCCGGAAAGTGAATGGGAAAAGTTTTTAGACTGGCTTTATGATTTTGAATATAATAAAATCGCCATTCCAAAGCCCGACAAGGTGATTTTCCTCGATATGCCTATTGAAGTCTCCCAAAAACTTTTAAGTAAAAGGTACGAGGGTGACGAGGCTAAAAAGGATATTCACGAAAGCAATACCGAGTATTTGGAAAAATGCCGAAAAGCGGCCTTGTTTACTGCAAAGTATTCTAAATGGGAGATTATTCCCTGCTCGCAAAAGGGCGAGGCACGCACTATTGCGGATATTGCCTATGATGTTTTAAATCAAGTACTGAAAGTTTATGAGGACTGATTATGATATATTTATTTTTAGCAGACGGATTTGAGGAATGTGAGGCTCTTTGTCCCTTAGATATTCTCCGTAGAGGCGGTATCCAAGTTAAAACAGTGGGTGTCGGCAAGGAATACATTACCGGCACCCACGGAATAACAGTTAAGGCTGACATTTCAGAAGGTCAGGTTGTTTTAGACGATAAGTTGCAAGGCGTAATACTACCTGGCGGTATGCCGGGAACCAATAATCTTGAAAGCAACGAAACCGTAAAGCGGGCAGTTTCCTTTGCAAACGAGAATCAAAAGTTAGTTTGTGCTATTTGTGCCGCACCGAAAATTTTAGGCGGAATGGGACTTTTAAACAACAAAAATGCCATCTGTTTCCCCGGTTTTGAAAAAGATTTAATCGGTGCTAAACTGTCTTCCGACTATATTGTGCAGGACGCTAATGTTATCACCGCAAAGGGCGTGGGTGTGGCGTTTGACTTCGGTTTTAAAATTTTAGAAAACTTGACCGACAAAGAGACAGTTGCAGATTTAAAAGCGAAGATGCAATGTCCCTAAAGGAGATTAAAAATGAGCGAAGAATTCAAAAATAACCTCCCTGAAAATGACGATTTTATAATCGAAAACGGCTTTCAAATTGCCGCAGAGGAGTCGGAATTGCCAAAAAAAAAGAAGAAATCACGTGCCAAAAAAGGCAATTCACTTGTTAAAAACATTGCGTGGATTTTAAGCATTATTATTGTAGCGATTGGTCTTGGCATGGGCATAATTTATGCAGGGGCCGACTTTACGGGTATCGGTTTCGGCAGAGGCGATGACACCACTATGGACATTAAAATGGGTACTCCCGTCTCCGAAATTGCAGAACAATTAAAGGACAGCGGTGCGGTTAAAATCCCCATTCTTTTCAGAGTTTATGCAAAGTTAAAAGGATATGAAAATCAGTTTAAGTACGGGTTTTACACCTTTAATACAGAGGCAGGCTATGAAGACCTTTGCCAAATGCTTATAAATGAAGGTGCCAAGGCTGAAACCGTTAATGTTACCATACCTGAAGGCACCGGTATTAACGATTTTACCAAAAATGTTAACGGCGAAAAGGTAACCGTTCCGGGAATTACCACACTCTTAGAAAAAGCAGGCGTCTGCACAAGGGCTGAATTTTTAGAAGCATTAGATGAAATTGACCTTAAATCTTCCCGACTTTTATCATGTGCCGATGACATTAAAACATACCACACCTTGGAAGGGTACCTATTCCCCGACACATATAGTTTTTATGCTTTTGAGGACGGAAAAACCTGTGCAAAATTGGCGGCAGAGGCAATGATTCACCGAGCAGAGGAACAGATTAGCGATGAAATGTTCAAAAAAGCCGAAGAAATGGGCTATTCCATGAACGAAATTCTAACTATGGCTTCCATTGTTCAAATGGAGGCAGGTGTTGAAGCCAAGACCGATTCGGCAAAGGAGCACCTAAAGGTGAATATGCAGGGTGTTGCGGGTGTTTTCTATAACCGACTTAACAGCCCCGACTATCCCTCATTAGGTTCTTCCCCCACCCTGTTCTACGGGGATAGTTTCCGTCAGGATGACGGCAGATACAACACCCAAGCAGACGATAAATTTTCCGCCATTAAGGGGCTTCCCCCGGGACCTCTCTGCTCTCCCGGAATGGATGCCATAAACGCAGCATTAAATCCTAAATCATCTGACTACTATTATTTCGTTACCGACAGTTCAGGCAATTTTTATTTCCACAAAACCGCCGCCGAACAGTCTGCAACCATAGCAAAATTACAACAAGGACAGCAATGGGTTTATGAATATTTCAACTGATTTTTTAACACTGCCGGAACTTCTCTCTCCCGCAGGCGATTTAACACGCCTTAAAGGCGCGGTTGATTTCGGTGCCGACGCAGTGTTTTTGGCAGGCGAGGAATTCGGTATGCGTACCGCCGCCACCAACTTCGGCGAAAATGATTTAAAAACGGGCATTGACTATGCCCACGCCCACGGTGTTAAGGTTCACGTAACCTGTAACACAATACCTCACAACGCCGAAATGCCGAGACTTCCCGCATTTTTGGAAATGCTTAACGGTTTAGGGGCAGACGCAATTATCGCCTCCGACCTTGGGACTATGAATATGGTTAAAAAATATGCACCCAACTGCGATTTGCATATTTCGGTGCAGTCGGGTATTTGCAACTATGAAACTGCCCGTGCATTTCACGATTTAGGTGCAAAACGTGTTGTGTTGGCACGAGAGTTAACCTTGGAGGAGATTGCCGAAATCAGGGCTAAAACCCCAATGGATTTGGAAATTGAAGCCTTTGCTCATGGGGCAATGTGCGTTTCCTTTTCAGCAAGATGTTTGCTTTCAAGTTATATGACAGGCAGAGATGCCAACCGAGGTGACTGTGCCCAGTCCTGCCGATGGAGTTATTCCCTTATGGAGGAAAAACGACCGGGTCAGTATATGGACATTACCGAGACCGACAAAGGCACCTATATTCTTAACGCCAACGATATGTGTATGGCAGAGCATCTTGATAAAATGATTAAAGCGGGTGTGGGAAGTCTTAAACTTGAAGGCAGAGCGAAATCCCACTATTATACCGCCGTTGTCACCAATGCTTACCGAGGTGCCTTGGACAGTATTAAAGCCAATCCCGCCCATTGGAAATGCCCCCGGTGGGTTATAGATGAACTCAACAAAATCAGCCACCGCACCTATTCAACAGGTTTTTATTTGGGTGTTCCCGAAAATTCCCAAACCTATGAAAATGCGGGATATGTGAGAGATTATTCCGTTGCCGCCGTTGTGGACGGTTATGAGGACGGTTGCGTTATTGCGACCCTTAAAAACAAGTTTTACAGCGGTCAGGAACTTGATTGTTTAGAACCAAAATCCCCACCATTTATTTTAAAGGCAGACAATCTTATGGATGAAAAGGGCGAATACATCGAATCTGCCCCGAGACCTATGATGAAAATTAAAATACCCTTTGACAGAAAAATCAAAACGGGTGCACTTTTAAGAATGAAAACCGAATAAACAGACACACCTTTTGTCATAATGATTATAGGATATCGAAACGCTCTCCGACGTTTCGAAAAGCCGATTTTATCGGCTTTTGCGAATTAAAAAGTTACTTTTTTTAAATTCGCTCTATAATCATTTCAATGGGTATAGACAAATTTTCCTTGAAAATTTGCTGCCAAATCGAGGATTTGGTGTCGAAATAGTGTATTCAACCACTATTTCGACAATCTATAACCATTATACTTAAGACGAGAGGTGTTTTTTATGCAAAAACGGGCGTTAATGTGCTTTATAATGTGTATGGTACTCTTTTTTGTTTCGGTCTTAAGGGTCGCCACCGTTGCCACCGATGATTATTCTAAGGTTCAAAAAACTCAAAACGGAATTCGCCTTAAAATCGGCGATTCAAGGGGAACTATATATGACTGCAATATGGCAAGACTCACCAACTGTGAAGAAAAAATAATCGCCTGTGTTACACCCACACCAAGGGCAGTAACGGCAATCAGTCAGGTTTTAGAGGGGAATGAATTAACCGAAGTTTTAGAACAGTTAAAGGGAAACAAACCTATCCTTTGCGAAGTGCCGGAAGAAATCAACTGCGACGGAATTATTTGCACCCGAGTGTTTTCCGACAACCAAACACCCTCACGCCACATAATAGGCTATACCGACAATGATTTAAAAGGTGTAAGCGGTCTTGAAAAAGCCTATGACAAACTTTTGTATTCAAGTGAAAGTATATCTGTGTTTTACTCCACAGACGCAAAAGGACGCATTTTAGAGGGTGTTGAGCCGGAACTTTTAAACGACAATAAGGCTATGAAAAACGGCGTTGTCACCACCCTTGACACTAACATTCAGGAAATTGCCGAAAAACACGCCGAAAATTTGGAAATGGGTGCCGTTGTTATCAGCGATTTAAAAGGAAAAATCAAAGCCAATGTCAGCCGACCTGCCTTTGACAGAAACAACATTGAACTATATTTAGAAAATGCAAATTCCCCTCTTTTAAACAGAGCGGTTAATGCATATAATGTGGGTTCGGTTTTTAAACCCTGTGTTGCTATTGCGGGAATCGAAAGCGGAAAAGCGGATTATAATTACACCTGCGTGGGCAGTTGCGAAATTATTGACCGAAGATTTAAGTGCCATAATCTCTCGGGTCACGGAAATCTGAATTTGGACGGTGCACTTGCATTTTCTTGTAATACCTATTTTTATAATTTTTCCTTTGACATAGGATACAGCGAAATATATAAAACCGCACAAACTCTGAGTTTCAATCAAAGTTTAAAACTTTGCGAGGGAATTTTCACGGCAAAGGGCAATCTTCCAAAAGAAGAGAGCCTATCTAATATTGCCTATTTGGCTAACTTCAGCATCGGTCAGGGGGAACTTTTGCTATCCCCTGTTTCAATGCTTAATCTATACTGCTCCATTGCGGGAGACGGAAGTTATTATGTTCCCTCTTTGGTGGAAGCCACAATCGAAAACGGAAACCTGACGCCCACCAAAGAAAATTTGCCTACAAAGGTTATGAAACCCGAAACGGCTGAGTTACTCAGGCAGTATTTAACGGGGGTTTTAGAGGAGGGTACAGGCAGTAAAGCCAAACCCAAAACCGTATCTGCCGCAGGCAAAACCGCCACGGCACAAACGGGCAAATTCCGTGACGGCAAGGAAATTAACGAAAGTTGGTTTTGCGGTTTTTTCCCTACAGTTAACCCACAGTATGTAGTAGTAATTTTTTCTGAAGACGACAGCAAACAAACCTTAACCTGTGCCGAAATCTTTGCCAATATTGCCGATGATATATCTGCACTAAAATAAAAAGTCGGCTTTCGCCGACTTTTTTAAACTCTTACATTTCTATATGATAAAAATATGTCATACAATTCTCGTGTTATTCTGATATATCCATTACTATTGCTTCCGCTGGTAGTGGAAATACCAATAGCGGTGTAACCCGTACTAGAACTATAATAATATAGTGGTCCGCCACTCATACCACCGGCAGCATTAGTGTTCTGACTATATAGTTTATATGTTTGCGAAGAACTAACGGTGCCATTTGTTCTATACATAGTATGTTTTGTTGTACCATTAACTGTTTTAGGATAACCATTCGACATAACAGACTTGCCATTATAAGATGTTGTTTTAGTTTCTAATCCTAACCAGCCAACGCTGTCTCCCAAATTACTATCAAGTTCTATAATACCCCAATCATAATTACCGTCTTCGTTATCATACCAACCACTGCTAACAACGGCACCATTATATCCAGCAGTACCATAAGGGTATGAAGAACCAGCCCTTGCCGGTATAACAACAATATCAACTGCAAATTTACCGCCACTATATATTACATGACCTGCCGTTGCGACAGTCGATGGGCCAATTAAAAAACCTGAAGCACGTGCCCTATTACCATTTTTTATATATTCTACATATACGGTATTTCTATATTGTCCGCCAGTTGCCGGATTAATCTCACTCCACGAACCTAATAACCCCCTCGTTTCTGCATTTGGCGGTGCACTTTCAAGACCATATGGTACATATTCCTCGTCACATAATTTACCATCAGCAATATTATTAACAGAAATCTGCTCTAATTGAGCTAACCTATCTTTTATATCCTGATCCGAAATCTCGGTTACTGTTTTTTTATTTGCATCATATCTGTATAACTTTAATGGGTCATTTATACCTTCTTCCGAAATATCAACTGCCGAAACACCGATATTATTAAATATCAAAACCAATAATGTAACTACTAAACCTATTGATATATAACGATTCTTCATATGCATATCTCCTATCTAATACAGAATACATTCGATACCAATCCATACTGCAAAATACGGTAATAACCATTCTTCATCGGCATATCATAGTGACACTTTAATATGATTTCAAATCTTGTAGATTCACCGTTTTCCAAATCAAATTCATAACTCTCTAAATCAATCTGTCTATTTTCTTTAAAAGAATATTCTTTCCAACCGTCATCTTCATAATATTCTAAAACGAAATCTTCTCTTTCTTTTGAAAAGGTAATTTGAGAATTATTCTTAAGCGTATAAACGATTTTATCTTCCGAAGATGAATACTCATCTTTATCTGTAACTAAAAAAACCGATGTTGAATTTTCCTTACTCTGCAAATCGGTTATCTCAGGCACAGAATATTTATTATAACCGCACGCAGTAAAATTGATTATTGATAAAACAAGAATACTCAATGCAATCATTTTGTAACAAAACATCAATTTCATATAATTAGCCCCATTATGTAATTTAAAAATATGAACTATGTGCATTGGTATCACCCTTTAGATTTATTTGTTTATTTTAGTATATAACATTTTTTGTATATTGTCAATATTTTTTATTAACATTTATACATATTTTTTAACGAATATAACCATAAATAAACTCCAACTTAAGTTGGAGTTTATTTATGGTATTCCGAACCTGAATTTATCATAAAACCTCTGTAAATCTGTTCCAAAAGCATAACCCTGAAAAGTTTATGGGGAAAGGTCATTTCCGACAGGGAAAGTTTTAAATCCGAAATTTTTTTAACCTCCTCAGCCAATCCGTGGGAACTGCCAATTATAAAGCACAGTCCCCTACCGACGGCGGAAACCTCTTTAATCTTTTCTGCCAATTTTTCGCTGGACATTTGTTTCCCCTCAACACAAAGAGCAATAACCAAACTGTTTTGAGGAATTTTTTTGTTTATCAGTTCCGCCTCTTTTTTGAGAGCATTTTCTATTTCACCAAGAGACGGTTTTTCGGGCAGTTTTTGGGGCTCGATTTCGCAAATATCCAAATTGCAAAAACGGGAAAGCCTTTTTATATATTCTCCACAGGCCTCTTTGAAAAATTTTTCTTTTAGGGAGCCTAAAGCGATAATTCTGCATTTAATCATATAACCGTCACTCCGTTACCCTTAGGTTTTGCCACGGTTAATATATAATCCTTGCCGTTTTTTGCAGACAAATCCATAAGGGCTGATTCGCTGGTACTGCGTGCCAAAAGGGGTGTGTTATTATTAAGGCTTAAATGACCTAAAATGAACCGCATTGTGCCGTTTTTATAGAGTTTTTTAATTTCCTCGGCACAAACCGCATTGGAAATATGCCCTTTGTCGGACATTATTCTGACCTTTAAAAAGGGCGGATAAGGGCCTTTTTTCAACATATCAATATCGTGGTTAGATTCCAGCAGTATTAAGTCACTGCCGTCAATGGCACCGCTGATTTCGTCGGTTATAACACCTGTATCGGTGCAGACGGAAAACTTCTTACCGTCAGGCAAAAAGAAACTATATCCAAGGCTTCCCTCAACATCATGGCTTGTAGAAAAAGCGGAAATTTCGGTATCTCCGACATCAATGTTTTTATCGTTTATCAGTATTTCTGTTTCGGGCAATAAAACGTTTTTTTCTGCTAAAATATCGGCGGTTTTTTCGCTGCAAATAAGTTTAGCTTTAGTTTTCCTAAGCACCGCCCTCAGACCCTTAATATGGTCGTCGTGACAGTGGGTTACGGCAACTGCCTTAATTTCGTCTATCTCGGCACCCACGCCCGAAAGACTTTCGGTAATGCCCTTTAGGGATGCACCGGCGTCAACTAAAATACCAACCTTTTTAGTGCCTATGTATGTGCAGTTGCCTGTAGAACCGCTGTATAGCGGACAAATTCTTGACATTTTAATCTCCTTAAATTTAGGTTTCCTTAAAATAACTGTAAAAAAAGTCAGTCTTATAAATTTATATGTTTTGGCGAGTAGCATACCTTATAAATATGTCGGCAGCGGTTGTCGGAAACCGCCGACTCCTACAATGAGACCAAACGCTCTGCTCAGGGTGACATTTTATATGTCATTCTGAGGAGCAAAGCGACGAAGAATCTCTAATAATGCATTACAAACTGCATATTTACAACCCCTCCGTCTTTTTGCTACGCAAAAATCCACCTCCCCTTACACAGGGGAGGCTTGGGAAAGCACCAATTTACAACTTTTGTCAGTGGAAGACAAATTAAAGGCTTATCGACAACCCTTTAATTTATGCTTCTTTAGATGAAATGTTCTCAGGCTCCATGATCGGTACACGGCTTATATCGGCACCCAAAGCCTTGAATTTTTCCACCACATTTTCATAACCACGGTCGATATAAATAATATCCTCAACCTCTGTGATACCCTTAGCCATAAGTCCTGCTATAATCATAGCGGCACCGGCTCTCAGGTCCACCGCCTTAACGGGAGCACATTTAAGAGAATCCACACCCGTGATAATGGCAGATTTACCGTCAACCTGAATATCGGCACCCATTAAGGTTAACTGCTCAACATACCTAAAGCGGTTATCCCACACACCTTCGGTGACAATACTCGTTCCCCCTGCAATTGTCAAAAGAGTGGCAATTTGGGGTTGCATATCGGTTGGGAAACCGGGATGAGGCATGGTTTTAACGTTACACTTTCGGGGTCTTATGTCCATCTTAACTCTTAAAGACTCGTCATACTCTTCTATTTCGGCACCGATTTCTCTGAGTTTTGCGGTTATAGACTCAAGATGCTTTGGTATAACATTTTCCACCAAAACGTCGCCCCCTGTGGCAACAACGGCAGTCATATATGTTCCTGCCTCGATTTGGTCGGGAATTATACTGTAATTAGTGCCATGAAGTCTTTCAACGCCGCGAATTTTAATAACACCCGTTCCGGCACCCATAATATTGGCACCCATAGAGTTTAAAAAGTTTGCCAAGTCAACAATATGCGGTTCCCTTGCGGCATTTTCAATAATGGTCAACCCCTGTGCTTTAACAGCAGCCAACATTATGTTGACCGTAGCACCCACAGAGACAACATCAAGGTAAATTGATGCACCCTTTAAAGCAAATGCTTTACCGTCAACCATTCCGCTTTCAAAGGACATTTTAGCACCCAATGCCTCAAAACCTTTAATATGCTGGTCAATGGGACGAACACCGAAATCACATCCACCGGGAGGAGCCACACGTGCCTTATTCATTCTGCCAATCAAAGCACCTAAAAAATAACTTGAAGCACGCATATTCTCAGCCATTTGTTTGGTAACAATATAACTGTTAATGTTTTTGGCATCTATCTCAACAGTTCCTCTATTTATGAAACGCACTCGGGCACCCAATTCCTTAATTACACGCAAAATTGCACTAACATCGGAAATTTCGGGAAGATTTTCTATAACACAGGTATCCTCCGCCAGCAAAACTGCAGGGAGGATAGCAACTGCCGCATTTTTGGCACCGCTGATATGAACCTTACCTTTAAGGGACTTACCGCCATTTATAACAAATTTATCCAAAAGTTGCACTCCCGTCAAAATTGTTTATCTATACAAATACTTTACATTCTTAGAAACTTATTATAACAAATATAGTATATACCAAAAAAACTGATTTGTCAAACAATAATAAGAAAAGTGGGTGGTAAAACTTCTCTTGGCGGGAATGCCGTTCGCCGAAAATATTTGGATTTTCGGACTGCACTCCACTCCCGCCAATACCACCCACGTCCCCTTGAAAACCGCCTTTAATGCGGTTTTCGCTTATAAGGAGTTTTTCCGACGCACCTGTCGCCGGAAAAACAAAATGCGGCTCAATGCCGCAAAAAAATATTGAATATAGTTTCTCTGCGGGTGGTAAAACCACCCGCAAAAAGATTTAAAATTATTCCTCGGTTGCTGTTTCAACTACAGCCTCGGTTGCTGTTTCAACTTCAGCCTCTGTTACCTCAGCGGCGGCCTCGATTACATCAGCCTCGGCAACGGGAGCGTTATCCTCGGTTGCTTCATAAACAACCTCATCCTTAGCCTCAACGTCCTGCTTTTCTTCCTCTTCCTTTTGGATAAGAGCACGGACAGAAAGGCTTACACGCTTCTTATCATTATCAACAGCGATAATCTTAGCCTCAACCTCTTGACCTACAGTCAACTCGTCCTGAGGTTTTGCAATGTGCTTATCGGCAATTTGAGAAATGTGAATAAGTCCGTCAATACCGGGAATGATACGGGCAAAAGCACCGTATGTGGTCATACTAACAATGGTAACCTTAACAACATCGTTGACTTCATAATTCTTTTGGAAGATAACCCAAGGATTTTCGTCCTCTTTCTTATATCCCAAAGAAATCTTTTTCTTTTCCTTATCAACAGCCTTAACATAAACCTCAACCGTATCGCCCACAAGAACAATCTCGCTGGGGTTTTTAATTCTGGTCCAGGAAAGTTCGGAAACGTGAATCATACCGTCAACACCGCCGATGTCAACAAATGCACCGTAGTTTGTGAGAGATTTAACAGTACCTGTGAAACGGTCGCCTACCTCAATATTGTCCCAAATTTCTTGAGCAGCGGCTCTTCTTTCGTCACGAAGAACGCTTCTGATAGAACCAACGGCTCTTCTGCCTCTTCCGATTTCAATAATGCGGAAAGAAACTTCCTTACCCTTTAGATCCTCTAAAGAATCGTTGCGGGAAGCGGTTGCCTGAGATGCGGGAATGAAGACACGCACATTATTTGTGTATGCCACAACACCGCCCTTAATAATATCCTTAACAAAGCCCTTAAGAACTTCGCCGGACTCTTTGGCGGCAACAATCTTATCCCAGCCTGCAATAGCATCGAAACGACGTTTAGAAAGCATTGCGGTGCCTTCCTGGTCGTTAATTTTCATAATAATAAGGTTTAATTTATCGTTAACCTTAACTTCATCCGTAAGTTTAACATCCGGGTCAGAAGAATATTCTGCAGCAGAAATGTATCCGGTAACTCCTCTTCCTATATCTACGGTGATTTCGGTTGGGTTAACGGCAACAACAATGCCTTCAACCTTCTGATCACCTGTTAAACCGCTGAGCGAAGCCTCAAATGCTTCCTCATCGGTCATTTCCTCAAAAGTTTTTTGAACTGCGGTTTCCTCCACCTGTTCTTCAGTGGGTTGTAAATTTTCCATCATGGTATCAATTACCTCCTTTATAATGCCCGCAGGTGTAGAAGCACCTGCCACTACTCCGATGTTACGGCAATCCTTCAAAGAATTAAAGCACAGTTCAGATGCAGTTTCAATTAAAAAGGTTTTGGCACAGTTATGTTTGCAAACGCTGTAAAGTTTTGCGGTATTAGAACTGTGTCTTCCGCCGATAACAATAATGGCATCGCTGAGTTTTGACAGTTTGTCCGCCTCGCTCTGCCTTAAAGAAGTAGCATTACATATTGTATCAAATATTTTCGCATTTGTATATAGTTTTTTTAATTTTTTTTGCAATTTCTCCCAAATTTGGGCATTAAATGTGGTTTGTGATACAAAAATTAGGTCATTTTCACCAATTTTTCTTTCATTTTCCAGAATTACATCCAGTTCTTCCTCACTTGCCACAACAAAATATTCACCCAGACAGTGACCGATAATCCCCTTAACCTCTTGGTGGTCCCTGTCACCGGCTATAATTGTAACAGCACCTTTAGCACTGTTTTCAGCAACGATTTTGTGAATTTTTGCCACAAACGGACAGGTAGCATCTGCCACATCCACCCCTAAATTACAGGCATCATCATAAACCGATTTCTCCACCCCGTGAGAACGGATAACAAGGGTTTCCCACTCTTTCACTTCCTCGGGTGACGAAACAATCCTAACACCTCTGCCCTCCAATTCGGAAACCAACTGGGGGTTGTGAATAATAGGACCCAAAGTGCAAACCTTTTTTCCGCTGTCTAACAAATCATAAACCATATTAACTGCACGGTTAACACCGAAGCAAAATCCGGCAGTTTCAGCCTTAGTAATCTTCATATTATGCTTCAATACCCTTTTTGATAATGTTAGTTAAAAGTTCGAAGGACTGCTCAAATGTAAGACCCGTTGTGTCGGCAACTATTGCATCCTCAGCCTGCTTTAAGGGAGCAATTTCACGGTGCATATCGTTATAGTCACGCTGAACCATATCGTCATATACATCCTTATATTGGGCGGTCTGACCCTTTTCTATCAGTTCTTTGTAACGTCTCATTGCCCTGTCCTCGGCAGATGCAGTTAAATAAATCTTAACCGTGGCATTAGGAAGCACAACTGTGCCGATATCTCTGCCGTCCATAAGGCAGTCATTATTTTTTGCCAATTCCCTTTGGGTATCAAGCAAAAATGCCCTGACAGGGGGCTTTGCCGAAACTGCAGAAGCCATCATAGAAGCCTTTGGAGTTCTTATATTGTCGGAAACGTCCTTTCCGTCTAAAAACACCCTTTGTTCACCCTTTACAAAACGAATGTCAACGGTTGTGTTTGCCAAAATACCCTCAATATCGCAATTTAAATCAGTGTCTGCACCGCTCAAAGAAAACTTAAGACCGACTGCTCTGTATAAAGCACCCGTGTCCACATAAATAAATCCGAACAATTCAGCCAACTTCCTTGAAAGTGTGCTTTTTCCGGCACCGGCCGGACCGTCGATTGCAATTGAAATCATAATTATTCTCCTTTAAACATTTTCGCCTGCTAAAAAGGCGGTGGAAAATGCAATTTGTAAATTAAACCCTCCGGTAAAAGCGTCAACATCAATAATCTCCCCTGCGAAGAAGAGACCTTTTATAAGTTTTGACTCCATTGTCGAGGGATTGATCTCCTTAACCGAAATTCCGCCGCTTGTAATAATTGCCTCTTCAATAGGTCTGAAACCGGTTATATTAAGGGTAAATTCCTTAATAGCACGGCACAAATCCATTCTCTGCTCACGGCTTACCTGATTAACCTTTTCCCGAGGGTTGATACCTGACTTTTCTATTATAACGGGAATTATGCTTTTAGGCAAGAGGGCATCTAAAGAATTGGCAAAATCCTTATTTTTCTCATTTTCAAAGTCCCTTAAAATTCGCTTGTCAAGTTGCTCGACAGTCAAAGCGGGTTTTAAATCAATTACCGCTTTATATTCCGCCTTACCCATTTTTCTGAGATATGCCGATGCCGACAGCACCAATGGACCCGAAATACCGAAATGGGTAAAAAGCATTTCTCCCATTTCCTTAAAGATAGGTTTCTTTTTCTCCCCCTCGAAAACCGACAAAGTGACATTTTTAAGGGAAAGTCCCGCCAGCCTTGAGCAAAAACCCTCGTGGCAGTTTAAGGGCACAAGGGAAGGTCTTAGTTCGGTGACGGTATGACCCAATTCCTCAGCCATTCTGTAGCCGTCACCCGTGGAGCCTGTAACGGGATATGACATACCGCCGGTGGCTAAAACCACACTGTCTGCATCTACAACCTGTCCCATTTCAAGTTCAACGCCGATTACCTTTTCACCGTCTGTTTTAATAGATTTAGCTGTAGCGTGAAGTTGTTTAATTCCCAGCGGTTTAAGCCCCTTAACCAGTGCATCTACAATATCCACAGCCTTGTCCGACAAAGGAAAAACCCTGTTTCCCCGCTCGGTTTTAAGGGGAACACCTGCCGACTCAAAATAAGCCATTGTATCCTGAGGTAGAAAGGAAGAAAAAGCAGAATATAAAAATCTTCCGTTTTGGGGAACATTTGCAATCAATGTGTCTAAATCGCAGTTATTGGTAACATTGCATCTGCCCTTACCCGTAATCATTAGTTTTCTGCCGCAACGTTCATTTTTTTCAATAAGGGTAATTTCAGCCTTACCTTTGTATCGAGAAGCGGCACTTATAGCGGCTTTAAGTCCCGCAGGACCGCCGCCTATTATAACAATTTTTTTCATTCTAAATCTTAAATTCCTTATAAATTTCCATAGTTTCTAAGTTTTTCCAGAGAAAATTACCCTCTTTGAAAGTCATAAAACTGTGGGGTGTTCCCTCTTTGGGAATGGAAACCGAGCCCGGATTCATATAAATAAAATCACTATGCTCCACACATTTTGAAATATGGGTATGCCCGTTAAGCAAAATATCGCCTTGTGCCATAGGCGGAAGATTATTTTCGTTAAAAACGTGACCGTGGGTGGCATATATCAGCCTATCCCCCAAGGGGATTACGGAATAGTCTGCCATTATGGGAAATTCCAACACCATTTGGTCGACTTCGGTGTCACAGTTGCCTCTCACGCACAACAGTTTATCCTTTAAGGGGTTTAGCATTTCTATGACCTTTTTAGGGGCATAGTCCTTTGGTAAATCATTGCGAGGACCGTGATATAAAATATCACCCAATATGAGAACCCTGTCTGCCTTTTCGGTGTTGATTGCCTTTAAAAGCAAATCACAATAGTAAGCCGAGCCGTGAATATCCGATGCGATTAAAAATTTCATTTTTCTATTCCTTTATTAAAACCTTTTCTATTTTACCCACGATAACATTGTGAAAATCATCATTATACCACTTTAGGGGTTCCTCATCCACAAAACATTTCTTTTTCAGCACATCAACATACTGTTTTTTGCAGATTATAACAAGTCTTGCCTCTTTGAAATACACAGTATTATCGCTGAAAACAGGTGTCAAGCCCGTTTCGGCGGTTTTATCCGTATCTCTGCCCGATTTTGAGCCGCAAACCTTGTGTATATCTTTTCTGTTGCCATAAAAACTCAATGAATAGTAATCATTTTCCTCAACAAATTTCATAGTGTATCTCTGGGGTCTTATCATAGCAATAGCACTGTCATTTCCCCACATTTCACCCATAAAACCCCAGGAGGCGGTCATCATATTATAACCGTTTTCGTTTCCTGCGGATATAAGCATCCATTCGTCGGCTATTGCCTTGATTAAATTACCGGGTATTTCCTTAGGGCTTATTTCTTTAAACATTTTATCACCTATTCTTTATTTAGTTTATTTGAAAATTCAATTATCTCTTGTTTTAGTTTTGCGTTTTCCTTTCTTTTAAGTTGCGGGTCGCTTTTAAGAAGTAACTGTGCCTCTTTTCCTGCCAACTCCAAAACCTCTCTATCGGCAAAAATATCCGCAATTTTAAAGGGCGGAAGACCGTGTTGACGCTCTCCCAAAAAGTCACCGGGGCCTCTAAGTTCTAAGTCCTTATCGGCAATTTCAAAACCGTCATTACTGTTTTTAATAATTTCAAGTCTTTTCAATGTTTCTTCTGCCTTGTTGTCGGTAATTAAAATACAGTCTGACCTATACTCCCCTCTGCCCACACGTCCCCGCAACTGGTGAAGTTGTGACAGACCGAAACGCTCCGCATTTTCAACAACCATCAGCACCGCATTAGGCACGTCAATTCCAACCTCAATCACCGTGGTGGCAACAAGTAGTTGAATCTCTCCCGAGGAGAATTTTTCCATAACCTCTTCCTTCTGACGTCCATTCATTTTACCGTGCAAAAGCCCCACCGAATAATCCTTAAATTCACCATCTTTTATGTTTTCGTAATATTCGGTTGCAGATGTTATGTTAACCTCTTCCCCATCTTCCACCAAGGGGCAAACTATGTATGCCTGCCTGCTTTGGTCGAGAAATTTCTTTATATATCGGTAAATTCTCTCCCTATATGAAGTGTCAACCAAATAGGTGTTAATTTTCTGTCTGCCTGCAGGGTATTCGTCCACAATGCTTATATCAAGGTCGCCGTAGAGAATAAGCCCCAATGTACCGGGAATCGGCGTTGCCGACATTACAAGTGTATGCGGATTTTCCCCTTTTAATGAAAGGTTGCCACGCTGATTAACGCCAAATCTGTGTTGCTCGTCGGTAATAACAAGACCTAATTTGCTGAACTCAACATCAGATGAAATCAAAGAGTGAGTACCCACAACAACGTCAATCTCGCCGTTTTTAAGGGCGGTTTTTATTTTCTCACTTTCTTTTTTCTTAAGTTTTCCCGTAAGCAAAGCACAACGAATACCTGTGTTTTCGGTAATTTTCAGTAGCGTTTTGTAATGCTGGACGGCCAATATTTCAGTCGGTGCCATCATAGCGGATTGATAGCCGTTTTTGGAGGTGGCATATATCAAAGCGGCGGCAATAACCGTCTTACCGCTTCCTACGTCCCCCTGCACCAAACGGTTCATGGGAAATCCCGAAAACATATCCCGCATACATTCCTTTATAACCCGCTCTTGTGCAGATGTAATCTTAAAGGGCAAAAGGGACTTGAAGTCCTCCAAATATCCCCGCTTTAAAACACAACCTGCCTTTTTAAGGCTCATACCTTTAAGATATAAAAGTCCTGCCCTTAAAACAAAGAGTTCTTCAAAAACAAGTCTTTTCTGGGCAATGAAAAAGGCTTCCCTGCTATTTGGAAAATGAATATTTTCTATGGCGAATTTAAGGGAACACAGTCCGTTTCTTTCGGTAATTTCCTGAGGAAGTGTTTCCTCAATTTCTGTGGCTAAAACCGCATTCTTAATTAAATTTTTAATCTGTTTTGAGGAAATATCTTTTGAGGCAGGATAAATGGGCTCAATAAGATTGTAACTCACGGGAACAATTTTCGGTGAGGACATTTGGCGGTATAAAAATCCGCCCGTTATTTTACCGTAAAACAAATATTCTCTGCCCACCCTTAAACTTTCTGCCAAATATTTTTGGCCCCAGAGTACCACCGACAACTCTGCGGAACTGTCTTCGGCAACAATAGAGTAAAGGGTAATTCCGCTTCGTTTCTTTTGGGCTTCAATACTTAAAATCTTAGCCTTAACGCACACGTTTTGAAAAAGAGGGGCTGAACAAATCGGTGAAATATCCGTCCAATCAATATACTTTCTCGGATAATAATGCAAAAGAGCACCGACAGTATCGATGCCCTTTTTCTTTAGGACAACAGCTCTTTTTTCACCAACACCCTTTAAAAACTGTATATCGGTGGAAACTGTTATCATTTAATTCACCTACTCAACGGAGATTATATAATAGTAAATCGGTTGACCGCCGTTAATAACCGTTATTTCGACCTTTTGACCGAATTTTTCCTGAATAGAGGATTCAATCAGACTCGCCTGTTCTTCGGTTACATCCTCACCGTAAATCACGGTTACAAACTGACTGTCTTTCTTTATCATTTGTTTTAGAAGTTTTAAAACGGTTCTTTCAAGGTCATTATCAACAAAGGTGATTTTTCCGCCGGTCAATGCCATTAAATCGCCCTTTTTAATATTGTGACCGTCTGCCTGAGAATCACGGGCGGCAAAGGTAATTTGACCTGTTGCGATTTTTTCGGCCGCTTTCTGCATCTCGATAGCGTTAGTATTATCGTCGGCATCAGGGTCGAAAGAAAGCATTGCGGTTATACCCTGAGGTATGGTCCTTGTGTGAAGAACTATAACCTTGCGGGTGGAAATCGGAATTGCCTGCTCAGCCGCCATAATAATATTTTTATTATTAGGAAGAACAAATACGGTCTCAGCAGGGGTGGATTCGATTGCTCTTAAAATATCATCGGTGCTGGGGTTCATGGTCTGTCCCCCGCTGACAATGGTGTTAACACCTAAATCTCTGAACAGGTCTGCCAAACCGTCACCTGCACAAACCGATACAAAGCCGAAAGGCTCGGTGGGTTCAACGGGAGTGAAGGTTTCGGTTCTGTCAGCACTCTTGGCTGGCTTTTTCTTTGCATTTGCAGCATCGTGCTTTTGTCTTTCGTGCTGGTCACGCATATTTTCAATCTTTAAGTGAACTAAAGAACCGTGAAGGAGTGCATTTTCAATGGCATTTCCCGGATGGTCGGTATGAACGTGAACCTTGATTATTTCCTCATCGTCAACCACAACAACACAGTCACCGATGGTTTCAAGGAACATTCTAAGGTCGTTAGGCTCTTTATCGCATTCGGGATTGCGGTTAACTATAAACTCGGTGCAATAGGTAAAGGTGATTTCGGTTTCAAATTCACCGGCGGCATTTCTGCCGGTTTCTTCTTCGCTTTCCTCGATTTTAACATCATTTCCCTTAATGATAACGCCATCCCTAAATACGGAAAGCATACCCTTGAGAATAAGTACAAATCCAAAACCGCCGGCGTCAACAACCCCCGCCTTTTTAAGTTGGGGCAATAGTTCGGGAGTTTCGGCTAATGCGGTTTCTGCACCCTCAATAGCACTTTCAAAAACCTCCAATACGGTTTTGCCCTCGTCACAAGCCTTTCTTGCCATTTCGCCGGCAACCCTTGCAACGGTTAAAATTGTACCCTCTGTAGGCTTCATAACCGCCTTATATGCCGCCTCAACACCCAGTTCAAATGCCTTTGCCAGGTTTTCGGGTGTTACAAATTCGTCGTCACCGATACCCTTAGCAAAACCGCGGAACAAAAGCGAGGTTATAACGCCTGAGTTACCTCTGGCACCTCTAAGCAAAGCAGATGCATTAACCGAAGCCACCTTACCGGCGGTTTCACCGCTCAGTTTTTCCAGTTCACGTGCTGAATTGCTGAGAGTCATAGACATATTTGTACCCGTATCACCATCCGGCACGGGGAAAACGTTTAAATCGTCGGTTTGTTTTCTGTTGTTAGAAAGATTGTTAGTTGCGGAAATCATTGCATCACGCAATTTGTCGCCGTTTATCAAAATATAACACTCCTTATGGGGGGTAAAAATTATACCCTGAAATTTTATTCGATTATACCGTCAACCTTAACAATCACCTTGTCAACAGTTATGCCGGTTTTTTCTTTTACAACGTATTTAACCTTCTCGGTAATGCTTGCGGCAATAGCCGAAATGTTCATACCGTAGGTAACAACAATATGAAGTTCGACCTTAACACACTCAGCATCGCCCGAAACCTTAATTCCGGTGTCAATAGCATCGGTCTTGCCGAATTTATTAAATATCTTTTGTTTAGAATTGCTGGCAACCATACCCACAACACCGAAGCAGGATACAACCTCATTACCGATCAACTTAGAAAGGTAACCCTCGGAGATATCAATAGTGCCAAGTCTTGTTTCGTAAGCAATCATACATTTCACCTTAACCTTTCGTTACTGAATATGAATAAATTGAAAAGTAAATATCACTGAAAGACGAGTTGATTACATTTTCAATGTTTTCATTGTAAAAAAGCACACCTGTGCGGTAACAGATAGGAACAATAGGCATTTCCGTTTGGAGGACAGCCGCCACATCCCTAACGGTTGCGTTCCCATTGTAAAACTCATTTAAAACAGATTGGGAAGAGGTATCTTTCTCTTTAGGGTCGGTTTCCTCTTCTTCATTTTCCTGTTCGGTTTCTTCTTCCTTTGGTTCTTCCGCACCTTCTTCGGCGGAATCAACTTTGGGAAGACCGAAAGCAACGGCTCCTCCCTCTAAAACAAGTTGTGAAAAATCCATATTTTCGGTGAGTCTTATCTCGCCCAAATAGAGTTGGAAATTTCCGCTCTGCAAACAAGATAAATAATCCGCATAACTCTTTTCAACAACCGTTATCCCTATTCCCACAGTTTTCAGTTGCTTCGCCACGGTATTGGCTGCAAGCACCCTGATGCGGTTTTCGGAATTAACAAGAAGAGTAAATTTAAGTGGGACACCGTTTGAATTGACCCTTAATCCCTCGCTATTTAGTTTATTATAACCTATTTCTTCTAAATTCTCAATAGTTATTTCTGATTTTGCTTCAATTTGTATATTTTGCACCGAACTGGTTTCCTTCCAAGCGGGGTGGAAAAAGCCCGTTGCCGGCAAAGCATTATTATAGTAGGCTGTTTCGCAAAACTTTACCCTGTCAAGAGCAGAGGAAATAGCCTGTCTTAACCTTTGTTCACCTAAAGGTGCATAATTTTGGTTAAATCCTAAGTAGACCAAATTATTTAGGTTTATTTCCTGTCTGTTACCGCTCATTCGGGTAATATTACCGTCGGAAATTTCGGTGAAATAAATATCTGCTGCCCCGATTTCCGTATAGTGTGCCACAGATTCACTGTCAGGTGCATTTACTAACTTTATATTGCTGATACTCTTTGGCTTTTCAAAATAGTAATCATTGGCAACCATTCCGTTATATTCATCGTTAAGACGGTATTTCCCGCAGCCTACGGGAGGGAGACTCACACTGTCCGAGTCGGTCAAAGTGTCACTATCCTTTTTAATAATGGGAAAATCCAAAACCGCAGGAAAATAGGGGTCGTTTTTGTTTATGTTAAATACCAATCCTGACTCTCCCTCTCTCCTTACCGATTCCACTTCGTACAACTTTTTGCCATAAGATGTTTCGGAATTACGGGCTAAATTATATGAATAAATCACATCATCGCTTGAAAGAGTTGTACCGTCGGAAAAGCGGGCATTTTTAAGGGTTACTCTGCACTCTTTCCCATTCATTTCCACAGAAGACGCCAAGGAATTGACAACCTCAAAATTATTGTTTAGTTTTACAAGCGGTTCATATAAAAGTTTTACAATTTGGCGGTTAATATCGGTTTTTAAGGTATAGGGATTAAAGGAATCTGCCGCCGAATAGAGCAGCGTTATGTAGTCTTTTGCATCTGTCTGCAGAGTAAGGTTTTCCTCCGGCAGACTGCCCGAAAGATTTCCGTCACTCTTTTTGCATCCTGAAAAGGATAGGACAAGTGCAAGGCACAGAACACAACATATAATTTTGTTAAATTTCATTTTAAACTCCGTTAAATCAGAATTCTTTTGGTGTCAACAGTTTTACCTGTTGACAAATCAATGTCAAATATACAGGCATTTAGTGTGCATTCGCCCTCTGCCTGCTCGAATTTAGACATATCCCCCGATTTCAGACGGTTGATTATTATCTCACTTTTAACCCCTAAAACCGAGTTTTCAACCCCCGTCATACCAAGGTCGGTTATATAACCCGTTCCCTTTGGCAGGATTTTATTATCCGCAGTTTGAATGTGGGTGTGGGTGCCGAAAAATGCCGACACCCTGCCATCAAGATAAAATCCTAACGCACGTTTTTCGCTGGTTGCCTCGGCGTGAAAATCCACAACAATTATATCCGCACCGTCATTTTCGGCTTTTTCTATCAATTCGTCAGCCGCCAAAAACGGGTTGGAAGCCTTTAGTCTTTCAAGATATATAGTTCCTGCAAGGTTTATGACAGCCACAGAATATCTGCCCATATCAAGTAGACAATATCCCCTGCCGTTTACCTCTTCGGGAAGATTATAGGGTCGCAAAATAAATTGGTTTTCATCCAAATAAGGTCGGATTTGTTCATTTCTGAAGGAATGATTTCCGCCAGTTATGACATCAGCCCCGCAGGCAAAAAGATAGTCGGCACTAAAGGGAGTAACCCCGTTGCCGTCGGCAGAGTTTTCGCCGTTTATAATAACAACGTCGATTTTTTCTTCTCTTTTAAGAGAAGGCAAAACCTTGCGGACCTTTTCGCAACCGAGACTTCCGCAAACATCCCCAATACAAAGCAACCGCATTATTTTACCTCCTTTTTAATACTTCCCAAACTTTGAAAGTTCCACCCCGAAGAAAATCAAGGTGGAACTATTGAATTTAATATTGAGTTCTGATTATTCTTCCTCTGATACTTCCTCAAATTCAACATCAGCAACGCTGACATTAACCTGAGTAACGGCAGAGCCGGTCATTGTTTGAATTTTTTCCTTAACGTTTTCTTGAACCTTTTCAGCGACTTCCTTTACAAGAGCATCCTTTTTAACGCAGATATAAACATTTATCTTCAACGCACCGTTAACACTCTCAACCTTAACGCCCTTAAAAGGTTCCTTAGACTTAATTGCACTCTTTAAATCAATAGATTTTTTAGAAAGACCTGCAACACCGTCAATCTCCTTAGCGGCGATTTCTGCCATTTTTGCAAGCACTTCCGTGCTGATTGAAAGTTCAGTTTTATTGCTCATAATATTTTACCTCCGTAAAAACTATTGCTGTGTTACATAATCATTATACCACATTTTCAAAATAACACAACAAAAATTTTACTTTACGGGAATAATTTTTATATTTCCCAAAGAAACCTTGGTTTGGGAAGTGACAACATCTTGAATTTGCAGGGTTTGCTTAGAAGTCAGTCCCTCACCCTCAACAATAACGGTAGCCCCTGTATCATTCAAAACTGCCACAGCCTTTTTAAAGCCTTTTGCCTTTAAAACGGTTTCGATATTGCTTTCCTCTTCCATTCTGCCGGCGATTTCCTCCGCCTTTGCAAGTGCGGATTTTTTGTCCTCTTCCTTCAAATTTTCTTTATCGAGGGTTTCCTCGATTATTTCAAGTGCCTCTTCCCTTACCTTTTCCCGTTCTTTTATGCTGGTTTCGAAATAATCGGATGTGCTATCGGTTTTAGCCGATGTTTCCACCGCTTCTTCCGAAGAAGAATTTCCCACATAAGACGCCTCTCCCAAATATTTGGTGTTACTCGGCAAATATTTAGTATTCAGCCAAATTGCTCCTCCCAAAGCCACAAGCATTAACGCCACCGTTAACTGACTTTTTCCGAAAACCTTACCTTTTTTCACTATGTATTCCTCCCACAAATGTATACTTTTTTGGAACTGATATTAAGTGCCGACATAACGGCATTTTGAATTTTTTCGGCAATTCGCTTGTTATCTCCGCCGTCACAGACAATGGCAACACCTCTTACTTTAGGCATTTGGGTGGTGACAAGTAACGCCTGTTCCCCACCCTCGGCGGTTTTAACGGTTATATATCCCGATTTCGTTTCGTTATCCGTGCTTTCCTTTTCGTTTTCCTTTTTTTCGGTCAAGGTTTCCTCCCTTGTGTCGGCATAGTAATATTTTATGCCGCTTTCAAGGGTAATTACCACCGATACATTTTTACTTCCCGTGATATCGGTAACCGTTTCTTTTATATCCTCTTCTAAAATCGTCTTATATTCCTCAGCGGTCATTTCACCTGTTTTCACATTTTCTTTTTTACTTTCTCCCGACGAAAAAAGAGAGGAAAGAACTATAAGACCTATTCCCACCAAACCTATAATTAAAACTGTTTTCGGTTTTTTAAAAGGTTTTAAATATTTAGAAAATATCTCATTCATTTATAACTTCCACCTTAAAATTATCACTTTCACCGCCTAAGGCATTAACAATTGCTTCTTTATTAACTGCCGAATTTACTGTAACCTTAGTACACTCTATGCTGCCGACCTGTGAAATATCCACCGAAACAGAAATTTCCTCAAAATCTATTCCCGCATTTTGAAGTGCCAACCCGCAGGTATGCTTTATTGAATTTATTTGCAGTTCGGTTGTATCAACCGATTCGGTGCCTTTAAAATCAATATCAATATCAGCGTTCTTAACCGTAACACCCACCGCCGAAATAATTATCAGCAGAAAGCAAAGAGAAATAATATACTGCACCGATTTCCCTGTTTTTCCCGTTGGACTTATCATAAACAAAGCCCCGAAGCAAACCCCCGCCGTGCAGACCGCAGTTATTACCGAACTAAACCAATTCATACCCTACTCACCGTAACCAAAACAGATAATGAAATTATAAACAACGCACCTGTCAGCAAAATTATCCCGCAAAGCACCGAAATTGCCCCGTCAATACTTCTGAGCAGTTTTCCGGGGAGTTCTGCGGAAAGCAGGTCGCAAGTGATGGAGGTTACACCTAAACACAGTCTCCAAAGAAGCAGTTCCAATAATAGGGGCAATAGTATAACTCCACAGGCAACAACCCCATAAATCGCCACCGAGGTCTTTAAAATTCCCAAAGACGCAGTAACGGTGGAAAGTGCCTCCGATAAAACGGTTCCCGCCATAGGCACTGCCGATCCGATTATAAACTTTGCGGTTTTAAGGGTTAAAGTGTCGGCTGATGCGTTAACGGTTGTCTGTATGCTTAAAATTCCCAAAAAAACCGTTGTTACTAAGGACATAATCCAAAATGAAAGTTTTTTAATAGATGCACTAATTGTTGTCTTCGCCAAAAGGGGAGATACTCCGCTTGCCACACTGACGCTTAAATACCCGCACATAAGAGGCACTATTAAATGGTTGGCTATAAGTTCCACAACCTGTGCCGCTCCCAATAAAAGTCCGCTCATTGAGGCCGAGGTTGCTATATGACCGCTCGTAGCCAAAAGTGTTCCGAAAACGGGAACGAACGCCACCATAAAAAGCGACACCGACTGCATAACTCCAACCGATGAGTTTATGACCGATAGCAAGGGAGCCGTAACAGCAGCCGCCGTAACAGCAGTTACGGCAAAGTTAAGGGTGGTATGTGTAATACCCGTCTCCATAGAATTTAAAGCACCGCTTATTAAAACAACAGCCAATATAAGACCCATAAAACTTATGGGGGCTTTGATTTTTTCTACTACTGTTTGCCACAAATCCCCGAAAACTTTGCCTATTTTAAATGAATTTATCCAATTTCCGTTTGTAGGGTCAATTTCGTTTTTTTTAAAGTATTCCCAAGTTTTTTCGGGCAAATTTTTATCTAAATCTTCTGCTCCCGATATTTCTGCCTGTTCTTTAATAAATTCCTCGGCCGAGTATTCTTCCGCCGAAACGTTAAAAGAAAAAGCGATAAACAAAACAAAAATAAATACAGTAAATCTTTTCATTTTATAAAACCTATTGCCGTTTCCAAAACCGACATCATCAATGGAACAGATAGGGTGAATATTGCTGTTTTTCCAACAAGTTCCGCCTTTGAAGCAATGGAAGAAAGACCCGCATCTCGGCAGCCGTCGGCAACAAAATCGGTAATATACGCAATACCCACAGATTTAAGGGCTATCTTAAAATACTCCGTTTCAACGCCCGAAGAAGAAAGTCTGTCATTTATTTCGTTTATGGGCTTTACAACTGAATTTATAACAAAGGTTAAAGCAATAATCCCCGTTGCAAGGGCTATCAAAAAAGAATATTCTCCCGATTTCGGCTTTAAGATTATGCTTATAGCCGACCCTATAATGCAAATTCCCAATATTTTAAGAACTTCATCCATCATAGCCCAAACAAAGATTTAACGGTTGTGAAGAGTTCGGCAACGGCGTTAACCACCATTAAAAGCACCACAACAAGTCCCGCAAGGGTGGTAAGTAATGCCTGTTCCTCTCTTCCCGAGCGTATAAGCACCAAATTAAGGACCGTCACAATAATGCCTATGGCGGCAATCTTAAAAATGAAATCCACATCCATACTTTTCACCTACACTAAAAATATACATATCACAAGACCTGTTAAAAAACCCAGGGAATTGTAAAGTTTATAAAGTCGGTTTGAGTTTTCTTCCGCCTCTGACAACTGTTTCTCAAAAATGGTTTTATAAAGGGAAATGTTTCGACATTCCTTTTCTCTGTCCCCCATACCGAATTCACCTAAAAAACGGCTTAAAAGTTCAGTGTCTTCGGGTTTTAAATAATCCGTATTTTCTTTCGGGTTTGTTACACCGAAACTGAGGGTTATAAGTTCTGCCGACTCTAAAGGGGAATTTTCAACCAATTGATAAAGTTTTTCAAGGCTCAGGCAAATACTTTCAAGTCTATGACTTCGCTTTTTAAGTGCATCTGCCTTGATTAAACCTACAGCCGAACAACTTAAAAGAATAAACGTAAGACCTGCTATTTTAAGAATCATCATTTATAATCTCCCCATGTGTCTTAATAAGGATTTCGCCGCCTATTCTTTTAGGCAATACCGCCACTCGCTTTATGGCACCGCTCAGTAACAACTCACGGGTCACATCTCTTTTGAGAAGTTCTGAAAGTTCGCCGATATGGGCGGTGGTAATAACAGAAACACCTGCATTAAAGCACTCTTTCACACGGTTAAATTCCGCCACCGTACCGATTTCATCAAAGGCTATCACCTCGGGGAACATTGTTCTTAGGGCTATTTCCATTCCCCTTGCCTTGTCCTCACAGTTTACAATATCGGTGCCGTATCCCAATGAATTTCCGCCGAAACCGCCGATTTCCCCTCTTGAGTCTATAACCGAAACTCTATATAATCTGCCTATATTTCCTGAGGAAATCTGTCTTATAAAATCCCTTAAAAGGGTGGTTTTTCCGCTGGCGGGCGGTCCTGCTATTAACCACCCCTCCCCCCTGAAAGAAGAGGCTAATTTGGTTGCAACACCCCTGATTTCCCTTGCAATTCTAATATTGATACTGTTGATATCGTCCATAATTCCTTTAGGGGTTACGGTGCCGAAAACACCTGCACGGGAGCCGTTTTGCAGTCGTAAATATCCGTTTTTAAGTTCTTCCTCTCGGGAGAAAACCGAATTATTGGAAAGCAGACGAAAACTTTCTTTCACATCGTTTTTAGTGACATATACCATACCCTCCTGGGGGAACTGACAGGTTTGTCCGCTCTTTTTAACAAAAACCGTTTGCCCCATAACCGTTAAGGACAAAGGCATATCGGCTCTAAGCCTTATTTCCTCTGCTGACTTTTTAATCGCGGTCGACACATAAATAAGAACCTCCCTTAAATCTTCCGAAACACCGTATAGCACACCGTCAAATCTATCCGCCATATTTTACTCTCCTTTTATGCGTTTGTTTAATCTTATGTGACGGTTGTCCCAAATAGAACAAAAACACCCACTAAAAATAAGTGAGTGTTCCTAAAAAATTTTTTTATAAAGAATTAGCAAAACTACTGTTTTAATAATTCGCAAAGACGTTTGGCGGCTTCTTTAGTGTCCTCAGGGCTTCCGAATGTTGAAAATCGGAAATAACCCTCGCCGCATTTTCCAAATCCCTCACTGGGAGTGCCGACTACCTGAATTTCTTTTAATAGATAATCAAAAAACTCCCAACTTCCCATACCGTTCGGGCATTTAAGCCAAATATAAGGTGCGTTTTTACCTCCGCAATACCAAATTCCCAATTTATCAAGAGCCTGCATCAGCACTTTTGCATTTTCCTTATAAATCTTAATATTTTCATTTATCTGGCGTCTGCCCTCGTCTGTAAATACGGCAGCACCGCCCTTTTGTATAATATATGACACACCGTTGGTCTTGGTGGTACGGTTACGCACCCACATATCGTTAAGATTCATACCGTTTCTTTCAAGGGATTTTGATATAACCGTATAACCGAGTCTGGTTCCTGTAAATCCTGCGGTTTTTGAAAGTGAACAAATTTCAATAGCACATTTTTCGGCACCCTCAACTTCAAAAATGCTGTGAGGCAGGGTTTCATCCTCAATAAAAGCCTCGTATGCCGCATTAAAGAGAATTATCGAGCCGTTTTCATTCGCAAAATCAACCCAACATTTAAGTTGTTCCTTAGAAAATACTGCACCGGTGGGATTGTTTGGGGAGCAGATATAAATGATATCTGCCTTTATATCCTCATTGGGTGTCGGCAAAAATCCGTTTTCCTTGCCGGAGGAAAGGTGAACTATATTTCTTCCTGCCATTATATTTGCATCAACATAAGCCGGATATGCCGGCTCGATTACAAGGCAGGAACTCTCTCTATCAAACAAATCAAGTATGTCTCCCAGTTCATCGCTGGCGCCGCTTGAAACGAACACCTCGTCTGCGGACAGTGCAACTCCTCGCTTCTTATAATATTCGGCAATTGCTTCACGCAGTAAAGGTGCACCGCATTCCGGCATATATCCGTTGAAGTTTTCCTTTGTGGCCTGATCGTCAACAGCACTGTGCAGTTCTTTTATAACTGCATCGCACAAAGGCAAGAAAACGTCCCCTATGCCAAGCCTTAAAAGTTTTTTGTCAGGGTTTTCCGTTAAATAAGCCTTTGTTTTTTGGCCGATATTATAAAACAAATAAGAATCCTTCAAATTAGCATAATGCATATTCGGTTTAATCATAGATCTGTTTCTCCTTCATAAACGGTAGTGGCAGGGCCGGTCATTGTAACGTTATTATCATAATCTACTTCAATTTTCAGTACTCCGCCGTCAAGATGAACCGATACAGGCGTTTCCCTTTCGCAAACACCTTTGGAAATTGCCTCCATAACAGTGGCACAGGCACCTGTACCGCAAGCCTTTGTAATACCGCTTCCACGCTCCCACACACGCATACGCAATTCGTTTGGAGATATAATCTGAACGAACTCCATATTGACACCCTCGGGAAAAATTTGGTGGTGTTCGAGTGCCGGACCCACCTCCGTAATAGGTGCATTTTCTATATCGTTAACGAAAATCACAGCGTGGGGATTTCCCACAGATACGGGAATTAGTGTAACCTCTCTGCCGTCACAAATAGCGTCAACCTCAACCTCTTTACCGCGGATATACTTATCAACAAGAACCGGTTTGTCCTTATCTATCTCAACGGCGGTTTTCAGGTAATTATAAAGTGCTTCTTCCTTTGCAACAATCTGCATTGCCTTGCCGCCCAGCACGAAACTGGGACGGACAAGAACAGGATAACCAATTTCCGATGCCGCTTTAATGCCGTCTTCAACGCTTGTTACCGCCATTCCCTTTGGCTGTGGAATATTAAGGGAATACAGCAGTTTTTCAAAGGAATCTCGGTTTTCCGCACGCTCAATGGCATCGCAGTCGGTACCGATTATTTTAACGCCCCGTTCCTTGAGAGGCTCTGCCAAGTTAATGGCAGTTTGACCGCCTAAGGTTGCAATAACACCGTCGGGTTGCTCCATTTCGATAATATTCATAACATCTTCCACGGTGAGGGGCTCGAAATAAAGTTTATCCGAGCAGGTATAGTCCGTGGAAACGGTTTCGGGGTTATTATTTATGATGATATCAGGCGATGTCTAAAAGAGACGATTGCACAGACGGTATTATTACCCCCGAAGAATTTACCGAATGGATGGAAAATTCATTCCCCAATCGAAAACCAAAAGGCTAAACAACGCAAAAAAATCCTTCCTATGTGAATTTAAGCAAATTCAACATAGGAGGGATTTCCTCTTATATTAAAATTTATCGTGGGATGAACGATTACAGTATCAAAATGGTATCATTTTGCACTTTGAATCTCGAAAAACGGCTTAAAATAAGGCTTTTTCGGACTTAGTTTCTTATTCCCACTCAACAGTTGCCGGAGGTTTAGAAGTTATGTCATAAACCACTCTGGTAATTTCTCTGATTTCACCGGTTATGCGATTGCTCGCTTTTTCCAATACATCAAAAGGTATGCGGGTCCACTGTGCCGTCATAAAATCGTCGGTTGTAACAGCACGCAAAGCGGCAACATATCCGTATGCCCTCGCATCTCCCTTAACACCTACACTGTAAGTATCTGTAAGCACTGCAAAATACTGATTAGTCTCTATTTTTTCCGCGCTGTTGTCAATTTCCTCACGGAAAATCGCATCAGCCTCTTTAAGCAGTTTTAACTTTTCTTTGGTAATCTCGCCGATAACCCGAACAGCAAGTCCCGGTCCCGGGAAAGGCTGGCGGTAAACAAGTTCCTGCGGAAGACCGAGTTTCAGTCCGACCTCACGCACTTCATCCTTAAACAAATCGCTAAGGGGTTCTGCAATGCTTTCAAAACTGATAACGTCCGGCAAACCGCCAACATTGTGATGGCTTTTAATTACCGCGGAATCGCCCTTGCCGCTTTCAATAATATCGGGATAAATAGTGCCTTGTGCCAAAACATCAATTTTCCCAAGTTTTTTCGCTTCTTCTTCAAAAACACGAATAAATTCCTCGCCGATTATTTTGCGTTTTTGTTCGGGCTCGGTTACACCTGCAAGTTTTGCAAGAAATCTATCCTCAGCATTGACACGGATTAAATTCATTCCAAATTTGCCCTTAAAGGTATTTTCAACAAAATCACCTTCGTCTTTGCGAAGAAGTCCGTGGTCAACGAAAACACAAATCAAGTTATCGCCGACTGCTTTATACAAGAGAGCCGCAGCAACAGAAGAGTCGACACCGCCCGAAAGTGCCAAAAGCACCTTTTTGCCCTGCAACTCGAGTTTGTATTTCTCGGCAGTTTTCTCAATAAAATCATCCATCTTCCAATCGCCTAAGCAATGGCACACATTATAAAGAAAATTACGAATGATAGTTTTGCCGTACTCAGTATGGGTAACTTCAGGGTGAAACTGAACACCGTAAAGGCATTTTTCGTCATTGGCAAAGGCAGCAGCGGGACAATTTTCCGTTACGGCTATAACGTTAAATCCTTTAGGAACCCGTGAAACATAATCTGTATGGCTCATAAAAGAGTCGCTCTCCACGGGTACCCCTTCAAACAAAGGACTTTCATACACCTTCAAACGGGTGTTACCGTATTCACTTTTATCAGCGGCACTTGAAACTTCTCCGCCTGCCATAAAAGCCAAAAGTTGTGCACCGTAGCAAATGCCCAAAATGGGAATACCGAGAGTTAAAATTTCAGGGTCAAAATGAGGAGAGGTTTCATCATATACGCTGTTAGGACCGCCTGTAAAAATAATACCCTTATAACCGTTTTCTTTTATTTTTTGGGGTGTGATTTTATTATATGGTATAATCTCAGCATAAACGTGTTCCGAACGTACACGTCTGGCAATTAACTGATTATATTGACCGCCAAAGTCTAAAACAAGAATTTTTTCCACGCTATCACCTATTAAAGATTTATTTCTGCACTTTTTATTTCTATACCCTCAAGCAAAGGCTTAATTTTCGACAAAAAAGCAGTTACCTGCTCAGGACAGCGTCCAACATACTTCTCAGGCAGAAGAAGTGCATCGATTTCTGCCTCTGTCATACCGAAAGCAGGGTCGGCCGCCAGTCTTGCGGTAAGGTCGCATTTTTCACCGTTTTTCATTTTAGCGGTGGCTTCCATAGAATTTTTACGGATAATTTCGTGAATTTCCTGACGGTTACCCCCACGCTTAACCGCTTCCATCATTAAATTTTCGGTTGCGATAAAGGGCAAATATTCCTTCACTGTGCTTTCGACTATTTTTTCGTTAACATGAAGACCGTCTGTTATATTTTGTGCCAATCTCAAAATGGCATCGGCACAAAGGAAGCCTTCGGGGATGGAGATACGGCGGTTTGCCGAATCGTCAAGAGTTCGCTCCAACCACTGGGTTGAGGCAGTCATAGGAGCGTTAAGTGCATCTGCCATTAAATAACGTGATAAAGAGCATATTCTTTCGCTTCTCATAGGATTGCGTTTATATGCCATTGCCGACGAGCCGATTTGATTCTTTTCAAAAGGTTCTTCCAACTGACGGTCGTGCTGCAAAAGACGAATATCGTTAGCCATATTGTAACAACTTTGAGCAATGGAAGAAAGTGCGTTCAAAATTCGGCTATCCACCTTGCGGGGATAGGTTTGACCGCAAACGGCAAAACATTCACTGAAACCGAAATCCTCTGCAATTTTGCGGTTCATTTGGTCGATTTTTGCATTATTTCCCTCATATAGTTCCACGAAACTGGCTTCGGTTCCGGTGGTTCCTCTGCAACCCAAAAATTTGATATTTTCAATTGCAAAGTCTATTTCCTTAAGGTCAGAAAGGAAATTTTGCATCCAAAGGGTTGCACGTTTTCCAACGGTTACAAGTTGTGCCGGTTGGTAGTGGGTATAACCGAGTGTGGGCATAGCCTTGTATTTCTCGGCAAAGAGTGAAAGATTTGCCAAAACACCCAACAACTCTGTGCGTAAATAACGCAAAGCGTCTCGGTAGATTATTAAATCCGCATTATCAGTTACATAGCAACTTGTGGCACCTAAATGAATAATGCCTGCCGCTTCGGGAGCAACCTTACCGTAAGCATAAACGTGAGCCATAACATCGTGGCGGACTTCTTTTTCACGTTCATTTACAACATCGTAATCAATGTCGGTAATATGAGCACTGAGTTCGTCCACCTGAGACTGTGTTATAGGCAGACCTAATTCCATTTCGGCTTTTGCCAATGATACCCAAAGTTTACGCCAAGTCTGATAGCGTGTATCTGAAGAAAACAGATTAAGCATATAATCAGATGCGTATCTTGAGGATAGGGGCGATTCATATTTATTTGTCATAACGAAACTCCTTTTATCTGATAATAATGCTTTCGCGTTCGGGACCGACGGATATGTATTTTATGGGACATCCGATTTGCTTTTCGATAAAGTTTATATAATCCTGTGCAGCCTTGGGGAGGTCTTCCCAACGGCGTATACCCGAAACGTCGCACTTCCAACCGTCAAAATATTCAATTACAGGTTTTGCGTGTGAAAGTGCCGTGGGGAACGGGAAACGGTCAACCTGTTTACCGTCAAGCATATAATGGGTGCAAACGGGAATCTTGTCCATATAACTTAGAACATCAAGTTTGGTAAGGGCAATAACGGTTGCCGCCTGAACCTCAACACCGTATCTTGTGGCCACTATATCAATAGGACCTACTCGGCGGGGTCTTCCGGTCTTAGCGCCGTATTCAAAGCCGTTCTTTCTCAGTTCCTCTGCCTCATCGCCGAACATTTCGCAAACAAAGGGTCCTTCGCCAACGCAGGTTGAATACGCCTTAACAACACCCACGGTCTCGGTGATCTTAGCACTCGGCAGTCCCGAACCGATGGGAGCGTATGCCGCAGTTGTATTTGATGACGTGGTATAAGGATAGATACCGTAATCCAAATCTCTGAGAGAACCGAGTTGTGCCTCGAAGAGGATGTTCTTACCCTCGTCCTGAGCCTGTTTTAAGAAAGCACCCGTATCACAGATATAAGGCTTAATCTTTTCGCAGAAATTATCAATCCATTCCTCCAGCATTTCCATAGTGTAACCCTTTGCCCCGTAAACCTCGGTCAAAGTAAGGTTTTTCCACTCCATAAGATCGGTTAAGTGGGATTTGAGTTCCTCGGGATAAAAGAGTTCACCTGCGAGAACGGTTTTCTTTTGGTATTTATCAGAATAAAAGGGTGCAATACCCTGTTTGGTAGAGCCGTACTTCTTATCGGCAAGACGTTGCTCCTCCAAATTATCCAAATCGCGGTGCCAAGGCAAAAGCAATGAAGCACGGTCGCTGATTTTTAGATTATCGGGAGTAAGGGGAACACCCTGATTCATTACTTCCTGCATTTCATTCCAAAGATTTTCGGGGTCTAAAGCCACTCCGTTACCGAGAATATTTACAACACCGTCTCTGAAAATTCCCGAAGGAAGAAGATGCAATGCAAACTTTCCTTTTTCATTGATAACGGTGTGACCGGCATTTCCGCCACCCTGAAAACGAACAACCACATCGTAATCTTCGGTCAGCAAATCCACCATTCGGCCCTTGCCTTCGTCACCCCAGTTAATGCCCACTATCGCACAATTAGCCATTCTTTACTCCTCCGTTATACGTGCTCGGTAAGACGCTTCATAACCTCGTTATAAGCATCCTCTACTCCGCCCATATCACGGCGGAAACGGTCCTTGTCAAGTTTTTCGCCCGTTTTACTGTCCCAAAGTCTGCAGGTATCGGGACTGATTTCGTCTGCAAGAACAATAGATCCGTCGGCAACTTTTCCGAATTCCAATTTGAAGTCAACAAGTGTTACACCGCATTCATTCCAAAAAGCCTTTAACTGCTCGTTAACGGCAAATGAATACTCTTTGATTTTTTCGATTTCTTCGGGTGTTGCCAATTTTAAGGCAATAGCGTGATAATCGTTAATAAGCGGGTCGCCCAAGTCGTCGTTTTTGTAGGAAAACTCAATGGTGGGATTTTCAAAAACAACGCCCTCTTCCACACCGTATCTCTTTGAGAAAGAACCTGCCGCAATATTTCTTATAATTACCTCAAGGGGAACTATAGAAACCTTTTTAACAACAGTTTCACGGTCATTTAATTCCTCAACAAAATGGGTGGGAATGCCTGCCTTTTCAAGGCGTTGCATAAGCAAATTGCTCATTCTGTTGTTAATAACGCCCTTGCCTGTGATTGTGCCTTTTTTAAGACCGTTGAATGCCGTTGCATCGTCCTTATAAGAAACAATTAAAAGTTCCTCATTGTCGGTCTTAAAAACCTTTTTTGCTTTTCCTTCGTATAGTTGTTCTTTTCTGGTCATAGCATATACCTCCAAAAATTATTAACTGCTTAAAAACAAAAAAAGGACAATGACGCTTTAATGTGCAGACATTGGAGACATCTTTGCCCTTATTGAGTATAAACTTACTCAAAAAAGTAGGTAGAAACATCTGGATTATCCATTAAGACATACCCATACATTTTACTAAGGTATTATACTATTTTCATAGGCTTTTGTCAACTGCTCTTTGGAAGGTTTTTCAAAATTTTGGGGTTTATTTTCCGCTATCACCGTAATTGGAAAGTACACGGGCGGAGGGGTCGTTTACATCGCAACCCTCCCAAGATTTGTTGGGCATCCAGAAGTCTGCAATCATTTGAGACTGACCGGGATGGTATTTTTCAAAAATATCACGGTAAAGCAAGGATTCTTTTGTAAAAGGACGTGCGTGGGAATACTTACGGCATCCCTCTTCAAATTCTTCGTCTGAATATTAGGTTTCGGCATACTCTTTGAGATAGTCCACCATAGAATGGCCTACCGCATCGGAGAAAGCCGCCTTTTCACGCCACAGAATTTCGTCAGGCAGATAATCCATACCCTCAAAGGCGTGGCGGAGCAGATATTTGCCCTTGCCGTATTTATTGAGTTTCATTTCAGGGTCAAGAGCCATTACATATTTAACAAAACTGAGGTCTCCGAAGGGTACTCTCGCTTCCAGAGAGTTTACCAAAATACAGCGGTCTACACGCAACACGTCATACATATGAAGTTCCCTGACACGCTTCTCAGCCTCTGCCTGAAAAGCCTCTGCCGAGGGTGCAAAATCGGTGTATTTATAACCGAACAGTTCATCGGATATTTCACCTGTGAGAAGAACTCGAATATCCGTCTGCTCGTGAATGGCTTTACAGATTAAATACATACCCATACTGGCACGTATGATTGTGCGTATGTTTTCACACATTACCTACAATGACGGCACCCCCTTTGAGTGTGATACCCGCAGTCTCTTAAAAAAAGCAGTTGAGGATGCTAAAAAAGCGGGATATCGTTTTTCATTTGGTGCCGAACAGGAATTTTATCTCTTTAAATTGGATGAAAACGGGAAACCCACCGATGTTCCATACGATAATGCAGGCTATATGGATATCGCTCCCGAGGACTGCGGCGAAAACATTCGCCGTGAAATCTGCCTTACCCTTGAGCAGATGGGTATCCGCCCTGAGAGTTCCCACCACGAAGAGGGACCAGGTCAAAACGAAATCGACTTCCGTTACTCCGATGCTCTTACTGCGGCAGACAATGCTTTAACTTTCCAAACGGTTGTTAAAACCGTTGCCCACCGTAACGGTTTGCACGCAGATTTTTCTGCCAAACCTCTTGAAAACGAGCCCGGAAACGGTTTTCACATCAATATTTCCGTAAAACCCAACGAAACTTCCGAGAATCTCTGTTATATGATTGCAGGTGTTCTCCAAAGGGCGGAGGAAATGACCGCTTTCCTTAACCCGACAGAAAATTCCTATAAGCGTTTCGGCAAAAATAAGGCTCCTGCTTATATCTCCTGGTCAAGTGAAAATCGTTCTCAACTTGTTCGCATCCCCGCGGCAGTTGGTGAATACCGCCGTGCCGAGTTCCGTTCCCCCGACCCCACATCAAACCCTTATCTTGCATTTACGCTTATGATTTATGCGGTCTTTACGGACTGGAAAACAAACTCGATTTACCCAGCCCCGCAAACATCAATCTTTTCAAAGCAAGTGCCGAAACTCTGGCAAAATATAAGAAACTGCCCGAGAATTTCGGCCGAGCCTGTGAAATTGCGGCGGCAAGTGATTTTATTAAGGAGCATATACCGGCAGAAATTTTGAATATCTATTGCAATAGATAACTCAAACCGTCAGCAAAAAGGAGGGGTGTGAAATGAGTCTTAAAGAACGGGTCTACAGCGTTCTTGTTGTTTCGGCGGCAGAAAATTTAAATGCCGCACTTGGCTCTTTGCTCCCCGAATCCAAATACGCACCTGTTCACACCGTATCAAGTATCAGTTCGGCTAAGAGGGCTTTTGCCCAAAAGGCTTATGATTTTGTGATTATCAACTCCCCTTTACCCGATGATATGGGGACCAGATTTGCAATTGATGTTTGCAATTCAAAAGGAACCGTTCCTTTGCTGATGGTGCGTTCCAATATTCATGATGAAATATACGACAAGGTAGCCGAGCACAGTGTTTTCACCCTGCCGAAACCCATATCCAAGCCCATACTTATTACTGCTTTGGGCTGGATGGCAAGTGCGAGAGAACGGCTTCGCAAATCGGAAAAGAAAACCATTTCCATCGAGGAAAAAATGGAAGAAATCCGTATTGTTAACCCTGCAAAATGGATCCTAATCGGTGAGATAAAAATGGATGAGGCGGACGCACACCGCTACATAGAAAAGCAAGCAATGGACCGCTGTGTTTCAAAACGCGAGGTTGCCGAATCAATCATTAAAACCTATTCTTAGATAAAATAAATCAAAATATAAAAAACAACTATGAATGAGAAATTTCCCCTTCACAGTTGTTTTTTTGTTATTGATAAAATATTTATTTTGTATTATTCCTCGGGCTCCGACACAGAATTCGAAGTGATGTCATTTAAATCGGGCTCGTCATCAGGACGGGAAGAAACCTCCGAAGAACCGCCTTGTGAACTGTCGGTTGGCGGTGTTATGGGTCCTATATCGGAGTTTGACGATGTTGTATCTGTGGGTTTAGAAACGTCACTTGTATTAGGTTTCGACTCAGTACTTGTGACGGGATTTGATGCAGTACCGCTGTTGTTTTCTGTATCATCGGGAACCGGTGTATACTGAATTGAAATAAAATAATCCGCAATTCCTCTAACCATAGCCTTAGCCTTTTTGTTGTTGGCACTTTCGCTGATAATATTATTAAAATCGCTTGCATTGGAGAAATATCCGCTTTCGGTTAAAACGGTTGGGCAGGCGGTCATTCTGCACATAAAGAAGTAGTGGGATTTGAATTTGGAGTTACTGTAAAGTCCCGTCTGCATTGAGCGGTCATATACCATTTTTGCCGCCGCCCGTGAAAATGCATTAAAATGGAATCCTTCAAATCCGTTTGCCGAAGAACTTCCTGCGGCATTATGGTGAATTGCCAAGCAGTAATCCGGTTTTTCCTTTTTCAAAATCTGTCGGCGTTCGTCCGAAGAAACCGAATAATTGCCCGTTCTTGTCATAACAACAGTGGCACCTATACTTTCAAGTTCGGCTTTAACCTTTTTCGCTAAAGACAGATTTCTTTCTGATTCATATACTCTTCCCCTGACTGTGCCGGGGTCTGTACCTCCGTGGCCCGCATCAATGAGAATTTTGGTGCCGCTAAGGTCAACACCGTATTCATTTGATGCTTTTTTGGTATTGGCAGGATTTAAAAATTCCAAGCAAAGTTGACCTTTGCTGTTATAATAACTGTCCCAACCGTAAAAAACGCCGGTCTTTTTCAGATATAGCCTTAAAGTGTGGCTGCTTCCGTTATTGATTACCTCTGCCCTGCTGAAAACAGGGTTGCTTTTGGGAATATTTATACTGCCGTTAAACACTGTTGTATAGCAAAATTTAATCTCAACATACTGAAATGTTGCGGTGCTGAATGTAAAATCCTGTTTGGCACCGTTGGCATAACTTTGAGGATAGATATCTAATAAAAAGGGTGCTTTCCAATTTGTATCAAGGGTTATAACCGTATGTCTGCCCGATTGGTTAAAGGAAACCACACCGATTTCATTGTGATCGGGCAGAGTGCCTTTATACCTCTTGGTAACTGTGGTGCGGGATTTTTTATCATCGGTAGGTTTATCTAAATAAACCCGTCTTCCGCAACGGAGTTTTACGAAGGTCTGGTTGCTTTGAGGGTCATAAATAGTACCGCTGTCACAATAGTCAACCGTGCCTTTGGGAAGATAGTTGCACCGAGGGTCTGAATTGTCGTTAGTTGTACTCCCGTCAAAAGTCTCGGCAGTGAAAGCGATAACCTCAGCAACATAAGATGAATTCGAATTGTCTTCTTTTTTCAGGCAGGTTATATTTCCGCTGTAATATGTATCGGTTCTGCCGTCAAAAGTGCCCACGAATTTAACCTTTCCAAGGCTTAGATTATCAATATTATCTTTGGGCAGTTCAAAACTTCCCGTATAGGTCACAAATTCCTTATTATCGGGATTTCCGCCTTCACTGAGGGTTATGGTCTTTCCGTTAAAGGTGGCGGTGACCTTACCGGAAGGTCGGGCTTCGGCAGAAACCACAAAGGTGGAGCCTGACGAATATTTTTGGGAGGAAGACGGTGAATAGGAATTTATAACAACGAATCTGTATGTAATAATGCAGGTTACAGTTTGTTCTTTATGCTTAAATTCAAAGGTATTTTTTCCTTCTTTTAAATCCACATCAACCGAAAAACTGCCGTCAGCACTGCGTTCAACGTCTACTCCGTTCATAGTTAAAGGAAAATCAATGTCGGAAGTTCCGGAAATCACTGTTTTGGAAGTTGTCACTGTGGTATTAAGGCTTGTCGGAGAGGTAATAATCAACTGTTTTTCCTCAACCGGAACGCTTTCAACCTCTATGAAGTCACTTGAAACATAAGAACTTAAATCGGCATCTTCAACCGCTTTTTTAGTGGCGTTTAACACAAGAAATACCGCCAGTACCGCAACGGCAATTGTTGCCAGAACTGCACCGCACATTATTATGATTTTTTTGCTATTCCAAACAATTTTCATTTACAATCTCCAAAAACAGGTTTCTGCAAACCGAAATCCTTTTTCATATTTTTAGAAGAGGGATAGAAAAATCGAATTCATTATCCCTCTATGGCAGATATCATATCAATGCGTTTTTGATGGCGACCGCCCTCAAATTCCGTATCGACAAATAAGTCGACAAGTTCCAGTGCTGTACCCACACCGATAACCCTGCCACCCAAACACAAAATGTTTGAATTATTGTGAAGTCTTGTGTATTTAGCGGAAAAATGCTCGCTTAATGCGGCGGCTCTGATTCCCTTAACCTTGTTTGCCGCAAGGGACATTCCAATACCCGTTCCGCAAACCAAAATGCCCAGTTCGTTTTCTTTTTCTGCTACACTTTTTGCAACCTTTAAGGCAATTTCGGGGTAATCTATAGGCTTTTGTTCGTAAATACCGAAGTCTTCAACCTCAAAGCCCCTATCTCTCAAATGCTCTGCAATGGCATTTTTGTGTTCTAAACCGCCGTGGTCGCAACCGATTGCTATTTTCATTTTTGTTCCTCTTTTCTCTGTAGTTCTCGTTCTGCCTGAGGCAGTCTTAAATATATGGGACAAAGTTCCTTCGCCGATGTTACTTTGCCCTCTTTTAAAAGTCTCTCTGCAATAGCCGAAACTCCCACGGCATTTTGAAAACGCCTTTGACTGTCGGCAAGGTAAACATTTTCTGTCCTACCGACAAAGGGATAAAATATTTCGGCACCGTCGCCAACGATATAAATACTTTTTCCCTCTTTGGAAAGTTCGGTAATTTGCGGGACTAACTCATCAATAGACAAAGCCCTGTCCTCACAAAGCCTAATGATTTCGCCATTTGTATTTTTAAACAAGGCATTGTATACCTGATTACAGCGAGCGTCCATAACCGAACATACAAAGCAATCGGTATCGGAATAATTTTCCGCCATGGCCTCCAAGGTGGAAACGGCTACACAGGGCAGTTTTTTCGCCTGTGCCAAACCTTTCACGGCACTGATGCCTATCCTGATACCGGTAAACGAACCGGGACCCACACTCACCGCCAAGGCTTCAATCTCTGATATTTTTGTGAGTGAAGAGTTTAAAACCGACAGGGCCATAGGCATTAGTGTTTGCGAATGGGTTAATTTTACATTCGTAAAGGCAGAGGAAAGTATTTTATTATCTTCCGTTAAAGCAACCGAACAGGGTGTTGCCGAACATTCAATGCTGAGAAGTTTCATCCTCTTCCCCCTTTTTATAAATTAAAATTTCCCGTTTGTCTTGGTCTAAATCTTTTATTTCCACATAAACCGTATTTGGGGGCAGAGCATTTTCAATATTTTCGCTCCATTCGGCGGCAACAACACCCTTTTCTTCTATATATTCAAAAAAGCCGCTGGAATACAGTTCCTCCCAAGTGGAAATACGGTACATATCAAAATGGTATAAATTGAGTCGTCCGCCCAAATACTCATTTATAAGAGCAAAGGTGGGAGAGGTCACATCGCCTTTGTAACCAAGACCCTTTGCCAATCCCCTTGTAAAACAGGTTTTGCCCATACCAAGACCGCCTCTAAAGGCAACAACCTCACCGCCCTTTAAAGTTTCTGCCAAAGAAACGGCAATGTTTTCGGTGTCATTGGGACTATGAGAAATATATTTTTTCATAACATCACTCTTTAAATCATATAACGCTTAAAGTATAGCATAGCAATACAGCAAAATCAACTAAAAACGACAAAACTCGAATTTTGTTGAATTTTGTTGAATTTTCGGTTGTAGGTTTGTCAATGATGTGTTACAAAATTAGAAAACTTCACCGTTAATAAGAAAAGCCTTTAAATAATCAGCGGGAGATTTCCAATTAAGAGGACGCATAGGAAAATTATTGTATCTTCTGTTGTGAACAGAAAGTTG
>JAZNOA010000050.1:0-31177 GCA_045580545.1 Acutalibacteraceae bacterium | reverse complement strand
TAGTTTTTATCACACTTGTCTTTCAATTGGCGAAGCCACGCTTGAAAGACTTTGAGTAGAGGCTCTAATCCCGACAATTCAAAGGGGGAATCAAAATCCCCCTTTAAAGGCGAATCTTTCCGCCCTTTCTTTTCGCCCACATAAGAAAGGGCGTGCCCGTCGCGGCATGAACGACAAAGTAAAAATAATATATAATTTAATTGACGTGCTGAATTGCAACCAGCATAGTTACAACCCCTCCGTCTTTTTGCTACGCAAAAATCCACCCGCTGACGGCGGCGGTCCCCTCTGTCACTTTGTGACATCTCCCCACACTGTGGGGAGTCACCCCTATAAATATGGGAGGTAGGAGGAAGTGCCAATTTGCGACCCTCGTCAGAGGGAGGCAAAAGATGGTTTATTGCCACGCTCTTGGCGGGAATACCACCCACGTGCCCTTGAAAACCGCTTAAATAGCGGTTTTCGCTTATAAGGAGTTTTTCTGCCACACATGTTGCAAGAAAAACAAAAAGTAAATTGATTCTAAAACAATTAGAAAATCTACTTTGTCTATAAGTTTTTGACCTCCTCGAAATGAGGAGGTCAAAATTTTAATTACATCCCGCTGAAATCGTTATCAAAGGTTATAACACATTCAAAAATGGGGTTGATAAGTTTTGCAAGGCTTACTATTCTTTCTTCAAGTTCCTTTTCACTTAGTTTTACCCGCGAGGGAACTACCACGTCGAAGATCAGATTTGTCCGTTTATCGCTCAAAGGGGTCATTCTGAAATCGTGAAGCGTTAAACCGGGATCAATAACCTTTATGGCGTTTGCCATTTTTTTCCGTGTAATATTGATGGTTTCGTTATTGCAGTCAATGGGGTCCATGTGTATAACCAACTGCAAATCCAACTGTTCCCTTACAAGTTTTTCGCAAAGGTCAATTTGCTCATGACATTTAACAATGTCTATATCCTGGGGAACTTCCACGTGAACAGAGGCGAATTGCCTGCCGGGACCGTAGTTGTGAACAATTAAATCGTGAATACCCACAAAATATTTGAAGGACATAATTGTGCTTTCAATGGTTTCAATCAGTTCCTTTTCGGGCGGTTTGCCTAAAATTTCGTCAAGGGTTTCCTTTGCCGAGGAAATTCCCGACCAAAGAATAAAGAGGGATACCAAAACACCCATTAAAGCATCCAAATTAAAGGGGAGAGTGCAAACTAAAGAGACACCGACGCTTATCAGAATAGCGATTGTGGCTAATGTGTCATTTAAACTGTCCTTAGCGGTGGCTTTAAGCACATCGGAGGAAATTTTGTTTCCTAACTTTCGGTTGAAAACAAACATCCAAAGTTTAACCAAAACCGAAATAATCAGCACAATAATTGCCCAAACGTTATATGTAGGGGGATCGGTGTTGCCTATAAGTGACTTTAGGGAACTTTCCATTAAATCAACGCCCACTATCAAAATCAGCACCGACACAATAAATGCGGACATATATTCCATTCTGCCGTGACCGAAAGGGTGGTCTCGGTCGGCGGGCTTGCCTGCTAACTTAAAGCCAATAATGGTCACAAGGGAAGAACCCATATCGGAGAGATTGTTGAAACCGTCCGCCAGAATAGAGATACTTCCCGAAATCAGACCCACGGTGATTTTAATAATGCAAAGAATAAGGTTGCAAATAATACCTACAATTCCGCCCAACGTTCCGTATGCCTTGCGAACCGTATTGTCCTTAACATTCTCGCTGTTTTTGATAAAAATTCGGGTTATGAGTTCGGTCATTAAAACTTTGCCCCTTTACTTCCTTTGCTCCCACCTAAAGAAACACCCGAAAGTATGTTGGTGTCAATGGTAAAGGTTAGGTTTTCCCTGTTTCTCTGTCTGCGGAAAGCAAGTTCAATTAAATTGTCAATAAGTTCCCTGTACTTCATATCCGTAGCGTCCCAAAGGTAGAAACTAAGGGAGCCGGGGATTGTATTGATTTCGTTGGCGTATACGGTATCGGTGTCGCAGTCAATAATAAAGTCAATTCTAACAACACCGCTTGCCCCTATTGCCTTGAAAATCTTGCAGGCAAGTTGGCGGATTTCGTTGGAACGTTCCTCGCTTAAATCGGCGGGGATTTTTCTTCCTAAGGACGCCATACCTTTACTTTTACCGCCCTTGGCGTTTGCCATATATTTATCCTCATAGGAAAGGATTTCGTCATTCATAAAGGGTTCTTCGCAAACGCTGGCCTTACATTCACTGCTGTCTCCTAAAACGGAGCAGTTGATTTCTCTTAAATTTGTAACAGCGTGTTCAACCAAAATCCTGTCAGCGAAAGAAATTGCAAGGGAAAGTGCCTCGTCAAGTTCTTCGGGGACGTTAACCTTTGTGATACCAACGCTTGAACCTAAGTTAACCGGCTTTACGATAAGGGGATAACCGATTTTGTCAAAAATTCTTTGGGACACGGTTTCTTTGTTACTTAGGTATTCTCGGGCGGTAAAGCAAAGGCAGTCAAGAACGGGAAGCCCCGCACTTTTAAGCACATCCTTAAACACTGCTTTATCCATTCCGACGGCAGAGGAAATAATGTCACATCCTACATAGGGAACACCTAAGAATTCTAAATAACCTTGAATTGTTCCGTCCTCACAGTTTGTACCGTGAACAACAGGGAAGGCAACGTCGATTTGTACGGGTTCTTCTTCCTTTTTGAAAAGACCCTTTTTACCGTAGGTTTTCATAAGAACCCTGTCGCCCTCACGGACAAAAAATACCTTTTTGCATTGGCTTAAAAGTTGGGGTAAATTTTTGTATTCCTCAATGGTGAAAAGTTTTTCGCCGGTATACATTTCACCCTTTTTGGTAACATAAACGGGGGTAATGTCATACTTTTCTGTGTCAACCGCCATCATAGCCTGAACTGCCGAAATAATTGAAACTTCGTGTTCAACCGAACGGCAACCGTAAAAAAATGCCACATTTGTTTTCATAAAAAATACCTCTTATTTTAAATAGTTATCGGGCAAATCGTTTTCCAAAAGGACAACGGTGTTATTGTCCGCAATTTTAGAATAGACTTCCATTGCCTCTTTAAAACTGCTTACAATGTGAAGATTATCAGTATTAAAATCTGTGGATTTAACACCCTCTGCCAAGGGTTTTGAACGGGTTTGACCCACAAGAATTACAACATCACAGATTTTAGCCGCCGCCTTACCTAAATTAAAGTTGCAAGTATATTCACTTTTGCCCAGTTCTATAAGACCGGGGGTGATGATAACCTTTTTCATACCCTCAAAGGTGGAAAGAACATTAACGGCCTCCAAGGAGCCCTCGGGGTTTGCGTTATAGGCATCATCAATCAAAAGGGAGCGGTTAACACTCGTTTTCATTTCCAAGCGGTGTTCCGTGGGCTTTAGGGAAGCCACCGCAAATTTAATATCCTCTGCCGACACACCTAAAGAGTAAGCCACAGAAACGGCACCGGCAATGTCGGTAATACTGTGTTTTCCTAAGAGTTTGGTCGAAAGGGAGAAAACCTCGTCCCCTAAATTAAGGTCGAACTTTGAGCCGTTTCGGTCTGAGGTTATGTTGCTTATAGTGTAATTGAAATTCGGGTCACTTCCATACACCTTAAACTCATTTTTATCAATGCGGTCTATGATTTCCTTACTGTCACCGTTAACAAAGGTAACACCGCCTTTTTCCTTGACCGCATCTGCCAACTCGAATTTGGTTTTAAAAACGTTCGGTACACTCTTAAAGGTTTCAAGGTGTTGCTCGCCGACAGAAGTTATAATACCTAAATCGGGATGTGCAATATCACATATTTCCTTAATATCTCCCACATTTTTAGCACCCATTTCGCAGACGAAAATTTGGGTTTGGGGCTTTAGGTTTTGGCGAACGGTTCTGACAACTCCCATTGGTGTGTTAAAACTTTGAGGGGTGCAAACAACGTTAAATTTTTCGCTTAAAATTCTCGTTAATATAAACTTTGTGGTGGTTTTACCGTAACTTCCCGTTATTCCTATAACCTTTAAGTCTTTGTATGAAGAAAGTATTTTTTTTGCATCGTTTATATACCAAAGACTAACCGATTTCTCAACGGGAACGGTTACAGCCCAAATAACAAGGGTTAAAATCGGTACCAAATAGGAAAAGGCGAAACTTATATCCATTGCAAGGCGTCCTGCAAGGGTGATAGGTCTTACAACGTAAAGGGTTATCAATAGGGTGTGCAATATGATAGCGGTGGCAAACAGCCTCTTTATTCTTGCCGTAAAAACCAAGGGCTTAATTGCCTTTTTTTGAATATTTATGTGCAAGGGAATTCTAACCGCCAAAACCGCGGCACAGAATACTGTTTGTGCAATAAATGCTTTAAATATAAAAAGCAGAGAACAAACTAAGAAAAGACAAATATCGTATATGGGCAGATTGTCCTTAAGCCAGCCGAAATACCTCGAGGGGTAATATGAGTTTTGCTGAAGCATTTGAAGTTGGCGTGTCAGCGAAAACATTGAGGATACCGCCGCTAAAATCAAGGAAATTACTAAGTAGTAATTCATCATATCCGTCCTTTCAAATAAAACTGTTTAAAATTGCGTGAGCCTCGTAAGGCTTTTCGCAGAAAGAGTAATGCCCCGTACCCTCTAAAACACAAAGTCCTGCATCGGGAATAAGGCTTTCAATGGTCTTCGCATCTTCCAATGGGGTTGCCGTGTCCTTATCTCCCCAAATAAGCAAAGACGGGCAGGAAATGTTAGGCAAAATATTCCTTATATCTGTGTTAACAAGGCTTACAAGGGTTTTCCTTAAAACTTCGGGAGCGGCATTATAGTCCGCCGAGCCGTAGTGGTTTCGGGCTTTTTGCAAAAGACCCTCGCTGTGATTTTTGATAACAGGAAGGGTCAAAACCCGTTTGATTGCCTTAAAACTTTTGGCTCTGAAATTTTGTTTGAAGGTTTTTTTGGGGATTAGTCCCGCACTGTCCAAAAGCACGATTTTCGGGGGATTTACCATCTTTTCCGCCGTCATTTTAAGAACAACCCTGCCGCCGTGGGAATGACCTATTAAAATAGGATCCTTAAGGTTTAGTTTTTCCATAAATTCGAGACAGAAGTCGCAATAGTCCTCTAAGCACCAAGGTGTAGCCATAGTTTCACTTTGACCGCAGCCGGGGAAGTTAACAGCCACCAATCGGCATCGGTCTTTAAGCGAAGCCATTATTCCTTTGTATACATCAAAGGAAGACCCCCAGCCGTGGAGAAGCAGAACGGGGGCACCCTCACCGCATTCGGTATATTCGGTTTTAAGACCCTTAATTTCAATAAACATATTATTCACCGCAAAGTTTTTTGTCAGGATAAAGCAGTTTAAAATCGCCCGACTTTAATTTTTCAATAAAGGTTTTATAGTCAGTAACCGGTGTGTCAAAAGCAATTCCCGCACCGCCGAAATCTTTGGCAAGGTGAATGTCTCCGCCTGAAGTCACAAACTTTTTATTATTGAGGGCGAAAATAAAGGCTTTCTCATTTTCTTCTGATTGGTTGAATAAATTGAAACCCTCAATTCCGTCAAACAAATCGGGGTTGGGGGGTGTTTTTGGGTCAGGAATGTAACTTCTGTCACGGAAAGGGTGGGCACAAACACAAAGTCCTCCGTTTTCGTGAATAAAGTCACTCTTTTCCTTTGCCGACATCATAATAAATTCAGGGTTTCCCACAAAAACTTGCGGTTCCAAGCCGTAAATCAGCATTTCCCGACCGGGAGCAAAGCCTTCCTCCAAACCGAAAAACACCGTTATACCTGCCGCCTTGCCAAACTCTTTGAGTTCGAGGTAGTCATTGATGTAGGAATTCATAAAATCTTTCCAGGGAAGATTGCGGTCAATGGCGGTGTTGCCGTGATAAAAATGGTTAGTCACAACAATACCGCTATACCCCTTTTGCACTGCTGCATCTATAATTTCTTCGGGGTCTGAAATTGCACAAGCACTGCAATTATTTGTATGAAGATGGATTTCAAATTTATACATCTAATATTAGTCCTTTCGGTTTTTTCTAAAGTTTAGGTAATCTTCAAGTATTATTACCGCCGCAACCGCATCAATAACATTTTTGCGTTTTTTACCCTTTGTATCGGTATAATTAAGTGCCGTGTGGGCGGAAACGGTGGTACAGCGTTCGTCCCAAAGAATGGTTTCTATACCGCTTAGTTCCTTTATTTTTTCTGCGGTTTCGGTGCATTCCCGAGCCCTGAAACCAAGACTCCCGTCCATATTTTTAGGAAGCCCCACAACAATAAGTTCTGCCGAATATTCTTTAGCACAGTTTGCAACTTTCTCAACCAACTTTTCGGGATTGTATTCGGTTATAACTGTTTTGGGAAAGGCGAAACTTTCCCCACAGTCGGATAAAGCAATACCGGTTCTTGCCTTTCCTAAGTCCACAGACATAATAAGCATTTAATATTCTCCTAAAGGCACATTTGAATTTTCATTTTTTAAATCATCGCTTAAATGGGAAATATCATTGAAAACCTTAATGGTGAAATTCATATTGTCGTCTGCTTTGATTAAGGTGACACCCGTGTTATTCACAAAAGGAACTTCGGGAAGTTTCTCAATATCGTTTTTTATTATCCTGCACAAAAGACAGCGAATAACCCCGCCGTGGCTTGCAACGGCAACGGTTTTTTCTCGGCTTTCCTCGGCAATTTCCTTTATGCAGTTATAAATTCTGTTATATGCCGAAACCATACTTTCGCCGTTTTGGGGGTTAAATTCCCAAGGCCGTTTGCCCCAAATTTCCATAAAATCGGGATATTCCTTTGCAATTTGGGAATAGGTTTTGCCCTCGTAAACACCGCCGTTGAGTTCTATTAAATCCGGCATTTTAATTATGGGAACACCCTTGTTTCCCGCAATGGCGGTGGTGGTTCTAAGGGTACGCAACAGGGGACTCGTATAAACAGCGTCAAGATGAATATCCTTAAAATATCCTCGAAGAGCCTCTAATTGAGCAACACCTAATTCATTTATATCGTTATCGGTATGTCCTTGAAATATTTTGGCTGCATTGGCATCGGTTTCGCAATGCCGCACAACATAAATTTTTGTCACATAAATCACCAAACTATAGTATATCATAACCCATCCTAAAAAACAAGTAAACAATGGGAAAATACATAATTTTTTCCACTAAATGGGGGTTATTTTTTTCGTTTGAGACAGTTGTAATAGAAAAGGAGTTTTGGTATAATTAGAAAAAACTCAGAAGAGGAAGTTGAAAATGGTTAAAAAGTATCTGAATCGTGTATTTATTGACGGACTTTCCGGTATGGCATTGGGACTTTTCTCAACCCTTATTATCGGAACTATTATCTGTCAAATCGCATCGCTTTTAGGGGATAATGTTATATCCCAATATTTAATGGCGATGGGTAATGTTGCTAAAACCCTTACGGGTGCCGGCATAGGAGTGGGTGTTGCCTGCAAACTCAAATCTTCACCTTTAACAACAGTTTGTGCCGCAGTTTGCGGTATTATCGGTGCGTTTCCCAATGTTGCAAACGAAGCGTTTGTTATCGGAAAACCCGGTGAGCCTTTGGGTGCCTTTATTGCGGCTTATGTTGCTGTTGAAATCGGTGCATTGGTGGCAGGAAAAACAAAGGTTGATATAATCGTAACCCCCTTTTGCTGCATTTTAGCAGGTGCCACTGCCGGATATTTCATAGGTCCCTATATTTCTCAGGCTATGGTATGGCTCGGAAACCTTGTTAACATAAATGTTCAGAAATATCCTTTCTTCGGCGGAATGGCAATTTCCGTGCTTATGGGTGTTATTTTAACATTGCCTATTTCTTCTGCCGCAATCGGTGTTTCCATGGGAATAAGCGGTCTTGCCGCAGGTGCCGCCACTATCGGATGTTGCTGTAATATGGTGGGTTTTGCGGTTATAAGTTACAGAGAGAATAAATTCGGCGGTTTAATCGCCCAAGGGCTTGGCACTTCAATGCTTCAGGTTCCGAACCTTGTTAAAAAGCCCATATTGTGGCTCCCTCCCGTTATTTCAAGTGCTGTTTTGGGTCCCGTTGCTTCCTGCCTTTTAAAAATGGTGAGCAACCCTGTAGGCTCAGGTATGGGCTCTGCAGGTTTGGTGGGTCAGTTTATGGCTTATGACAGTATGGTGGCAAACGGACTTTCCCCCGCTGTTTCGATTTTGGAAATAATTGCAATGCATTTTGTTCTGCCCGCAGTTTTAACCCTTGCCATTGCCGAGGGTATGCGTAAATTAGGTCTTATTAAAAACGGAGATTTAAAACTTAATGCGTAAAAAAGAAAGAGTAAAGGCAACCGTTGAGGCTTTGGAAAAACTCTATCCCGAGGCTATTTGCTCCCTTACATACAACGATGCTTTTCAGTTGCTTGTTGCTACCCGTCTGTCTGCTCAATGCACCGACAAAAGGGTAAATATGGTAACTCCCGACCTGTTTAAGGAATTTCCCACCGCCGAAAGTATGGCAAAGGGGGATATTAAACGGGTCGAGGAACTTATAAAAACCTGCGGTCTTTATAAAACCAAGGCAAAGGATTTAGTAGGTATCGGCAAAATGATAACCGAGGAATACGGCGGTCAGGTTCCCGACACTATCGAGGAACTGACAAAACTCCCCGGTGTGGGCAGAAAAACCGCCAACCTTGTTTGCGGAGATATTTTCGGTAAGCCTGCCGTTGTGACCGACACGCATTTTATAAGAATTTCCAACCGTTTGGGCTTTGTAAGTTCCACTAATCCTTTAACGGTTGAAAAGGAGATGCGGAAACTGTTGCCCCCCGATAAATCTAACGATTTTTGCCACAGAACCGTGCTTTTCGGCAGAGATATTTGTGTTGCCCGAAAGCCAAAATGTGAAATTTGTCCTTTAAATGAATTTTGCCCCAAAAAACTTTAGATGTTGAAAAACCTATAAAGTTATGCTACAATAAATTCAGAATTTATATGGGGGTATATAAATGAATAAGGATATTACATTGGTGGTTATGGCGGCAGGAATGGGCAGCCGTTTCGGCGGTTTAAAGCAGATTGAACCTATCGGTCCAAAGGGTGAGGCTATTCTTGATTTTTCTGTTTACGATGCTGTCAAGGCGGGTTTTACTAAGGTTGTTTTTGTGATAAAACACGCTATTGAAAAGGATTTCAAGGAATTTGTCGGAAACAGAATTGAAAAAAAAGTTAAGGTTGAGTATGTTTTTCAGGAAATTGATAAGTTGCCTGAGGGTTACAACTGCCCTGAGGGCAGAGAAAAACCTTGGGGCACAGCCCACGCAATCCTTTGTTGCAAGGATGTTGTGAAAGAACCATTTGCCGTTGTCAATGCAGACGATTTTTACGGTCGCAGTGCATTCGTTAAAATGGCAGAGTTTTTAAAATCAGACTCAGATGATTACGCAATGGTAGGTTTCCGTCTTGTGAATACTTTGACGGAAAACGGCTATGTTTCCCGTGGGGTTTGCGATATCGAAAAGGGCGAACTCAAATCTGTTACCGAGAGAACAAAGATTATGGACTGTAAGTATACGGAGGATGACGGTGCTACTTGGACCGCACTCCCCGAAGACACGGTTGTTTCCATGAACCTCTGGGGATTTAGACCCGATGTTTTCGGATATATTGAAACGGGCTTCAAAAAGTTTTTGGATGAAAAAATAGATGTTCCAAAATCTGAATACTATCTTCCCGCCGTTGTCAGCGAAAGAATCGAAAACGGCGAAAAATCCGTTAAGGTTTTAATTGCCGAGGATAAGTGGTACGGCGTCACATATAAAGAGGATAAACAGGTTGTGGTTGACGCTATCGGTAAAATGGTCACCGGCGGTCTTTATGAAGGTCTTTAATATTTAATTTAAAGCATAACAAAGAGGCTTCTCACTTTGCGTGAGAAGCCTCTTTTCAGCATCCGTCAAAATATGAGTTTTGGGGTTCTCTTTCGAGAATACTTATTCTTCGGCTAAGGCTATGCAGACGTTCCTCAACAAGGGGTATTTTTGCCACGCTTTTGCTTTGCCCGTCCAGTTTCTTTTCTAACTGTTCCAAACGAAAAGCGGTAAGTTTCCCGGAGGCAAATATTCCGCCGGCAGTTCCTATCAATGTTCCTGCAAAGGATATGAGAGCAACTATAATCGTGTTGTCCATAATTTTTTCTCTCAGACCCTTAAATCGGTGTATTTAATATCAATTTCGCGAAGATTTAGAGGCTTCGCTGTTTCAAGAGAAAGTTTAAGCGAGGAAGTATTGCATAGCCCTAACATTAACTTAAGTTTTCGGTTTGGGTGTTTTTTGGAAACCCTTCTTTTAAGATGCCCGTTAAAGGAAATATTCGTGTTTTCGCAGTCAATGCTAAGGGCAACAAAGTCGATTTTCTTGACGGTGTTTTCACACCCAAAACTAAGATTTTGGGTTTCAAAGAAACAGTTGATCGGAACGGTAACAAGTTCGGTCTCAGAATGTATTTTATCTAAGTAAATATCCTCATTTTCGCCTAAGGCGGAAACAAAAAGAAGTTCTGAGGGAATACCGTATGATACAATTCTCAGGTTTCCCCCTGAGACGTATCCGCAAAGAAAAAGCAGATTTGAGGGAAATTCCCAATAGTATGTTTCCATAGAGTCGTTTTTGGAAGAGGGCAGATGCTCTGCGGTTAAAACAAGGGCATTATTTCCTTTGAAAAACATAACATCGTTACCGCTTATAACCCCAAAACATTTGCCCCACCAGTCGGTCATCCAAGATTTCGGCGGAACACTCGAAAGGCATAATATCTTTTCTGTCGGTAAAAGGCAGTAGGGAAGTGCGTCTTGCCCGATCCAGAAAATACGGTTTAAATCACTGCACACAGAGGTACCGTAATTACAGCCTACACTACCTGAAATAACGGTATGCTTCAGTGTGTCGGCTTCATAAAATACCGCATCATTTTCAGCCAAAAGCGAAACCGTGTTAATTGCCTTTCCGCCTGTTATGTTAATACTTAATATCTCGTTGTCACAAAAGGCAACAATTTTGTCACCAAGCGGAGCAATTGCGTTTATTTTTTTGTCACTGTCGGTCACTTTAACAACGCTCTCCCTCGGAAAATAGAGGGGATTTGATTCTCGGGCCGAAAATACGCACCCTTTAGAGGCAAGATAAAGTTTTCCCTTGTGGCATAAAAAACTGTCGGCTGCAAAAATATCGTTAATGTCATAATCGCAGGCTTTTGTGGCGGTAATTCTGAGGTTGTTTTCGTTGCGGTCGGTAATCAGGGGCATTGCGTATTCACCTGCAGGCACCGAAAATGAAACAATACCCTTTTCTCGGTCAACCGTCATTGTAACCGAAACGCTGTAAAGACTTTGAGTTGCGGTGTTCTGTCCTGCGGGAACAACCCATTCAACGTAACTTGAAACGGTGTAATAAAGTCGGCAAACAACCCTGTCATCCGAAAGGGAAGAATAGGGGAGTCGGAAACTTGAAGAAAAACCGTCGGTGGAAAAATAGGCATAAAAACTGTGTTCTAAAAGATTAAGACTTTCAAGCAGTTTAGGGGTTCCCTCAAAGGCTTGGTTAGTTGATTTTGCCTTTTCATAATAATTGCCTCTGCCGTTGATGTAAACCGTGGGAATATAGGGTGAGTAGATTCTTACCCAACTGTTAAGTTTCGAATCTATCTCAAAAATTCTACTGCTTTTTTGAGAAGAATTATATCGGTTTTGCAGATAAACAAGTGCAAAAATACCTCTGCCAGATATAGGCTTGCCCTTAAAAAAACTGACCCTAACGGGAATGTAAAAAGTGGTGTCATCAACCCTTTGGAAATAAATAGGAGCGGATTTATAATAGGTGCCGTCCTCGTTTATAAAATGGGCAAGGAGAATATATGCGGAAATATCATAATCTATTTTTTCCACAAGCATTGTGGCTCTTCCGAGATCGGTCACAACTTCAATTCCCGTATTTTCGGTGGTTGAGTTAATTTTTCCCGAATAATTCGAATTGTCAATAAGATTTCCGAAATCGGTGGAAAGACCTAATCTGTTGCGTAAATACCCATTTTTGTAAATAACATTATTACCGTCGGTAATTCCTAAATTCTTTGCATTATCACAGTTGTTTTGTGCGGTAATACCCTTTGAAATACCTGCAATATGGTAAAGTGAGGAGTTGCCGTTTTTAAGGTACGGAAATTTCATATCAGTTTCCTCCCCCAGACGGAGTGGGAATAACATCCCGACGGGTATCGCTTTCGCATAATACTCCGTTTCTCTTTGCGTTATAAAGTTGTGTATATGTGTTGGCAAGGGTTGTGTCGTTAAGACTTCCCGCCAAAAGCATTGCGGTGCCGTACACAATTACCTCATTTTGCTTTCGGTTGGCATTGATAACGGAAGAAAGAGTTTCCGCTTCGGGTAGGTTTAAATCGGCAAGAACTTGATTTAAAATATGCCAAAAAGATATAACCTTTGTGTCATCCGAATTTTCCGAAAATCCCTCATATCCTAAAAGTCCGCAAGCCCTTTTTAAAATATCATATCCCGTCATCTGTTTTCACCTCGTTTGTGTTTATTCCGTCAATATTCGGTATCATACCCTTTGGAATTCGCTCCAATAATTCCGCTTTTGAAATAATTCCTTTGTCGAAAAGGGTTAAAAGGGTGGAGAACTGTTCCTTTTCGGTGAAGGAAGCGGCTTGGATAACATCAATTTTCGTGCTGATAATTATGTTTTTATATCGGTCGGCGTCAAAGGGAATATAAGCAGAAATTCCGTTTTCGGAAATCTTTATTTTGCGTTTTCCGTAATAGGAAATCCAAAAATCAGCCCAAATTCTCGCCACATCTTCGAGAAAAACATAAAATCTGTTTTTAACAAGTTGCAAAGGCATAATTGCCGCATCACGCATGGTTTGAAGGGCGGTGGCATTGTCGGCTCGGCTGTCGCCTAAGGCTACTTCATTGGCACCGCTTTGCGTCAAGGTGTTGTTGATAAGATTGTTAATGCATTGGTCAAACTCGGACATAGAACAGGGTGGAGTAACAAAGTTTACTGCCCCTGCCACATCTTCGTTACTGCCGTATATCTTAATAATCTGACCCGGGTCATTGGTAATCTTTTCGGTTACGGTGTCGCCGTTCACAAGCATAATGGGAAGCCCCGTTGACATTGCCGCCCAAACGTTTGCAGTAATCATTCGGTTGATAGCAATCTGATTGGGGATAAGATAGGTAATTTCGCTGTCGCCGTAAGCCAAACCGCTTCTGTTCTCCCATTTGAACTGGGCTATTGGATAAAGACGTAAGTTTGTGGAAAACCGGGGGCGAACCGTTGCGTTTTCGGTCACCTTTATTCCTTCAATAACCGTACTTCCGTCGGCTTTAACCGCTTTGTAGAGTTTAGTTAAGATAGTGACTTTTCCGTTGGTTGCAGAATCATTTATAGCCTCAAGTGTTGTGGAATTGGCACCGAAAAACTCCGCTTCTCTTAAAACGTCGGCAACATTCTTTTTAGAGGAAATTATGATGTAGGGTTGGTCTTGCAAGTTTTCGCAATAAGGGTCACCGAAAACCACATCCTCAATTCTCAACAGTTCGCAACTGATATCTCCTTTGATTGCAACCGTCTTTTTATCGTCGGCAAATGTGCCGGTGGGAAGCAGGGGATTCCAATAAGTATACAAAAGCGATGTTCCCGAAATATAGGCATTTCTGAGAATTTCCGAGGAAAGGGCATCGAAATTAAGCCTTTCGCAGGTGGTATCATAATAGTCGGATAAAGCCGACATAACACCGCTGATTTCACTGTCTGTAACTGCACCTGAAAACTCTGAAATTTGGGAGATTTCGGGAGCGGTGGGTATGCCCTCTGCCGAAAAATTCATTCGGATTTTACTCCTTGTTATTTGGGACATTTTATAGTCGCCTATTCTTTTAATAACATTATGGCGAACTAAGGGTCGGTCGGCACCTGCCCTTGCTCCGTACCATTGGTCACCGACGAAAAAACGCTCGTTGATTTTGTTTTGCTCAAAAAGTCCTCTGTTTCCGAGGGAAGACTTGAAAAGGTAACCGGCCTCAAATTCACCGAAAATTTCAATAGGGGTTAAATTCATAGGTATTTTCCTTTCTGTTTTAAGATTAAAGCCCAAACCGTGGGCTTGGGCTTTAATTGTTGCTTAGAATTTAAGCAACTGTAACGGTGGCAATATTGGAATTGATACCTGCCATTCCGTTAAGTATAATCTTAACGAAGTAGAAGTATTTGCCTGCCTCTAAATCGGTGGGAATTGTCATTGAAGCGGAAGTAGCCCCTGCTACTTTAACTGCATTGGCACCTGTTTCGTCGGTGCAGGAATACCACTGATAGGTAAGTGTGCCTGTGCTGTTAGCGGTAACGGAAATACTGCCCGAAATGCTGCCCTCGGTTACAGATTTGTTTGCGGGCTGAGAGGTTATGTTAATCTGGGGAGATACCCAAGCCCAAACGGCGTCAAGACCGCTTTTTGCAACAAATACATCATAGTAGATGCGGTAATCAAATTTGTAAGCATCTGCGTCAATGTTCTGTTCGGGGGTAAAAATTCTCATATTTTCGGTTTTCTTAACAAGGTGGGCACCCTTTTTAGGGCAAACCAGCATATAAATACTGCGTGCATTGTCGGCAGGAACAAATCCGCCTGCTGCGTTGTTTTGGAAGGTGTAAGCGGTTTTCATTCGCTCGCTGACAACGGGGATTAAAGCAACGCCGTTTAAAGATTTAACCTTAAGATTAACCTCGCCCTGCTTGAAGTCGGAAACGGTAATCATATTGGAAATTTCACCGGAATTTTGCATTGCGGCATAAACATAACTGTCGATGAATGCAACTAATTCCTCGTCGTAACCGACAACTGCCTGAACTTCATTGATAAGATTGATAAGGGTTTCAAGGGGAGCGGAGGCGTCACCGTTTAGGGTGTTTGCTCTCGACTGTGCCAAACCTGCGAGTTTGGAGAGAACATAGGCGTCGCATTCGGGAACAACCTTTGTGCGAACATATTCGCCCAAAATCTGACCCGCAAGGTTGGCGATACCTGTTTCGTCCATATCCTCGCGGTCAATCTGCAAAGAACGGGCACGGTCCATAGCCATAGTGTAGGAGGCGTTGGAAACGGTAATAGCACCGCGTGAAAAGCCTGTGTCACGGTCATAATCTGCAAGACCTTGGAAGTTAACATCGGGGATGATAACAGTCTTGGCACCAACGAATTTTGTGGCAAGGGTGCTGTCGGCAAAGAAGCCTGTGGCACTCTTTTGAGCAAACATTTTGTCAAGTTCTGCGGTGTAGCGTGTGGTATTTTCAATTGAATTGATGGACATATTTTTTCTCCTTAAATTTTATTTCCAAAGACCTTTTAAAAATTCTTCGGTTTCGGATGTTTGGCTGTCCCTGCGGTTTATTAGGGAGCCGGTACTGGATTTTTCGCCCTCACGTTGCTTTCGGGCTACGGTTTGGGCATTTCTTTTCTGAGATAATAGGTATCTTAAATATTCGTCAAGCAAAAGCGTACCTTTAAGTTCTGCGTTATCTAAAACTTCCCGGGGAAGATTTTCTTTCGACTTGATTTCGGGGAAAGCAGAAGTGAGTTCATCAAAGCCGTCACGGGCTTTTTTCTCATTTTCCAAACTCAAAATATGCTCTGCAATTTCTTCGTTGCCACCGCATTTTTCGGTAAGGGATTGCTTTTTTTCCTCGTTGTAACGTCGGTCAAGTTCCGCAATATAAAGGGGAATACTTTTATTTTCTCTAAGTGCCAACTGTTTGAGAAGATTATATTCCTTTTCAATGCTTTCGAATTTAAGACCCTTTTGAGCAAGGGTAGTGGCTTCTTCCAAGGTTAGGTTTCGGGTTTCCTTGTTGAATTTAATGGGAATTTTAATCGGCTCGTCGCTTTTCGGTGTGGTATCCGTCAAGCAAACGTCCTTTTCTGATATGGTAGTATCATTGTTAATGAGTTCCTGTTCGGTCATAATTTTCTCCTTTTTACTGAATGCTTCCGTCAAAATAGAGGAAGTTTTTATATTCTTCCGGGCTTTGGTTTTCTGCGGACTTATGTTTAATTTTAACCTTAGGGGTTTTACCTTTTCCTAATAACCAGCCAATGGAGAAAAAACAAACGGAAACAAAAATCAGTAGCAGTATAAACATTAAATATCCCACCTTCGGTTTAGGTTGTCTTTGAGGGGATAGGGTGGGTAATCGCTTTTTTCGTCACTCTCAGGGTGAAAAAATTTAACATCGGCAAAGGCATATCTTAATGCGTCGCAAAGGTGATTGTCACTGTCCTTGGGAAGCCTGAGTCCCCGCTCGTTCAGGGTGTCACCGTAAACATAAGTGGAAAGTTCCCTAATCATATTAACGCATTTGGGGTCAACTAAAATCTTATATTCGTTAATTGCGGAAATGCCGTTGAGAATACTGTCCCGTCCTTTGAGAGATGGGGTGATTCTGCCAATGCCCAGACGTCTTAAATCGTCATTGGATTTAGGCTCCGCACAGTCGGCTCTAATCCTTTCCTTTGCAAAACCTAACCCTTTAATTCGGTCTGCAATGTGGCAGTTTAAAAGCCGTTTTTCATAAAATTCGCAAAAGATATAGATAACCTTGTCAATAGGATTTGCCTTAAAACCGATAAAGGCTGTGGGGTCGTTGGTGTAACCGTAATCAAGACCGAAAAAGTTTTTCCATTTGTATAAATCGGTCTCATTGATTTCGGGTTTGCCAACTTCCCAGTTTTCAAACACAAGTCCTTCTGAAATGCCCCAATCGCCAAGTCCTGCCACCCGATATTTCCGAGGGTTTTGCTTTTTCATTCTCTCAAAAACCTCTCTGTCGGTTTTATCTAAAAACTCGTTTATCAGATAGCAGGTGGAAAAGGTTTTGCAGTCGGGATTTTCTGTGTCGAAAAACCGTTTTTTCAGCCAATGGGTTTCACTCCAAGGATTGAATGTGATGGTGGTTTGCTTGAAAAGGTGCGGTGGCATATTGCCTCTCGGCACCGATAAATCAAGTTTGTCAAAATCCTCCTCACGGGCTATTTCATAACCCTCCTCAATCCACACAAAGTTAAGGTATCCCTTTGATACTGTGGTTGAGGCAAGTTTTAAAACATCGTCAAAGCCACGGAAAATAATCTTTTGCCCCGTGGGTAAATAGGTCATTTCCATGGGGCTAACGGTGTTTTTCCAAAGCGAACTCACCCCCAACACACCTTGTGCCCACTGCAGTTGAGCAAAGGTGGAGTCCCTGTGGGTGTTCATAATTTGTCGCACCACAAGCAGATTGCTATCCTTCATTTGCATAATTCTGCAAATAAAATTCAGTGCTGTTGTGGTGCTTTTTTTCGAAGCCTTGCCACCCTTTAAAATGCGGTAACGGGTTTTGCAATTCCAAAAATCGCCATACCCGTTTCCTACTATTTCTGACATCTTAAGTTTTGATGTCGTCAACAATTATCACCGCCTTGTTATTCGGTAGCGTGTCTTCTTTCTTTTCGCTAACGATGGACCGTAACTCCTTTATAGCCGAAAGGTCCCCGCCCGCCGCCTTTTTGTAAAGAGCAATCATCACCGCCGTTTTTCTTCTCGGATCTTTAATTTCAAATCCTTCACTCTTAAGGGAGTCAACCTCTGCGTCTGAAAGTCTTTCGTTAAGGAGCGATTTCAGGGTTTTATAAAGTAGTTTGTCGTTCTCAATCATTAGCCTCACCTCCGGCAAGGCAATACTATTTTATAAAATAAGTGACATTCACCGACAAAAAAAGAGTGCCCAAAGGACACTCAGTAGGGGTCGGCGGTTTCCGACGACCTGTTTTATAATTTGATTTACGCATTACTTATTAAGATTCTTCGTCGCTTTGTTCCTCAGAATGACAATAAAAGAATAAACCTCCTGTCATTCTGAGCGTAAGCAAAGAATCTCTTTCTTCTGTTGTCATTCTGAGCGTAAGCGAAGAATCTCAAAAAGTAAAAATGAAACGAGACCCTTCACTTGCACTAAGGTTGACAAGCCCCCTGTCTTGCTTTGTTACCCTGTCTTGTTTCGATTTATTTCAGCATACGGCAATATCTATGCTCGGAAAACGAAAATATTTTTTGCGTAAACCGATTGATTCTCTGACATAACCGGCGTACCCACAGATGAAACAAAAACGATGCCGCTTAAATGCGAGAAATAAAGCCTTATAACAGAGTGCCCCGATATGCGTCTGCGTACCAAGGCACTCTGTTATTTACAGTTTGGTTTCATCATTATGTGCTGTTACAGTAACACAACCTTCTTTCAAGTTTTTTACATGAACGGTAAGAGTGATATCGCCCGGATTTTTTGCCCGCACAACTGCAACAGCCCTTCCGTCAAAAGCGTGGCATTTTTCAGAAGTGTAAGCGTCTTCGTTAGCAGGGTCTCCGCTGAATATACCCATTAGTTCCCCGCCGCTGCACACACATATCATTTCATCCTGTGCATAGGGAATTCTGTCTCCGTTTTCATCGCAAACATATAAATCAAAGTAACATAAATCACGGTTATCTGCTGCAAAATCGATTCTTTCCGGAACTATTTTTACCTGAGTGGGCGTTCCCACCGTATGCAATGAATACCTCTTAATTTCTTTTCCGTTTTTATATGATATCGCAGTAAGCACGCCCTTTTCGTACGGGATATCCAGATAAGCTATACCCTCGACAGGCTTGGATTTTCCCACTTCCCGACCGTTTAATATAAAGCACACTTCATCGGCATCTGTATACACTTCAGTTTTTACCGGCATACCGATATATTTGTCATCAAAAGTCCAGCTTTCGCTTACTTCGTGCCAATGCCAGCCGGTACCGCTGAATTCTTCACCGTAATGCTCCGGATGGGTAGTAAAAATTCTCGGCTCACAGTCTTCTTTCCATATTGATTCCCTGAAATATGACTGAGGTCGGCGGTAACCGCAAATATCAAAGTCCCCCTGATAGCAGCATCTCCAGGGATATTCGGCTAAACTGATGCCGCTTATCACACCGTCGCGAGCCCAAGCAGAACGACCTGTACCTGCTTCACCTAAGTTATCGTATGCAGTCCAGGTGAAATCTCCCACAACATAATTATTTCTCATAACCGACTGCCATGAACGGTAAAAATTAAGGGCATGGGTTTCCGAACCCCAAATTACACGCTGGGGATAGTTTTTGTGGTCATGCTCATACCGTTCGTACAAATAGTTGTAACCGACAATATCAAGAGGTTTCATATAATCTTCGGTAAGTTTATCCCAAGAGGTGTCCACTCCACCCTCTCCGATATCGGGATATCCCATCATAAAGTCCTCTTTATATTCCTCGGGAGCATTTTCGTCGGGATACATCCACATCATACACACGCCCGATGTTACAAGCCTTGTAGGATCATATTTACGGATTTCGTCGCTCAATCTCTGCGACCATTCTGCACCGTCCGACCTGCCGTTCCGCTCGGTTATTTCGTTGCCGATGGAATATGATATTACAGAGGGGTGATTTCTGTCACGCAGCACCATGCTTTGTATATCCCTCTGCCACCAATCGGCAAACCACATACTGTAATCCAACTGGGTCTTTGGTTCATTCCACATGTCAAAAGCTTCGTCCATAACGTACAGACCGATTTTGTCACAGATTTCAAGTAATGCCAGGGAGGGCGGATAATGGGCGGTACGGATTGCGTTATATCCCGCACTTTTGAGTTTTGATAGTTTTCTATATTCCGCCGCAGGAAAAGCCATCGCACCCAAAACGCCGTGGTCGTGGTGAATACATCCGCCACGAAGTTTTACCTGTTTGCCGTTTATTAAAAGCCCGTTTTCGGCATCGGCGCTTACTGTTTTTATTCCGAAACTTAACTCATAACTGTCTTCGGTTCTTTGTAGATAAATGATTTCTGCACGCAAATTATATAAATAAGGGGTTTCCGCACTCCACAGTAAGGGGTTGTCTACACGATATGTAATTTCAGCGGTGTTTTCGCCTTTTTTAACAACCATATTAATGTTTTCAGCCGCAACAGTTTTGCCATCATCGTCCGAAACGGAGGTTTTCAGCAAAATTTCGCCATCAATATCAGAGGTTATAACTACTTTCGCTGAAACCGTAGCGTGTTCCCCGTCTGCACAAACCGTTTTTACAAACACATTCCACGGCTCAATGCGAACCTTTCCGCCTGTCCACAAAAATACATCACGGTAAATTCCCGCACCTGAATACCAACGGGTGGAGGGCTGAATATTCTGGGTTGTAATTTCAATTTTATTCGGTCTGTTTTTTCTTATTTTGGGAGTTAAGTCCACCAAAAACGGAGTATATCCATGAGGATGAAAGGCAACTTGATTATCGTTAATAAGCACTCTTGAACACATGTAAGCACCGTCTATATCCAAAATAACGTGTTCAAAGTCTCCCATATCCATATATTTAACATACGTACCGGACGTTCCTTCAAAAAATCCGTTGTTTGCTCCGCCAAAACTTTTAGGATTGCGGGGCAGAGATATACTGTAATCATGAGGCAAATCAATCAATGCCTTTTTGGGGCTTTCCGGGGAAGAAAACGTCCAATCTTTTGATATGCATACCTTTTTCATTTTTATACACTCCAATCATATTTCCGTTGACAATGCCAACCGTTTATAATATAATTTTACTAAATAGAACACCGATTTTCAATATAATTAAAGTGTAATTTATATAATTATATTGCAAGGAGCAAAAATGAGAATAAAGCTATACGATGAAGAACAACTGATTTTTTTCCCGCTGTATCCGTGCACAATAGACATTAATTATCCCCAAGAAAAGGTTGTTAGACCCTACGGTTACATAAATCATCAAATATTTACTGTCAGCAACGGCAACGGCATTTTGAAGGTAAACAACAACTGCTACCGTTTAAGTAAAGGGGATATGTTTTACATAGGGAGCAATGTGCCTCATGAATACCGGGGAACCGACAAAGACTTCCAAACAAGTTACCTCTCCTTTTTCGGTAACGGTTTTGAGAATATCAAAAAATACTATAACATTGCAGATTTCGGTGTGTACCGCAATAAAAATATTTTCCCTTTTGAAGCACAACTCAAAACGATTTTTGAAAATTTCGGAAAGCAATATGAATTGTCTGTTGTGTGTGTATCGGCATTAGTCGCTGTTACCGAATTTTTTGACGAGGCGTGCAAAAAGAAGTGCTCACCGATTGAAAGGGTATACAAATACATAGAAAATAATTATTTTCAAATGATAACTCTTGAAGATATTCTTGCGTTCTATCCTTTTTCAAAATCCAAGCTTTGCCATGACTTTAAGCGAGAATATAAAATGACAATTTTTGAAAAGATTATGGAAATCAGGCTTGAAAATGCCCGATATATGATTAAAAGCAATCCGAACATTAAACTCAGCACGGTGGCTTCTTCCTGCGGATTTAACGATACAAGCTATTTTTGCAAAATTTTTAAGAAATTCTATGGGAAAAGCCCGAAGAATAAAAATTGAATTGAAAGAGTCGCTTTAATGAATGTTGAATAATAATTACTGTCTTAAGGATACAACCTATAAAAGACAGTCAAAGTATTATAAGTTCTTTCGGGCTCTTTGTAAGATTTTCGTATGACGTGTCGGTGATAAGCACCATATCCTCAATTCTAACACCGAATTTATCGGGAATATAGATTCCCGGCTCCACCGTCATAATAACTCCCGCTTTAAGTAGGTTTTCGTCACGGGTGTTAAGGGCGGGATTTTCGTGGATTTCAAGTCCTACGCTGTGCCCCAACCCGTGACCGAAACAACCCTCAAATTCTTTGTTTATTATATCCCTTGCAATCTTGTCAATTTCTTTGCAAACCTTGTTTGGGCCGATTTCCTTAAGGGCGGAAAGTTGTGCCTTTAAAACCGTGTCATAAACCTTTTGCTGCTCATCGGTCACATATCCTACCGCCACGGTTCTTGTCATATCCGAGCAATACCCGTTATACACAGCCCCAAAATCCATAGTGAGAAAATCTCCGTTTTCCAAGGGCTTTTCGGTGGGAACGCCGTGGGGCAGGGAAGAATTTTTCCCCGAAACGGCAATGGTGTCAAATGCCACACCCTCGCTGCCTGTCTTCCGCATAAAAAATTCAAGTTCCAAGGCGATTTCCCGTTCGGTAACCCCCGCTTTGATGAAATTTAAAATGTGGGCGAAAGCATTGTCGGTGATACCTTGCGATTTTTTAATACATTCCGTTTCTTCGGCAGATTTAATCTGTCTTAAACTGCTGATTGTTTTGCTTAAAAAGTTATCGTTTGAAACTTCTATGCCATCAAAGGCTTTTTTCATTCTTTCAAAGGAATCAAGATTTATAAAATCCGTTTCCAATAAAACCTTTCTGATTTTTTCTGATTTTAGCAGTTCTTTAATGCTTGTAATGAAACCGTTCGAGAGAACAACTTCCATATTTCGGACAGTTTTTTCCGCTTTTTCAAAATACCTGAAATCAACCAACAAAACCGCCTTGTTTTCGGTTAAAACAATCATTCCCGCAGAAGAACGAAAACCTGATAAATAAAATCGGTTAACGGGGTTTTGTATGATGGCACAAACGCCCTTTTCTAATGTTTTTTGAAGTTCTTTTACTCTCAATTTGTTTCCCTCTTTTTAAATATATTTCCGTTTTACCGCTAAGCAGTAAAACAGCGATAAGGTTAGTGCATAGCATTATTCCGTTGAAAAAACTTGCCAGCCTCCAAACACTTTCGGCGGTGAAAACCGCACCTAAAACAGAGCAGACAGGGTAGATAATTCCAAATGCCTTCACACCCTTTTCGCCAAGCAAAAAACCGACGGATAAATTGCCGTAAACCGCCCAACCGATAATGCTTGAAAACGCAAAAAGGCACATCATAATACTAAAACTTATACCCCCGAAATCCCCAAATTCCGTTTTTAATATATCTAAAACCAGTTCTGAGGAGGCAGGTTTTCCAAAGTTTATTTTAACCGAGTGGGTGAGAATTGTCAATGCAGTTAAGGTACAGAGCAAAATTGTATCCACAAAAACCTCAAAAATGCCGTATAGTCCTTGGACTTTAGGATCGGCATCTATTGCTACCGAATGTGCCATAGCAGAGGTGCCAAGCCCTGCTTCATTAGAAAAAATTCCTCGGGACGCACCGATAAACATACAGGAAAATATACTCCCAACAGCCCCTCCCGTAACCGCCTTCGGGCTAAATGCACCGATGATAATCATTTTAAAACATTGGGGTAAAACTTCCATATTTCGCCACAGTATCACAACACAAATCATAATGTAAAGCACCGACATAAAGGGAACAATTTTTTCGGTTATTGAGGCTATTTTGTTAATACTGCCCGATGCCAAAAAGCACAGAAAGGCAAATATAACACCTAAAATCAGCCGTTCTGTTGGGTTTGCGGCAACAGAAATAACCGCAGAGTTTGTCTGCGTCATATTACCGCCCACAATAACGGCGGGAATAGATGCCAAACAAAATACAAATCCCAACGGCTTAAAGGCTTTTCCTAAACCGTTCTTTATGTAATATTGAGGACCTCCGACATATCCGTTTTTGCCCTTTTCTCTGTAAATTATTGCAAGGGTTATTTCGGCAGACTTAATGCACATACCAAGCATTGCACTAACCCACATCCAAAAAACCGCCCCCGCACCTCCTATGGAAACCGCACTGGCAACACCTGCGATGTTGCCGGTTCCCACCGTTGCCGAAATGGCGGTGCAGGCAGATTTATATGAGGTGATTTCTTTTGTCTTTTTTCTTTTTAAAAACGCTTTAGCGGTGAGTTTTATGCTTCTAGTAAATCCGGTTATTTGGCAAAAGTTTGTTTTAAAACTTAAATAAATACCGCAAATAAGCAGAAAAACAAAGGGGAGCGTCCCCGAAATCAGATTTTCCAAAAATCCCATAAAGCAATCACCAATATAATGTTTATTAAACTTAGAAAAAAATATGATTTTTCTGATATTCGGTATTGTACATTTTGCTTTGTTGTGATACAATATATGGTGTATAATTGTTTGCGAAAGTGTGAGTTTTTGGGAAACTTGATTTATCTTGATAACAGTGCAACAACCAAGCCCTGCAAAAAGGCTATAGAATATATGAATAATGCCCTTGAAGTTAATTGGGGAAATCCTTCTTCATTACATAGATTAGGTATTGAAGCCGAAACGGTTATGGAAAGTGCAAGGCAGACTGTTGCTAAATTTATAAATGCCGACTCTCGGGAAATTATCTTCACCGGCAGCGGAACCGAGGCCAACAATACCGCCATAATGTCGGTGGCGGGCAAAAAATGGGGCAAAAGGGTTATAACCTCTAAAATTGAACACCCCTCGGTTTTAGAAACGGTAAAACGCCTTGAGAATGCGGGTTTTGAGGTTGTCCGCTTAGGTGCTTCTGAAAACGGTATCATATCTTTGGAAGAACTTAAAAATGCCCTTAACGATAAGACCGTTTTGGTCAGTTTAATGCTTGTCAATAACGAAATCGGGTCTGTTCAGCCCATTAAAGACGCCTCCCAAATAATCAAGACCCTTTCTCCTAAAGCGGTTTTTCATTGCGATGCGGTGCAGGGTTTCGGAAAATTACCCATAAACGTTAAAGAACTGGGGGTTGACCTGCTCACCGCCAGCGGCCACAAGGTTTTCGCCCCTAAGGGTATAGGCTTTTTATACTGCAAAAAAGGTGTCACCGTATCACCCTTTATAACCGGCGGAGGTCAGGAAAGAGGACTTCGCTCCGGCACGGAATCGGTGCCTTTAATCTCTGCACTTGAGGGAGCGGTTCTGTCCTTACCGAACACAAAAGAGGCCTTGGAAAAACAAAGGGAATTAAGAGATTATGCCGTAGAACAGTTTGATAAAAGCGGTTTTATAAAGGTTAATTCCCCAAAAAATGCTCTGCCTTATATTATAAACATTTCGGTTGTGGGTTATCGCTCGGAAACCCTGCTTCATTTCTTGGAACGCAAAAATATATTCGTTTCCTCGGGAAGTGCCTGTGCCAAAGGGGAACTTAGTTACGTTCTCTCGGCTGTGGGTCTTGGTAAAAAGGAAATTGATTCGGCTTTGAGAGTAAGTTTTAACCATGGCAACACAAAAGAGGAAATAGGTGCTTTAATATCTGCTTTGAAAGAGGCAACAGAAACTTTAAGAAGGTCTAATTGATGAAAGAAATAATACTTATTAAAAACGGAGAACTCGCCTTAAAGGGGCTCAACAGATGCACCTTTGAGGATATAATGATTAAAAACATTAAACGGCGTTTAAAGGATTTAGGCAAAATCGAGGTTAGAAAGGCCCAGTCTGCCATATATATCGAGCCTAAAGAGGAAGATTACGATTTTGAAGAGGCACTGAATAGGGTAAGCCTTATTTTCGGTATTGCCGCTTTCAGCCGTGCCTGTGTTTGCGAAAAAAGTATGGATGATATCATCGCAAAGTCGGTTGTTTACTTGGCAGATACCCTTAAAAATGTTAAAACCTTTAAGGTTGAGGCAAAGCGTTCAGATAAAAAATTCCCGCTTAAATCTCCCGAAATCTGCAGAGAATTAGGCGGAGTTTTGCTGTCTAATTTCCCCCATTTAAAGGTTGACGTTCATAACCCCGATATTGTGGTTAATGTGGAAATAAGAGATTTTTCAGCCTATGTTAGGGGTGAACAACTGCAGGGTGCGGGGGGACTTCCCGTGGGAACTGCCGGAACAGCGTCAATACTTATTTCCGGCGGAATTGACAGTCCCGTTGCCGCATGGACCATGGCTAAAAGGGGACTAAGGCTTAATGCAATTCACTTTGCAAGCCCGCCTTATACCAGTCAGCGTGCAGAAATGAAGGTTAAAACACTCCTTTCAAAGGTGGCACGTTACAGTGGAAGCATAAATTTGGCAATCGTCCCTTTCACCGAAATTCAAGACCAAATTGCAGAAAATTGCCCTGAGGATTATTTCACCCTTATAATGCGCCGAATGATGATGCGAATTTCCGAAAGAATTGCAAAATCAAGCGGCAGTTTGGCACTCATAACGGGAGAAAGTCTCGGTCAGGTTGCAAGCCAAACGCTTCCTGCCCTCGTTACTACCGATTACGTAACAAATATGCCGGTTTTAAGACCTTTAATCGGTATGGATAAGGAAGAAATTATAAACATATCCCGCAAAATAGACGCTTTTGAAACCTCAATTCTGCCTTATGAGGATTGTTGCACCGTGTTCACTCCGAAACACCCCAAAACCCGCCCTACGTTGGAACTCTGCGAAGAGGCTGAAAAAAACCTCAAGATCGACGAGTTAATAGAAAAAGCAATAGCTGACACAGAATATACCTTTATTGACTGATATGAAAAGATATAAAAAGAGAAAATTCGGGTCTTTGGGCAGGTTTTTCAGCAAAACCTTTCCCAACAGGCAGGATAATATAAAACAAATCTTCGTTAAGATTTCCTATTTGGCGGTAATCCTCGGAATGATTTGCTTAGTCGGTTATTTTGGTGCTTATTATGGAGACGTTTATATGCAAAAGCGTCTTTTAAACACCGAAAGAAAGATTTACAGCGAGAATGATACAAAGACCGCCACAGAACTTTTAGAGAAAAGGAATTCGGATTACGTGGGCTGGATAACGCTACCCAATACCGAACTTAACTGCCCGATTTATAAGACCGAGGATAACAGTTTTTATCTTAATCTGAATTCTAAAAGACAAAACAGCAAATACGGTTCATTGTTTTTAGACTGCGAAATGGATATGAATAGGTCTAATAGGGTTATATACGGTAATAACGCCGATGACGGTATGATGTTCGGAACTTTGGGCAAGTTAAGAAATCTGAATTTTTATAAAGAAAACTACCGCCTTAACTTTTCGGACGGCAAAAGCGAAGAAGAATATGCGGTTTATGCAGTTTTTGTTCTCAATTCAAAGAGAGAGCAGGATGACGGGAATATATACGATATTCGTATGAACGATTTTGCCGATGCCGCCAGAGTTGACGGTTGGGTTAGCGATGCACAAGAAAGAAGCGTTATCAATACTAATATTGATGTCAATAAATATGACAAGGTTATAACCCTTGTTACAACCTGTGACGATTTCGAAGACGCCCGACTTGTTGTTATGGCAAGGTGCGTAAGGGAGGGAGAAACGCTTTCAAGCACAAACGATAGGGCAACCCCAAACCCAACCCCAAAATATCCTAAAAAATGGTATACGGATAGGAATATAAAATATCCTTTTTGAGAATTTTAAAGAATAGAGAATGAAAAATAGGAGGAATTAAGATGTTTCAAAATATAAAGGTGGACGTTATTTATTATAAAACTCCCACAGATTTTGAAATGGAGTTTAACCTTTCGGGATGTTGCAGAATGAGACTGCTGACCGACAAGGCACCCGACAGAAAGGTGCTTGTTAATCAAATGGTAAGGGCGGTATCCCGCAGCCGAATTATCATTGTTTCGGGTGCTCTCTTCGGTGAGGACAGCATTCTTGAAACCTGCTCAAAGGCAATAGGAAAACCCCTTGCCGAAATAGATAATAAGCAGTTCTCGATTGATTCCGATGAAAATATTTCGGTTATTAAGGATTCCGTTCCTCTTGTCAGCAAGTACGGTATTTTCGGTGGTTGCATTATCGAACAAGGTCCCCAAACTTTAATACTTTTAACCGAAAATAAAAGTATCCGTAAGGGCATTATGCAAAATTTAATTCATCCCTATATTCAGGAAATAGTGGCAAGCGAACTTGTGGAAAGGGAAGAGATCGCCGAAGAACCGGCGGAGGAAGTAGCCGAAGTGCAGGTTGAGGAAATTCCCGAAGAAACTGCAGACACCGAGAAAGAAATTTCAGAAGAGCCTGAGGAAACTGTCGGGGAAACTGTTGAGGAAACCGCTGAGGATACAGAGGAAATGCCTGAGCCTGCAAATCAACTTATTGCCGATGACGATGTGGATGATTTACAAATCATTGCAACTTCCGACGAGCCTAAAGAAGATTATAAAATTGAAGAAGATACCGCAGATTTATTTGTTGAAGTAGATAAAAAGGGTAGGGGCTTTAAAAAGTCTGACTCTTATTATACCAATTATGATTCAGAGGGATATGTTACCGACCAATATGAGGATATTCCGCAAAAGAACGGAAAGGGACTTAACATTTCAATAATTATTCTTTCTATTGTTCTATTATTGGTTGTGGCAGTTCTTTGCTACTGCATATTTGTGGTACCTCAAAGTGAAGGTGTATCTGCAGGGGCATATTTGAAAGAAACATTTAATACCTTATTAGGGTAAGAAAATATGGAGTGTATCAAAGATTCCCACCTATTTTAATGATGAAAAAATAATTTAAAAATACGGAGGAAATAAATTGAGTTTTTTCAACACCTATTTCGGAAAAATCGTAATGACCTTCCTAATTTCAATGGTGCCCGTAATCGAACTCCGCGGTGCCATACCCATAGGCGTCGGTGCAGGGCTCAGCCCTTGGTTGGCAATCGGGGTATCAATTATAGGAAATCTTGTTCCGGTTCCGTTTATTATAATATTTATCAAAAAGATTTTTGCGTGGCTTAGAACCGTGAGCAAAAAACTTGACGGACTTGTGACCCGACTTGAAAAAAGAGCGGAGGCTAAGTCGGTAACGGTGCAGAAATACGCCTTTTGGGGGCTGTTTATATTGGTGGCGATTCCCTTGCCCGGTACCGGTGCCTGGACGGGTGCTCTTGTTGCGGCAATGCTTGAAATGCCGCTTAAAAAGGCTTTTCCCGCAATATTGTTGGGCGTTTTAGGTGCAGGTGTGATAGTTTCTTTTGTTACCTACGGTGCGGGTGCTCTGCTTTTCGGTTGATTACGGAAAGGCATGAGATGGTTCTGCAAATTAGCCGTTTGACGTGTTTATCACGAAAAGTATCAGAGAATAGTATTTAACCGCAACGATACGGGAAAAGGTTTGAAATCACTGAGAAAGTCAAGTAATGCTTTCTAAATGTTAAATATAAAATGCCTATAAAATATGCTTTTTTTATGTGAAATATAAAATACCTTGACTTTAACATAAAAATACCATATAATAATGTGGTTGGAATTTCACTTATACTTTTAGGTAGAGGTATCAAGGCGGGTATAATGATAATCTAATATAATAAAATATTTACGTTAATCTCGGAAAACCGAGTTAACATACACGGAGACGTATCGAAGCGGTCATAACGGACATGACTCGAAACATAGTCGGGTCTGTCACATATCACTCTTTGAAACTCCGCTGTTTATCGGCGTTTACGCCATGTGCGTATGCACTTTCAGAATTCTGCATCTCGCAGTTTTCTCGCAATTTGGTAAATTGGCTTTGCCTTTACAATTTTATATGGAGACGTATCGAAGTGGTCATAACGGGGCTGACTCGAAATCAGTTAGGGAGCAATCCCCCGCGAGTTCGAATCTCGCCGTCTCCGCCAAGGGCGGTACAAGTTATCTTGTACCGCCTTAATCTTTGGTTATTCTCTGCGCTCTGTTGGTACTGATCCCTGGTACTTATGTTGAATTGGCGTCCCTCATTTTCGCATTTATGCAGATTTTATTAGAGGTGAACAGTCAAATGAATACTGAGTTTCTGACGGTGGGAAAAGGCGTATCTGGAGTGGCCCAACGAAAGCAGTTAGTATCATATCAGAGAACACCACAGAGCAAAGATGTAGCACTTACGCCGAGAAGGTTCGATACCTTCACACTCCACCACAACTCCTTGAAGGTTTTATCCTTCAAGGAGTTTTCTCTTTTATCCCAAGGCTGTTCCTATCGCCATCGCACTTGCTTTCTTACTTTCACTGTCAATGTGGCTGTAGATGTTGGCGGTCGTTCCCATATCGCTGTGACCAAGCCAGTCCTGAATCATTTTCATCGGCACACCGTTTGCAAGTAACAGCGATGCACAACTGTGTCGCAGGTCGTGAAAGCGCACTCGTTTTAATCCGTGTTCCTTCAGTACTACTTTAAAGTGGTCAGTTACATAGTCCGGCTTTATGAGTTCACCGATAGCATCTACACAGATGTAGTCGGTGTATTTTTTGCAGTAACCACGGCGCATCACTCGTTTCATTTCTTCTTGCTTTTCTTTTTCAGCAAGGAGAACTTCTTCCACCTGCGGTATGAGAGGCAGTGTTCGGTAGGATGATTTTGTTTTCATAACGTCCATTCCCACAACGCCTTTGTCGTTCTGCACCACTTTGTGACTGATGCTGACCGTCTTATTTTCAAAGTCCACCGCCGACCATTTCAGTCCAAGCACTTCGCTACGACGAAGTCCGTAGTACGCTGCGAGAAAGATTACAATGTGAATCGGATCATCTACCGTTTTGTCGAGCAGTTCTTTCAGCTCGGTGGCGTTATAATACTTGCCGATATACTGTTGCGCCTTCGGTCTGTCGGCTTGCTCAACGGGATTGCTCGGTATCACTCTGCGCTTGACTGCCGACTTGAAAGCGAGATGCAACAGTGCGTGATGGCGTTGCACGGTGGTGCCTTTGAGTCCGTCATTACGAATGCGAATGTAATAATCATTGATTTCATCGCCTGTAATATCCTTGACCTTGAGGTCACCGCACTCACGGAAGAACGGAACCATTCGCGACTGTATCATCAGTTTGTAGCCTTCGTAGGTGGTCTCCGACACATTTACCTTGTGCGACTCTAACCACTCGGGAAGATAATCTGCCACCTGCATGTGCGCTACTCGGCTACGCTCTTTGTCGGCGTGGGACATATTCTCACGCTTGTATAGGTCATCTGTGTTGTATTGGTCGAGGAGTTGGCGGAGACGGTGTTCCGCCTCGCGCTTGTTACCTTTGTTCGCATCAAGATTCAACCCTTGCCATTTCTCTTTTCGTTTTCCATCTGTGTCATACAGATTGATGACCGCATACCACTTTTTGTTTTTCTCGGTCAGGTGTCCTGTGATTCGTTTCATTTACTCACGCTCCTTTCTTTTGAAGTTGTCCTTTGTCTTCTCGGGCAACACCAACACTATCACAACCATCTTCATAAGTCCAGAGATTATTCGGGACTGTCGGGGA
>JAZNOA010000049.1:0-3458 GCA_045580545.1 Acutalibacteraceae bacterium | reverse complement strand
AATATATATAAAACCTATACAAGATAGAATACCTTACATTATACTTTGCGGAAATAATCATATAGTTTTACCTGTTTTGTCCTGCGGGGGGTATAGGGGTAATTTCGGGAAAAAAATATTTTCAAACCCAAAAAGCCTATATACTAGGGCAAAACTCCCACCAAATTGTATTTACATTCCGTTCTACGATTTTTCCCTGTAAGTATATTCTATCAAAAAATTTTTTGAAAATCAAACCAAAGCGAAACAGGCTCAGCCTATACGCACCATCTACCGTCGCTCTAAGGCGAAAAAATCGTGGCGGACTTGTTGTGAATCATACCTTCCTTCAATTCATCCAATAGCCAAACCAAAAGCAGAACAAAACCGAACACCGCATACAATACCCCAATACTTCCCAAATTACACCCATTCCCGCAGACAACAAAAAGCAACACTTAGCCCGTCTTCTTCCTGCTTCTGGAAAGGCTCAAAACTGCGAACGCAACAAAATAAATATTTGGTTGCGTTCGTGCTATACAAATCTCGCAGTAAAAACCCCATTTTCTTGCAAAAAGTTTGATTTTCTGGGCTAATTAGGGGTAATTAGAAACACCAATTTTTTAGCAATGCTTAGTGTCTATAACCCGCAAACAAAACTTTGTTAGTTGTAGTTCAGCAAAAAACGGTAAAAATCAAACCATACTTTTCAACATAGCCATTTCAGCATAACTATTTCCTTGACTTTCTACGAACAATGTCATAGAATACACTTACAGACTTTATTACAGAAAGGTGATACATACAATGGCTAAACTAAACCCCGTTTCACAGGCTCCCACTTCTGCCCGTGATTTGACTAAGGACTACATCAAGGGCTACATCAAGGCACACGGCACCGCAGAAGACAAGGCATGGTATCTCGCACTTGTCAAGAATACTCCCAAAATCACGAAGACAAACAACCTCACTAAACTGCCCTATGAAACTGACGACATGAAGACTATCCGCAAGGCAGTTATGGAGCGGTTCTTCCCCCATCTTATCAAGAAGACTAAGGAAGAAAACAAACTGTCCTACGAAGAACAGTTGGCATTAGAGTTCGGCTTATAATATAAACTGCGGGAGTGCCTAAACATTCCCGCAGTTCTTTTTATACTTCAACTTTCTGTAAGTTCCCGTCCCCGTCTATGTAATAGGGTTCTTCTCTTAGCATTGCTTCCGCTTCTGCTTCTGCGTAAAGTATGCTATCAATACAATGCTCGCAGTCCGCACACGGGGTATTGTTGTCAATCAGTTCTTTACAACAACTATCTAATTCACAAAGAAAACCGTCAAACACTTCACGCATTGTCTTTTCCTGCCTTTCCCGCACCTAATAACCGTTTATACCACGGCACTTTCTTAGTTGCTATTACTGTCAATATTTGTTGCTGATTGATGGTATTTAGGGCTTTATCGGTAATTTCGTGCGTTTTTACTGCCATTTCTGCCAACTGTAAAGACAGTTCGTGTATCTGCTTATCCCTTTCCGCTATCAATTCATCGGCTTTCCGCAGTTGTCCCAGTAAGTGCCGAACCATAGCAGAAGTTTCCTTCAACTCCTGGACTAACCATCTTTGTCGGTTCTCGTCCCCGTCATACTCCTGCGGGTCATTTTCATCGAAATCCCCTTCGTCATAGTCTTCTATCGGGTCTTCTTTGTAAGGTCTGCGGGGCTTTTCTTCTGCTTCTGGTTCTGCGGGTTCTTCCTGCGGTTCTTCTGCGGGCTTCTGGTAGCGTTCTAAGGCTTGAATAGAAATGTAAGTATTTCTATCAATTTCTTTATAAAACCCGTCTAAATCGCCCCGCAGGACTTCACCGAACAATTCAGTAATAGAAACACCTGCTAAGTCCGCAAACTCCATAATGCTGATATATTCATTATCCATTCTTCGTCCCCGCCTTCAATGCTTTATTTCGCAGTTTTTTTACTTTGGCTTCTAACTCCATATCTTCCCATAACCCGACAAACTTGAATACAACATACTTGATAGAACGCCCTTTCTTGACAGTTCTATACTTTACTCTTGCTAGTGTGTTTGTCATAATGGTATTTAGGTTATAGTCTATAACCCATTTTATAAAGTCGCTAGTGTTAGGGTATTTATCTAAACAGTCAAAGTATTTCCGCAGAAAGTCTATTTCTAAGACAAACTCGCCTGTTTCTAAGTCTAAGTCGGGATAAGTCTTTACGGTTATATTGTGTGTCCGCAGTCCTTCAAAACTGATTAGCAACTCATACATAATAATCGCTGTTTCTTCTGGAAGGGCTAAGACTGTATCATAACCATACTTAGTAAATAGACTGTCAAGCCCCAGTAAATACGGTTTTAGTCTTTCACTAAGTTTTAGAGTAATTGTTCCATTCTCGTATTTTACATAATCAACCCAATGGAACAATTCAAAGTTTTCGTTTCCGTGTCTATCATAGCCACAAGGAATATAAATATCTTTATCAAACAGACTTTTGGCAATCTGCGGGACTTCTGCGTAAATGTTAGAACTAGAAACACCTAGAAAGTCCGCTAACTCAGACACGGAAATACTATAAGTCTTCAAGTCCGTATCAAGTTCCACGATATTTGATATAGCCAACCGCAAAAGTTTTGCTTCAAGAGTGGTTAGCCTGTCCTTTCTAGCACGAACTAATTTATTAGCCATTACAACGGGGTAATGCTTATTGTATTTTATGGCTATTGCGTTCTCAAAAGCCTGTAATTCATTTCCAGAAGTCATAACCGCAGGCACCACCTTTCCAGTTTATACTATCACATTCACGAGAAACAGTCAATAGTGTTCTCGTATATAGTGCGACTGACTATGTTTTTCTCGTATATCCACTATGTTTTTCTCGCAAATGGCGGGTGGCTCAATTAGTATAAAAAAAATAATAAAAAATAATAAAATAACTTTCCGCAGGGCGGGACTAAGAGAAAGAAATTGATTTATTTTTGTGTATGAAGTCATGGACGGGCTTCTGCGGGCATTTTAGGGGGTGCCTAGTATCTTTTCCTTTTGGCGGTTCGTTTCGGGGCTTACAGGGGCTTCCTGGGCTTCATTGTCTGCGGGGGGAGTGCGGGAACCGGCTTTACTGTCTTGTATTGCCGGCTTTTCTTCTGCCTGTCTTCATTTAGGACATAAGCATAGCCCGCAGTCCCCTTTTTCATTTACGAGAAAAACATAGTCAGCAGTCGCAAGTGTTCCAATAGTCGCAGTATAGTCTATTATTTTCCTAGTAAGTCCCCTAAAATCTTTTCTAAGGACTGCTCTAATTGCTTTTCAATATCCTTTTCCAGTTGCTTTTCCTGCTTCTGGATTTCCTGCTTTCTGCGGGCTTCTTCCTGCTATCTGTTATAGTTATCAAGTATTCTTTGTTTAGCCCTTTCAGTTGCTAAAACAAAGTTTTCCTGTGCGGTTTTGCCGTTCTGCTGAAAATA
>JAZNOA010000048.1:0-5812 GCA_045580545.1 Acutalibacteraceae bacterium | reverse complement strand
TGCGACAATAACCATAAACCATAATCTATACTCCTTTATGTGTGTTAGTATTTAACCTGACCTTCGTTAGATTTGATACTACTATAATACACTATTATTTGGCTATTGTCAAGCACTTTTAATACTAATTTTATATACGGCACTTTTAATACTGCTGTATTACAAGAAAGCGGTGGTTTTGATACCACCGCTTTTGTGCTTTTGGTTTAGTCTTTGGGCTGGGCTTTCTTCCATTCGGCATAAATCTTACAAGCCTTATGGAAGCCGTTTTTAACCTTATAGGCTTCTTCAAACTTGGCAAGGGCTTCTTTGTCCGCTTTCAGTTCTTTCCGCATATCAGCAACGGATACGCTGGCTTTCTTTTCCTCAAACATAGGCTCATAGCCCATCTTCAAGTAGCGGTCAATCAACATCTGTTCGGCGGGATTGGCTTCCACATTGGTGTAGAGGATAATCACATCTACCTCTACTTTTTCTTTGCCTTTCTTGACAGTTTTCTTTCCTACACGGAAACTTTCAGCTTTATGTGCCATAGTAATTTATCCTCTCTGTATGTATTTTTGGGGTTCTCGCTACTATGATATATTATTATGACGCATTTTTCAAGCCCTATTTTGCTTAATCTTGTCTGCTTACAGAGAATTATTGCTATTATTGTCCTCTAATGCCTTTAATTCTTCGTCTATGGCCTTTACTTGCCGTTGTAGGCGGTCTATTGCTTTTAATAAGCCCTTTCGCCTTACTCGCAGTTCATCGGCCTGTGAAAGCGTCCAACGCTCCCCGGCATAATCGCAATTATAGCAATCTTCCTCTTGGCAATTCTCGCATACGGCGGGTAGGGGATTAGCTTCTATCCACTCCATAGAATTACCTCACATTACTTTCCGCTTTTGCGTCTATTACAGGGCTTACAGAGCATTTGACAGTTTTCTATTACGGTCTTACCGCCATCGTGCCACGGGTCTATGTGGTCTGCTTCCATTTCGTCTATCTCAAAGTGCTTACCACAGACCGCACAAATGCCCTGTTGCTTCTCATAAACCTTTCTCTTGGTCTTATCATCAAACTGCCGTAGGCTCAAATGCTTTTCTTCACCATCAAAGAGGTATTCATAAATGCCTTTGATACTGCCCACATCATCATCGTCTATCAATTCTAATATACGCTTTTCAAAAGCCTTACTATCATAACTGTTTCCGTGATACTTGTTATACAGATAGCCCCATTCTATACCTTTCATTTCCTTGCGGTAATGCGGGAACAGTATCATTACCCAATCTATGACAGACTTAAAATATAGCCATAGTTCGTTAGCGTTGCTATCGTGTTGGTGTTCGCTCATATATTCCTCTATTACTTTTCCGTCCCGGTGTGCTATCCACCTTAATGCGGTCTGTAAATAGTCTTGTCTATTTGCTACACCATTCAAGTATTTATTTGCTATGTGATAGGCGGGGCAAGAGGTTTTACTAAAATAACGCTTTGCGTCTGTCAGCCATTCTCCTGTATAGACAGCGTTCCTTAACTCTTGGTCTGTCAGCTTCTCTCCCGCAATATTGATTACTCTAAACCAATCTAACTGCTCTTTGTCTGTTCCCTCGCAAATATAAATCATCAACGGATAATTTAGTATCTGCTCTTGTTCGTCCTTTGTTAGATTATGAAAATACTGATAGTCAATAGAATATTCTTTGTGTATGTATTGGCAAATACTGATAGTTCTTTGCTGTCCGTCTAAAACCTCGTATGTGCCTTGCTTGGTCTTTACCCAATACATCACATTCAGCGGAAAGTTTTTCCTAACTGTATCTATAACTGCGTTTCGCTTATCGTCCTTATAGATAAACTCACGCTGATAGGCGGGACGAATATCTAATAGACCGCCATAGCCTACAACACCGCTTTCTTGACTATCTTTATAGCCGTTAGCAACTTCTCTTATGGGTATCTCGTGTAATTCTATCTTCATACTATCACCGCTTTCTCTTAATTAGCAATCGGGGGTATGTGTTCTTGGGTATGCCATTAGTGATTATGACAGGGGTAGCGTTCAAATCACTATAATTAGGATAATCTTCCTTTGTATAGACCTTACTTTTTAATGCGGGGTCTCCCGCACCACGCTTTGCCATTCCTATTATCTCAAATTGGTCTGGATTATACTTGTCAATGTATGTAATAGGCACTCCCATTACTCCATCATAATCACAAGGTATGTCTGCCGTTTTGCTTACTTCAATAGCGTCATAGTTATCATAATGCGGGTATTCTTCGGGGTTGTATGTGCGATACAATGGTAGTTCTTCGTGTCTTTCATCATAATCAAGGTTTGTAAACCATCTTACACCCTTTACACGAATATACTTTCTACCTTGTTCGTCTATTCTATAACCACTTGCGTTTAGCGGGTATGTATCAGGCACTAAAAACTCTCTATCACCGCTATGTATTGACGCACCAAACCACACTTGGTTATTCATAATAAGCGGGAATACCTCTTTGTAGGTAATAGCATTTACATTACCCAGTATAATGAAATGCTTTTTATACTCTATTAACTGTGCTATGTATTCCCTAAACAGAGAAAACGGCGGGTTAGTAATTACTATGTCCGCTTCTTTTAATATCTCAATACATTCCGGGCTTCTAAAATCACCATTCTGTTTTAATGGTGTCTTTACATAATCGGGTATTCCACATTGTTCGCCATTGTCTGTGCTTACAATATCCATTCTATAACTTGGTTTGCTTTCCTCATAGTGTGTTGCTATAAGTTTCTTTAATCCCAACTCATAGAAGTTTAATTGAAAATATAGCCAAAAGTTAGACCATTCCGGGTCATCGCAATTTAGAAATACTACTTTACCACGAAAATGCTCTCGGTAGTATCTCATTTCTTTCTCAATATCTGTTATTTGTGTATAAAACTCGTCTTTCTTTGCTTGGTTCGCTTTGTTTAAGTCTGTATTCCTTGCCATAGTTCAAGCCCCTTTTCAATTATCTTTGAAATAGCAATTTCAAAGATACCTTTTTATCGTTTCCCCTATGCCTGGGTATCGTTTCCCCGGCGGGTCGGTTGGTTGCTGTGTGCGTCTGTTCTCGTTCTGCGGAGCGGGTGGCGGGGGTCAATTCAGCCCCCGGCCTTGCTTCAATCTCCCGGCGGTGCGTATCTCTGCCCGCCGTGGCGGGCTTATTCGCTCTCTGCTTCGTCCTCTGCTTCATCGTCAAGGCTATAAAAAGGTGTGCTTTTATCAAACTTTTCGCTTAATTTAGCACTTGCGATATTTAGAGCGTCTGCGTTTGCGTCGCCGTAGGTGTCCAAAGTCATAGCCCTACTTCCGTGTCCCATCATAAGAGCTAAACTGGAAATATCCATTCCCGCACGAATACCCATTGTAGCAAAGTTATGTCTTAATCCGTGTGGGACAATCTTCTTTCCATACGCATCTACTAACTGGTGTCTTTCTACAAATTCGTTAAACTTGCGGTTATAGAATTGGGGACGCATAAACTCGTCTTTATTACCAATCACATACCAATGGTCAAGCGGGTCTAACATTGTATAGCGGTCTTGTAATGCTTGCTCTAACTTTGGCAACATCGGGAATGTTCTGTTAGAACTCTTGTTTTTCGTGTTCTTTGTATAGTCCCCATCTTTACCACTACTTACACCAACAGCAGAACGAACAGTAATTGTGTGCCTGTAAAAGTCTATGTCATTCCATCTTAAACCACAAATTTCTCCCCGCCGTAGTCCGGCATAGAAAGCAAGTAGTATTCCTACATACATCGGGTCTTGCGGTTCATAGTCCAAATAAACAGCGGTTAATACATTCTCCATCTGTTCATCGGTTAGGTGTGTTGTCTTTGGTTCTCCCTTTTTCGGCATCTTCACACCCTTAAAGGGGTCTTGTAGTAGTTCGCCGTTGTTAAAGTAATAGTTATAAACTTTCTTCAATCTTGCGTAGGTTGTATGTATGGTATTCTGTGAAAGCCCCAACTGATACAACTTTGTTAGCCAACTATTTATAACTGTCTTATCAATGCTTTCAAAAATATAATCACCTAAATAGGGCTTTATGTATTTCTCATACGAATACAGGCTATTACTGTATGTGCTTTTCTCAATCTCACTTGTATCTAACTGGTGCTTTAGATACTCCCTATAAATCTTATCAAGTGTTTGTTGCTTCCTCGCATTTGGCATTAAATCAGCTTGGGCATTTAGTTCGTCTAACCAATCGTTTGCCATTCGCTTTGCTTCTCTTATGCCTTTTGCTTCGGGCAACATTTTACTTACTTCTTTCCACTTGCCCAAAGGGTCTTTATACTTGGCTCGTGCTTGCCACGGCTTGCCTTTTCTGTCCTTTAACTGCTGGACATAAACTGTTGTATATTTCATAAGCCACTCTCCCATAAAAAAGTGTTCAGCATTTCACAAGAAAAATATACAGCAAATGTTCAGCAAAGTCAATATCTGATTAACTCACGAAAGCCCCGAAATACGGCATTTTCCGCCGTTTTTCGGGGCTTTCTACATTAAGGATTTATTCCCACTCAATCAGTCCCAAATTCAGTTTATACATTATAATAGAAAAATGGCGAAAAGAGGAAATTCAGCAAGCAGTTCAGCAAAAAAAGGGGCAAATGTTTGTTTGATTATAGCACTCTGCGGAACAGTGCTGAACACTAAAAATTTTTGCTCGTGGTGGAGGCGGTAGCCCAAAAGCGGAAGCGGTTGCCCCAATCTTTCATAACGCAAGGGGAACGCAAGCACAAAACAGGCCGTAGAACGCTCTACAATGCCCTACAATCGGTTTTATACCCTCGGTAGGGTTAGGACACCACCAAACAAGAAAAAGCCCTTGTAGGGCTTTCTACGGCCTTACAAGGGCATTGTGCTGTTTGGGTGCTGAACAGACAGCCAAAAGGGGGCTTGTGGGGGGCTGTGTTCGCCTGTGTCGGCCTTTCGCCCGATGGGGCAAGTAGTTTGCCATTCCAAAAGCAAAAGGGCATACAGGCCATTACACGGCCTGCGAGCGGGTCTTACTTAAAGTCTTTTAGTAAATCATCAAGTGCTTTTTCAAGTGCCTTTTCCAGTTTCTTCTCCAACTGCTTTTCTAAATCCGCTTCAAGTTTCTTTTCTCGTGCCTTTTCCTCGGCCTGTCTGCGTTCTTCCGCTTCTCTTTGGCGGTATCTCTCCATAATCTTTCTATGCTGTTCGTTCCAGTTCTCTTGTGCGGTTTTTCCGTTCTGCTGATAATAAGCCCAATCGGGCATTAGTCCATTATCGTGTAGCCATTCTATTTGCTCTTTTGTGTATGCCATTTGTAAAACTCCTTATATCAAATTTTGGGTATAGGTATTTATCACTTTCCGGGTATTGGTTTATATCAAAAATAGGGGATAGGCTTATATCAAAATATAGGTATGTCTTATAAAGTAATGCGTAAAGCCTACATAAAGCCCGGTAAAGCCTGTTATAATTAACGGCATACTGCCGTTAATTATAAGTATATCTGTTTCGTGTATGTCCCAATTCATCACGAAACTTTGTTATAGTTATAATACCTCTATTAGCTAATAGGCCATTATACTTGCTAATTGTGTCTAATGTTGCGTTTGACTTTATAGAATACCCGCAAGCACTTAAAAACTGCTGTGCTGTAAAGTCTGTTTTATTATCTTTGGTATAACCGCAATAATATTTAAGATATATTAAATACTTTGCGAATAAGTTAGTATTTACTTCTCTTATTAGGCTTACTTCATCAGCGGTTAGCCTTATAAACTGTTCGCTTTTACCTCTTAC
>JAZNOA010000047.1:0-14034 GCA_045580545.1 Acutalibacteraceae bacterium | reverse complement strand
CGTCTTTTTGCTACGCAAAAATCCACCCGCTGACGGCGGCGGTCCCCTCTGTCACTTCGTGACATCTCCCCACACTGTGGGGAGTGACCCCTTACACAGGAAGTCCGGGGCCAAGCGGTCTTAGGAAGACAATTTCATCACACAACTCCTTGGCTCACAGAACGACATGGCTACGATCCGACTTCGTCTTTTTGCTACGCAAAAATCCACCCGCTGACGGCGGCGGTCCCCTCTGTCACTTCGTGACATCTCCCCACACTGTGGGGAGTCACCCCTTACACAGGGGAGGCTTGGGTAGGGCAAATTTGCAATCCCCGTCAGGGGAGGCAAGATATTGTTTGTCTAAAATCTAAGCCAACCGATTCATAATAGAATTCGGTTGGCTTTTTTGATGGGTTATTGACTATGGCTTTTTATAACCTCTTCCGCATACCTCACGGTTTCCATAGCGTCCTTTGCGTATTTATCGGCACCGATTTTGTCGGCATATTCCTGCGTCATTACTGCACCGCCGACAACGGTTTTACACCAAGGTGCTTCTTGTTTTAAAAGTTTTATGGTTTCTTCCATTGAAACCACGGTTGTGGTCATAAGGGCACTTAAACCCACAAGCGGTGCGTGAAGTTCTATAACCGTTTCCACAATTTTTTCGGGTGCAACGTCCTTGCCGAGGTCAACAACATTAAAACCGTAGTTTTGGAGTAGCAGTTTTACAATGTTTTTGCCGATATCGTGAATGTCACCCTTAACGGTTGCTATAACGAAAGTGGCATTGTTTTGGCTTTTTTCACTGCCTGCCATGGAGTTTTTTATAACCTCGAAGGCACTTTTTGCGGCTTCGGCACTCATAAGCAATTGAGGAAGATACACGGTTTTGTTTTCAAACCCTTTTCCCACCGTGTCAAGGGCGGGAATTATCTCTTTATTTACGATTTCAAGTGCCGGCACCGAGGAGAGCATTGATTTTGTGATTTCTCCCGCCTTTTCCTTAAAACCTTTTATAATTGCGTGTTGCAGGTCTGAATTGAATTCTTGGGGTGCTTTCCCGTCTGTAACCTGTGCCGAAATTGTAACTGCAAAGGAATTTGCCTTTTCGATATATTCCCCGCAGTTTTCGTCAAGACCTTTGAGGGCTTTATAGGTATAGTAGGTCTTCATCATATCCGCAGAATAGGGATTCATAATTGCGGCAGAAAGCCCGTTTTCAAGTGCTAAGGCAAAGAATGTGCCGTTAATTGCATCTCGGTTGGGCAAACCGAAGGATACATTCGAAACACCCAGAGATGTGCGGCAACCCAGTTCCTTTCTTATTCTTTTTAAGGAATTAAGGGTGGCGATTGCCGAGGTGTTGTCGGCACTTATTGTCATCGCCAAGGTGTCGAATATAATATTCTTTTTATCTATACCGTAATTCTCAGCGGTGGCAAGAATTTTTTTGGCTATCTCAAATCTGCCCTCAGCCGTTTTTGGAATACCCTTTTCGTCAAGGGTAAGTGCCACTACCACACCGCCGTATTTTTTAACAAGGGGGAATATGGCTTTCATACTTTCCTCTTTGCCGTTTACCGAATTTACCATAGCCTTGCCGTTGTAAAGGCGGAGAGCCGTTTCCATGGCGGTAATATCTGCGGTATCTATTTGAAGAGGCAGGTCGATGATTGCCTGCAGTTCGCAAATGGCGGTTTTAAGCATTTTTTCTTCGTCAATATCGGGGAGCCCCACATTGACGTCAAGAATATGAACGCCCTTTTCCTGCTGGTTAACACCCTCTGAAAGAATGTAATCTATATCATTTTCCAGGAGAGCCTGCTTAAAACGCTTTTTGCCCGTGGGGTTTATGCGTTCACCGATGAGAATAGGGGAACTGCCGAATTTTACGGCGTGGGTATAAGAGGAAACAACCGTTAGGTTTTTGTCCGTTAAAGGAACAGGGGAATAACCTTTGGCTTTCTTTGTCAGCACCTTTATATATTCGGGTGTGGTACCGCAACATCCTCCGGCAACACGAACACCTTTTTTAATTAAAGATGCCACTTCCTCGGCGAATTCTTCTGCCGTTACATCAAAAACTGTTTTACCCTCCACCGCTTTGGGAAGTCCCGCATTGGGTTTCAGTATTACGGGGATGCTTGCGTTTTCGAGAAGTTCAAACACAACATTTCGCAGTTGTTTTGGGCCTAAAGAACAGTTGGCACCTAAAGCATCGGCACCCATACCCTCAAGCAAAGCCACCATTGCCTCTGGGGTGGCACCCGTCATTAACTTGCCATCCTCACCGTAGGCATTTGAAACAATAACGGGTAAATCGCAGTTTTCTTTAACGGCAAGGAGAGCCGCTTTGGTTTCGTAACTGTCGTTCATGGTTTCGATTATAACAAGGTCGGCACCGTATTTAGCACCTAATTTAACGGTTTTCGCAAAAACGGACACGGCATCTTCAAAATTGAGGTCGCCGAGGGGTTTTAAGAGTTTGCCTGTGGGTCCGATATCAAGGGCAACGAATTTTGGGGCGTTTGAACTGCTTTCATTTGCGGCATTTTTGGCATTGAAAATAGCCGACATTATGATGTTTTCGAGTTCCTTATCGTCGAATTTAAGATTGTTTGCCCCAAATGTGTTGGTGCAAACAACATTACTTCCTGCATCAAAATAGGCTTTATGAATACCTGAGATAATATGGGGATGGGTGATGTTCCATCTTTCCGGATATTCTCCGGCTTTGAGTCCCTTTTCCTGAAGCAATGTACCCATACCGCCGTCAAGGAAGACTATATTATTTTTTAAAAATTCTCTGAAATTCATAAAGCACCTCTGAAAGTACAGTCTTTCCTATCGCATAAATCACATTTATTCGTCACGGCTTTTTCCGTTTCTTCTGTAAGCCCAACGAAAGCTGTAACCGATTTTGAGGGGGACATAATCAAACTGTCATTAAGAGAAAGACCGATATGTTTCGGTAAGTTTAGCAGGTTAAAAATTTGTTTTTGGGTATCAAGGGGCAAGTCGCCGTATCCGGCACTGAAACGGGGTTTCAGGTTTGTTTTAAGGGAGGATTTTATATCTTCGCAAAATCTGTCGCAAAGTGCCTCGATTCTCTCGGCTCCCATCCCTTGAAGCATAAGCGCTTTTGCAGGGGATATGCGGGAATATTTAGCAATGAGCCTGTCAATTTCCACACCCACGGTGGCACCGAATACTATTACGCCGTGGCACCCATTAAGATTTTGTGCGAGTTTCAGGGACTTCACCTCAAAAATACCGAAATCGCAAATATCCTCCGAGCTGTTCACGGGAAGTTGGCAGTAACAAACCTTGTAAACAAATTTATCCTTTGCAATATCAAGACAAGTATTTAACAAATTCTGTGTTTCATTATCCGCCGAATGGCTACCTGCATAACGGAGAATTTCCTTTTCGCAAAGCCGAGGGGTAGAGTAGGTTTTGGTTAAAACTGTTGTATTCATCTTGATAAAATGGAGGAGAGATTGTCACCGATTTTTTCGGCAACATCGGGTTTATTCATTGAATAAACGTGAACTGCATTTATTCCGTTGGCATATAAATCAATAATCTGGTCGGTGGCATAGGCAATACCCGCCTGTTTCATAGCGGCGGGATTACCTCCGAATTTATCAACCAAACTTTTAAATCTTTGGGGCATAAAGGAGCCTGAAAGGTTAATTGCACGCTCCACCTGATTGGCGTTTGTAATAGGCATAACACCCGCAATAACCGGCACGGTAATGCCGGCTTCTCTTATTTTATACAAAAAGTTATAAAGTAAATTATTGTCAAAAAACATCTGGGTTGTGAGGAAGTCTACACCTGCATCCACCTTTTCCTTAAGGTGTTTAATATCCTCTTTTTGATTTTCGCTTTCGGGGTGAATTTCGGGATAACAGGCAGCCCCTATGCAAAAGTCGTTGTTATCGGCTTTAAGTTCCCTTATTAGGTCAATGGCATACTTATAATCCCAACCGCTTCGGTCGGCACCCATAAGTTCCTTTGGAATATCCCCCCTCAAAGCCATAACATCAGTAATTCCCGCACTTTTAAGTTGGGCAATTTTTTCTTTTACGGTTTCTTTTGTGGAAGAAACACAAGTAAGGTGTGCCAAAGTCGGCACACCGTAAAGTTCTTTAATATTTTTTGCAATGTCAAGTGTATAACGGCTTGTCCCTCCGCCGGCACCATAGGTAACACTCATAAAGGAGGGTTTCAGTTTTGCTATTTCTTCGGTGGCGTTTTTAACGCTTTCAAAACCGGTTTCGGTTTTGGGCGGAAACACTTCAAAGGAAAGGGACAATCTGTCCCCGTTTACTATGTCTACTATTTTCATATTTTTCCGTCCTTTTAAACATCGGATTTCATTAAATCGGCTAAAGTTATACCGTCAAAATATTCATTGGTGATTGTATAAAACCTTTCCCACATGGAAAAGGTGCGGCACTCGTCCATGCGGTTGCATTTTTCTGCATCGCATCCAATGCAGGCAACGGGAACCAAATCGCCCTCTGTTAAGCGGAGAATATCGCCGACTTTATACTGTTCGGGAGTCATTGTGAGCATATATCCGCCACCCTTACCGTGCAAACCTTCAACTAATTTTGCTTTGGTCAAAGCGGGCATAATGCGTTCAATATAATTAAGAGAGAGTTCCTGCCTGGCGGCAACCTCTTTTAATGGGATATATTCGCCGTTTTGATGTTCGGCCAAATCAATTAAAACACGCAAAGCATATCTGCCGCGGGTGGAAATCATCATAAAAATCTCCCTTTCAACCAATTATACACTAAAATAGCAATTAAATCAATACAAACGTTTATTTTATACCATTTTGCAACCTTCGCAATTATGACATTCGGGGAAGAGGTTTGTATCATATGAAATACCCTTTTTATCATAATAGTCTTTGACTGCCAGTTTAATTGCCTCTTCGGCTAATACCGAACAATGCAATTTATGTGTCGGCAATCCGCCGAGAGCGTTTACCACTTCCTTGTTTGTAAGTTTAAGGGCGTCTTCAACAGATTTACCCTTAATCATTTCGGTAGCCATGGAACTTGATGCAATGGCACTTCCGCAACCGAATGTTTCAAACTTAACATCCGTTATGATGTTATCTTCAATCTTGAGATAAATTTTCATAATATCTCCGCATTTTGCATTTCCCACTTCGCCTATACCATCTGCATTTTCTATGGAACCTGCATTTCTTGGGTTTTTGAAATGATCTGTAACAATTTCTGTATATAAAGCCATAATTTTTCCACCGCCTAAAGTATAAATTTTCGTTTTCCGCTAATCAAATCTTTCCACACGGGAGAGAGTTCCCGTAAAGTTTCAACAACCTCTTTTGTGGATTTTATGATATAATCAATTTCTTCCTCCGTGTTTTCTTCACAAAGGGAGAGCCTTAAAGAGCCGTGTGCCACTTCGTGAGGTCTGCCTATTGCCAAAAGCACATGACTGGGTTCGAGGGAGCCTGAGGTACAGGCAGAACCGGAAGAGGCACATATACCTTTTGCATCTAAAAGCAGTAACAAACTTTCACCCTCAATTCCCTCAAAACAGAAATTAACGTTACCGGGAAGACGGGATTTTTTGTCACCGTTCAATGCACAGTGGGGTATAAGGGAAAGCCCGTCTATCAGTTTGTCCCGCAAAGCAGTTAATTTTGCAGTGTTTTGGTCTATTTTAGAACAGGCGTCTTTAAGGGCTGCCGCCATTCCCATAATTGCGGGAATATTCTCCGTTCCTGCCCGTTTGCCCCGTTCCTGGGTACCGCCCTCAATTAGATTTACAAGGGGAATACCCCTTCGGCAGTATAAGGCACCTATTCCTTTGGGTCCGTGAAACTTGTGAGCAGACAGGGAAAGCATATCTATGTTTTGCGCTTTAACATCAATATGCAAGTGACCTACCGCCTGAACCGCATCGGTGTGAAAGGTCACATTGTGTTTTTTGCAAACTTCACCGATTTCGGATATAGGCATAACCGAACCTATTTCGTTATTGGCATACATAACGGTAACAAGGCAGGTATCCTCTCTAATGGCATTTTCCACCTGCTCGGGTGTGATGTTGCCGAGATTTCCAACAGGCAGAAGTTCGATTTCAAAGCCTTGTTTTTCCAGTTTTTTCAGGGTATGGAGAACTGCGTGATGCTCAAATGCGGTTGAAACAATATGTTTCTTTCCTTTTTTGGCACCCGTTTCGGAGGCTGAAATAATTGCCTGATTATCTGCTTCGCTGCCACCTGAAGTAAATATAATCTCTTGAGGTAAGCAACCTAAACAGTCTGCTATTGTTTCTCTGGCTTTCAGCAAGCTTTCAGCGGCTTCCTGACCTAAGGAATGCAGGCTTGAGGGGTTGCCGTAGAATTTGTCCATATAGGGAAGCATTGCATCAATTGCCGCACGGCTCGTTTTAGTGGTTGCTGCATTATCTGCATAAATCATAATATAATCGCCTCTGTTATAAACATTGAATAATGGTTTTGTGACTTTAAATATTGACCGACGCCTGTAAAAGTTCCGTTGGTTTCCGCGTCGGCAACAAAAATGTCAACCTCCCACAGTTATTTACATACCAACTAAGTATGTTGGTATAATTATAATGCTAAAATATTCCTTTGTCAATAGCAATTATAAATTTTTTCATAAACTATTCTGTGTTGTAAATATATTTTCCCACAACTACTTGATTTTCGGCTCAATAAATAGTATAATTAACATACTCGTATTGAGAAAATGCAAAGAGTAGGAGATGGATACTATGTGTGGAATAGTTGGTTTCGTAGGTTCGCAGGAGGCAGCCCCTATATTATTGGAGGGCCTAAAAAAATTGGAATACCGTGGATACGATTCTGCAGGTATTGCTGTTCTTAACGGAGATACTATTGCTGTCAGCAAGGTTACAGGCAGAATTGCAAACCTTTGCGAAAAAAGTAACAACGGTAAGAATTGTCCCGGTACTTTGGGTATCGGTCACACCCGCTGGGCAACACACGGAGCACCCACCGATGTTAACGCTCATCCCCATTTGAGTAATGACAGTAAGTTTGCGGTTGTTCATAATGGCATTATTGAGAATTATATGACCTTGCGTGAAGAACTGACCGAAAAGGGATATCATTTTGAAAGCCAGACAGATACTGAGGTTATTGTGCATTTAATCGAGATGTACTATAAAGGCGATATGAAAAAGGCACTACTTAAGACCTGTGCAAGACTTCGCGGTTCTTATGCCATTGGTGTTGTTTGCACCGAAGAGCCTGAGAAAATCTATGTTGCCAGAGAGGCAAGTCCTTTGATTATCGGTATCGGTGCCGGAGAAAACTACTTCGCATCGGATGTTACCGCTTTAGTTTCATACACCAAAAACATTATTTACTTAGAAACCGGCGAATTTGCCGAGATAACTCCCGACGAAATTAAGGTTTTTGATGCGGCAGGTCAGCCTATTCAGAAAAATGTCAGCCGTATCACCTGGGATATTCAGGCTGCGGAAAAGGGCGGATATGAGCATTTTATGCTTAAGGAAATTATCGAGCAGCCGAGAGCAGTTAAGGCAACCTTGGCACCGAGAATCAAAGACGGTGAAATCGTTTTGGACGATACCGAACTTACCGCCGATTATCTTAACGGCATAAATCAAATTGTTATAACCGCCTGCGGTTCTGCTTATTATGCAGGATGTGCCGGCAAATATGCCATTGAAAAACTTTGCCGTATTCCCGTTAGGGTTGAACTCGCCAGCGAACTGCGTTACAGCGACCCCATTATTGATAAACATACATTGCTGATCGTTATATCCCAGTCGGGCGAGACTGCAGATACCATTGCGGCAATGATTGAGTGTAAAAACCGCGGGGCTAAGACATTGGCTATTGTTAACGTTGTGGGAAGCACCATCGCCAACACAGCCGACCAAACCCTTTATACCTGGGCAGGTCCTGAAATCGCCGTTGCTACCACTAAGGGTTACACCACTCAGTTGACACTTTTGTATTTATTCGCTCTTTATACTGCTAAAAAGACCGAAAAAATAAGCGATGAGGATTATTCCAAACTGTTGAAAGAATTAAACAGTTTGCCCAAGAAGGTTCAGGAAGCATTGGATATGAGTTCTGCTATCCCTGAGTTGGCTAAGAAATATCATAAAACAAACTCAATGTTCTTCTTAGGCCGAAATACAGACTATGCCGTTTCTCTTGAGGCAGCACTCAAGATGAAGGAGATTTCTTATATTCATGCCGAGTCTTATGCCGCAGGCGAACTGAAACACGGCACAATAGCCTTGATTGAAGAACATACCCCCGTTATTGCACTTTGCTGCAATGATTTTCTAATGGAAAAGACCATAAGCAATGTTGTTGAGGTAAAGGCCCGAGGTGCGGAAGTTCTTGCTGTAACATTTAAGGACAATGATAAGGTTGTTTCTTTGGCAGATGATGTTATTTTCGTACCTAAAACCGAAACCGTCTTTTCGCCCATGGCAGAGGTTATTCCGTTGCAGTTGTTGGCTTATTATGTTGCAAAAGAAAACGGTTGCGATATTGATAAACCTAAGAATCTTGCAAAATCGGTTACTGTTGAGTAAATCGCCTTAAACCACCGAACGGTATTTATCAACAGGGGTAATAATATGAGGGTTTCTTGCCTGCAAATGAATATGGAAATGGGCGAACCAAATGAAAATTTTGCTCACGCAAAGCAACTGATTTGCGACGCTGTGAAGGAAAAAACCGATGTGTTGGTTTTGCCTGAAACCTGGAATACCGGATTTTTCCCGAAAGGAAATCTTGCTGAAATTTCCTGTAACAACGGGATAGAGGTTAAGGAACAAATCGGCAGGTTGGCTCTAAAATACGGTGTTAATATTGTTGCGGGTTCTGTTTCCAACAAAAAAGAAAACCGTGTATACAATACCGCTTTTGTCTTCGACCGAAAAGGTGAGTGCGTTGCCGAATATGACAAAACCCACCTTTTCACCCCTATGGGTGAGGACAAGTATTATACTGCGGGTGACCGTCTTTGCCGTTTTGAGTTAGACGGTGTTCGGTGCGGAATAATTATTTGTTATGACCTTAGATTTCCCGAATTTATCCGCACATTGGCTCTATCAAATATTGATATGCTGTTTGTTGTGTCACAATGGCCGAAAGCAAGGACTTTTCATCTGCGAACACTTGCAACCGCAAGGGCTATTGAAAATCAGATTTTTGTAGTGTGCTGTAATTCCTGCGGTAGGGCGGACGGTACTGTTTTCGGCGGAAACTCTGCCATAATTAACCCTTTGGGTGAAACATTGTCGCTGGCAGGGGAAACAGAGGAAATAATCTCCGCAGAGTGCGATATGAATATATTAAACGAAATCAGAGAGAACATACCCGTTTTCCGTGACAGACGTCAGGAATTATATAAGGTTTAAAAATCGGTGCAAATAATACATTATTATGAAAAGCAATTGCGAGGGAGAAAGCAAAATGGATTTAATACCCAGTTTTCAGGTTGATCATTCAAAAATACTGCCCGGAATTTACGAGTCGAGATTGGATGTTTTAGGAGAGGAATATGCCACAACCTTTGATATCAGAATGAAAAAACCTAATGTCGAGCCTGCAATTCACCCTAATGCAATGCACACAATTGAGCACATAGTTGCAACCTTTTTGCGGAATGATGATGAATGGAAGGACAGGATAATTTATTGGGGACCCATGGGTTGTCTTACGGGTTGTTACCTTATTGTTAAGGGTCATCCCACCGGTGAGGAAATATTGCCTTTGATGATTAGAGCATTTGAGTTTTGCAGTAAATATGACGATGTTGTGCCGGGCGCCAATCCCGTTAACTGCGGAAACTATATTTTGCACGACCTTAATATGGCAAGGTATGAGGCAGATAAATACCTAAATATTCTAAAAACAAATCCGGTTTTTGAATATCCCACTTCAAAAAGAATTGAAACCGAAAAGGGACAGATTTTTTACGATTCATAAACTTTGTAAAACTAAAAAAGCAGAGCATATTCGGAAAAATTCCAAATATGCTCTGTTTTTTTGCAAAATCAATTTTCTGTGGGTATTTTATCAACACCGTATTCGTAATTATAACTGTAACGATAGCCGTATTTTTTATAGTGACTGTAATACACCTTTTTGCCGTAGTCACCCTTAGTGAAATCTTTATTATTCAGCACAAAACCGATTAGTCGGGCATTACTGTAAAGAATATACTGTAATGCTTTTTTAATACTTTGAACCGAGGTGGAGTCACTTTTAACTGCAAAAATCAAACAGTCGCAAAGGTCGGCAATCAGGGCGGCATTGGAGACAATTCCGCAGGGCGGCATATCTACAATAATGCAGTCATAGGTTTCCCTTAAATCTTTGAGGATGCTTCCCAACGCAGGATTGTTAAATTTGCAGGTGGTAGTTCCGGAAAAAAGAATATCAAAGTTTTCGGAAACATTGCATATAGCGTTTTGAATGGTGGATTTACCGTTTACAACATCGCAAATTCCCACGCAATTTTCAGGGTTCTGCAAAAGTTGTTTTTGCAGATTCTTTTGCAAAAAATCCATATCAATCAGTAGGGTACGTTCTTTACCTACGGCAAAGTTTGCCGCTAAGTTGTAGGAAATTGTGGTTTTTCCGTCACCGCTTACGGCACTTGTTACGGCGATGATTTTTTCGCCCTCTCTAAGCAGAGACTTAACACGCTTCTTCATAACCCTGACCGATTCTAAAAATCCCGGAGTTTTAGAGGTTGCTTTTAAAATTCCCGTTGCTTTGCTGGTGCGTTTTTTGTTTACATTTGGAATTTGACAGATATAGTGACTGTTTAACTTTGTGATAACATCGTTTTTATCCTTAATTGTTTCCTTGTATGAAGCCATTATGAAGAAAACTACCATACAAAGTGCCAAGCCTACAACTGCACCTATAAGGGTGTGAAATATGAATGCTGACGAATTATTTGGCTTTGTTGGGTTTGCGTCTCTGTGAATAACCTTAATTCTGGTGTCGCCTATAATGTGTTCTGCGATTTTCGGATAACATTTTATAAAGGAATCCATAACTGCAGCGGTGTCTTTAGGAGAATCGGTTTGAACGTATACCTTGAAAATATTAGAGCCCTCAACCGGTTCGGCGGTGATTTTTCCGTTAAATGTTCTGCCCAAATCATATATAATGTTTTCTTCTAAAATATTGGATTCAACTATGTGGGGAAAGGTTTCATTCATCTGCTCGGCAAATGAAAAAACATAGTTGAATTTATAAACCGAAAGACCGCTTGAAGAATCGCTTAAAACCAAGGGAGTAATGGAAAATGTAACACTCGTCTTGTAAACAGGTTTATAACTGATAAGGGAAAATCCCAAAGCTAAAGCGGCACAGACTATTACCGTTAAAACAACAGTTAGAATGTGCTGTTTCATCAGTTTGAGCATATTGAAGAAGGTATTGATTAAGTTTTCAGTTGGATTTTCTGTCATTTCGTCGTTGGTTGAATGACTGTTTTTTTCAAAATCGTTCACTTATAACTCTCCTTGTGCGTAGTAACTGTTGTTTTTATCGTAATCCGGATTTTCTCTAAGGTAGGAAACATTATTAAAAACGCAACCTAAAAGTTTTTCTTCGTTAAGATCTGAAATGTAATCATTGATTTGTTCAACCGATACACAGTCCTGACGCACCACTAAAATAGAAGCGTCGGTTTTTTCAGAAATAATTTCCGAATCAACTGCGATGCCGGAGGGCGGGGTATCAATAATAACAAAATCGAAATCTTCTTTAAAGTTTTTAAGCAGGTTGGAGAATCGGGCGGTGTTTAGAATTTCCGAAGAATTTCGGTATTGCCTTTTGCCGCCTACTAAATACAAATCATAATTTTTACTGTAACGGACAAGTTCGTTATAATCGCCGCCACTTAAAAGATAGGACGCTAATTCGCCCTCTTTAGAAACAGGACTGTCTTTAAAGAATTTGTAAACCGAAGAAAGTTTAAAGTCACAATCCATAAGAAGGGTCTTTTTGCCTGCCTCTGCCAAGGCGATTGCTAAATTAACGCTGGTTGTGGTTTTGCCTTCGTTTTCCGCAAAACTTGTCACCATAACGGTTTTAATCTTATTTTTCCTTTGAAGCCCTATGAGTTTAATTGCCATTTCTCTGAAACTGTTGCTGAAACGGTAATCTACCAAGGGGTTGGTCATCATAAGACCTACCAATTTATTGTCAGATTTACCGATTTTTTTGTTGATGTGATTAACCGTTCCGAAAAGTTTGCAGTCAAGCAAAGTTTCAACATCGGAAACATTTTTAACCGTATCTCTGAAATAGGAAATCACAAGAATTATCACAACGCATATAATTGCGAAAACAAAAGCGGTGAAAACAGATTTGTAAAGTTGCAAAATATAGTCAGACCTTGTTGCCATAGTTGGGGGAGTGACAACACTGATAATAATATTGTTGAATGCACTGTCGGTAAGGACCGGGTAGTTTTCGTAAATTAACTGAAGTGTTTTATAAGCCTTTTCGGGAGAAATATCGGTTACGCTTATATCTATCAGGTTGGTTTCGGGTTTTTGAACGGCAGAAACCGTTCCTGTCAGAGGTTCGTCCAATTCTTCCTCAACAATGTCCACCAAAGAAGAACTTTGAAGCACATTTTGAAAGGCGGTGGCAATATCAATTGTTCTCGAAAGGGAGGTTACTGTCGCATTGTCGGTATATCCGCTGAGGTTTACCGCTATTGTGGTGGTGCTGGTAAATTTTTCAACCTTGTATGCGGAATAATAAATCTGCGAACTGCAAAAACCGATAACCGCTGCCAGGAGAACTACCCACCAGTTGCGTAACAGGTCTGTAATGAGGGTAAAAGGATTGATGTATTTTGTACTGATTTCTTTCACTTTTAATTACCTCCCCCATCAACAACTACAGTCATACGTGTTTTAGTTACGGTATTGCTTCCCGATTTTATGGAAAAGAACACATTATATGTACCCGCCTTTTCGGGGTCGAACTCGGAATCGTCAATTACAATTTGGGATACAGAATAATTTTGACCGTCTGCACCGACAACACCCTTAATGTAATCTCTGAAATTAACGGTTTCGCCGATTTTCGTGTATATCAAATAGTCGGAAAGTTTTATTGAAGCGGCGGAGTAATCCTCATCTGTAACAATGGCTTTAACGGTGATGTCGCAGGTGTCACTGAAAGAATTTGTAACCTTAAAGTTAATGTCATATTCTCCGGGCTTTAGGTTGTTATAATTAGGGGAAATAATTTTTATTTTGCCGCTGATATCACCGTCGTATTTATCTACTGCCGAAGCCACATTTTTAAAATCAATGGTTTCGGAAGTTGAAATTAAGAGGTCGTCAAGCAATTTGATTTGCGGGGAATTATAATCGGAAAATTTGATTTTCTTTTTGAGTTTTACGGTATTGTTATCACTGTCACAAACGGCGAAGTTTACGGTAGTCAAACCTTTTTCCAAAAAGTAATTTTGGCGTTCAACAATAATATTTTTAGTTAAATCACCGTCCTCTTCGTCAAAGGCGGTAACATATTCTAAAAGTTCTTGGTCAGAGATTTTAGTGGGAACTTCAAGTATTTCACCGCTGTCGCACTTGATGACAGGCTGATTTTTACGGCTTAAATCAGTAATTGTGAATATTGCCATAATAATGACGGACAGAGCCGCCAAAACAGACACACAAATTCTCAAAAAATGCATTTAATAATTCCCCCGAATAAATATTTTTAAAAGGTATAAAAAAGACCGAATTTCAGCAAGACACAATAATACAAGTAAATTATAACATATAAATATTTATATTGCAAGATTTAAAAGTTTGGGCGTCGGCAAATTGTTGTAGGTTTACAATAGATGTGTTACAGTAACGAATAAAAAAAGAGTGACGAATGGAAAATCCTGTGTTACAGTTAAGTTGCTCAAATCAAAACGTACAGGAGGATTAACCATTCGTCATGAAAACTGTAACACAAACAAT
>JAZNOA010000046.1:0-16933 GCA_045580545.1 Acutalibacteraceae bacterium | reverse complement strand
ATGAAATTGTCTTCCTAAGACCGCTTGGCCTCCGACTTAGTGGATTTTCCTCCAACTGTTCAAAAAGGGCTTAGCCTATAAGAGCCAAATGGCTGTGAACTGGTGTACCTCCTGCAAATGTGTTCTTGCCAACGAAGAGGTTGTTAACGGCGTTTGTGAACGTTGCGGCAGCGAGGTTGTTCAGAAGGAAAAAAGCCAATGGATGCTTAAAATTACCGAGTATGCCGAAAAACTTTTGGAGGGTCTCAATGATGTTGATTTTATCGACCGAGTTAAGACCCAGCAGAGAAACTGGATAGGCCGTTCCTACGGCACTCAAGTGACCTTTAACACCAGTATCGGCGACACTTTTGATATATTCACCACCCGTGCCGACACGCTTTTCGGTGTTACCTATATGGTAATGTCACCCGAACATCCTTTGCTTAAAAAATGGGCTGACAAAATTGAAAATCTGAACGAGGTAAAGGAATATCAGGTCACCGCCTCCAAGAAATCCGACTTTGAGCGTACCGAACTTCAAAAGGACAAAACCGGCGTTATGTTAAAGGGCATTACCGCTATCAATCCCGTTAATAACACCGAAATTCCGATTTTTATTTCGGACTATGTACTTATTTCCTACGGCACAGGTGCCATTATGGCAGTTCCTGCCCACGATACCCGCGACTGGGAATTTGCAAAGAAATTTAATTTGCCTATTACCGAAGTAGTAGCCGGCGGAGAGGACGTTCAAAAAGAACCCTTTACCGATTGTGCAACCGGAACTCTTGTTAACTCTGACTTCTTAAACGGTCTGTCTGTTGAGGAAGCAAAGGTTAAAATTCAGGAATGGCTTTGTGAAAAGGGAATTGGAAAGGTTAAAACCAATTATAAACTCCGTGACTGGGTATTCTCACGCCAAAGATATTGGGGTGAGCCTATTCCGGTAGTTCACTGCGAAAAGTGCGGTTATGTGCCGCTTCCCGAAAGCGAACTGCCCTTAGTTCTTCCCAATGTTGACTCTTATGAACCTACGGATAACGGTGAGTCACCCCTTGCTAAAATGACCGACTGGGTTAATACCACCTGTCCTCATTGCGGAGGTCCCGCAATGAGAGAAACCGATACTATGCCTCAATGGGCAGGCTCTTCTTGGTATTTCCTCCGTTACTGTGACCCCCACAACGACAAGGAATTAGCCTCAAAAGAGGCATTGGAATACTGGTGCCCCGTTGACTGGTACAACGGCGGTATGGAACATACAACACTTCACTTGCTTTACAGCCGTTTCTGGCATAAATTCCTATATGATATCGGTGTTGTTCCCAATCCCGAGCCTTATTCCAAGAGAACAAGCCACGGTATGATTTTGGGTGAAAACGGCGAAAAGATGTCTAAGTCCAGAGGCAATGTTGTCAACCCGGATGAAATAATCGCAAATTACGGTGCCGATACAATGCGTGTTTACGAAATGTTTATCGGCGACTTTGAAAAGGCCGCACCCTGGAGCCAGTCCTCCATAAAGGGCAGTAAGCGTTTCCTTGACAAGGTTTGGGCACTCGGGAACAATATAGTCGACGGTGGATATCGTGAGGAAATCGAGTCCGAAATTCACAGAACCATTAAAAAGGTAACCGAAGATATTGAAGGATTAAAGATGAACACCGCCATTGCGGCTTTGATGTCACTTCTTAACACCATTCAGGGAACGGGAAGTATAACAAGAGAGGAGTTCAAGACCTTTATTATTCTTCTCAATCCCTTTGCTCCTCATATCACCGAGGAATTGTGGGTAAATAATGGTTTCGACGGTATGCTTAACGAGGCTAAATGGCCAACATACGATGAGGCAAAATGTGTTGATGCCACCGTTGAAATCGTTGTTCAAATCAACGGTAAGATTAAAGCACGTCTTAATGTTCCCGCCGACATTTCCTCCGCCGATGCTTTGGCACTTGCTAAGGAAAATGATACCATTAAGAATGAAATTTCAGGCAAAAATGTTGTTAAAGAACTCTACGTTCCCAAGAAGTTAGTAAATATTGTTGTAAAATAGCAAAAAAACAGTTGCAATATTTATTATTTTGTGTTATTATACTTAAAGTGTTTGATTACGGAGGTGAATCCAAGTGAGCGTTATTGAGTATGTTATCGGTGGAGTTATCATTTTAGTTTCATTGATTATCATAGGCGTTATTCTTCTTCAGCAAGGTCGCCGTGCCGGTATTAACGGTGCTATTTCCGGTGGTGCTGATACTTTTCTTTCCAAGAACAAAGCAAGAACCGTAGATGCTTCGTTGGCTCGTTGGACTAAGTATATTGCTATACTTTTCTTCGTTCTCGCCATTGTTGCAAACGTTATTGCTATCAAAGGATAATTACATATCCTTTAAAAATTTAATTAAACCCCTGCAATTCTGCGGAGGGAGGGAATAATAATGAGTCAAGTTAGAATCAAAGAAAACGAATCTTTGGATAACGCTTTGCGTCGTTTTAAGAGACAGACCGCTAAAGACGGTGTTATTCAGGAAGTTCGCAAGAGAGAGCACTATGAGAAGCCCTCTGTAAAGCGTAAGAAGAAGTCGGAAGCTGCTCGTAAAAGAAAGTTCCGCTAATGTTTTCAAGGGGTTGTCAGGTGTGACAACCCCTTATGTTTTAGGAGAAAGTTTATGCTTTTAAAACCTCAAATTAAATTAGAGAGAGTAACGGATATAACCCCGGAAATTCTCCAAAAATATAATATCGACAGTTTGATTTTAGACGTTGATAACACCCTTTCCACACACCACGGTGATGTTTTAACCGACGGTTTGGAGGATTGGCTTGAAACAATGCATAAAAACGGCATTAAGTTAATGATTCTTTCCAATTCAAAGGAACGCAGAGTTAAACCCTTTGCCGAAAAAATCGGTTTACCCTTTATTTCATTAGGGTTAAAGCCTCTTCCTTTTGGTTTTATCAGAGCACTTAAAGCAATGGGCAGTAAAAGAAAAAATACCGCCATTGTGGGAGACCAAATTTTTACCGACGTGTTAGGCGGTAATTTAGTCGGCGTTAGAACCCTGCTTTTAACACCGATTCTCCTTGAAAGCACTGCCGGTTTTAAATTAAAAAGAAAAATCGAGCGTGTTGTTTTTAAACTATATAGGATAAAAAACACGGAGGTGTAGTTTATGTCTGCAAAATTCGGACCTGCCGGCTCGGCTGAAAGTTTTAAGGCAATGGGATATAAGTCAAGCCTGCAAATTCCTGAATATTTGAATAAATTCTCCCTTGACTGCTTTGAATATCAATGCGGTCGGGGTGTTAATATAGGCGAAGAAAAAGCAAAGGAATTGGGAAATGTTGCCAAGGAAAAGGGAATAACCCTTTCTTTGCACGCTCCTTACTATATTTCAATGTCTTCGGTCGAAGAGGAAAAACGGCTTAATTCCGTTAATTATATTTTAGCCTCTGCCGGAGCGGTTAACGCAATGGGTGGGGACAGAATTGTAGTCCACACAGGCTCCTGCGGAAAAATCAGCCGTGAAAAGGCATTAAGTCTTGCGATTGACACTATGAAACTCGCTTTACACGCACTTAAAAGTGAAGGTCTTTCCCATATTCACATCTGTCCCGAAACCATGGGAAAGGTTAATCAGTTAGGCACATTAACCGAAGTTATGGAACTTTGCAAAATTGACGAATCCCTTATTCCTTGCATTGATTTCGGTCATCTTAACGCCAGAGATTTGGGAATTTTAAAATCTAAGGAAGATTTTGAGGGCGTTTTAAACCAAATTGAAAATGATTTAGGCAAAGACAGACTAAATGTTTTCCATTCCCATTTTTCTAAAATTGAGTATACCACCGGCGGGGAAAAACGCCACCTCACTTTTGAGGACACTGTTTACGGTCCCGATTTCGAGCCTTTAATGGAACTTGTATACAAAAAAGGACTTAACCCGACCTTCATTTGCGAATCTGCCGGCACTCAAACCGAGGACGCTAAGCAAATGAAAGATTACTATTTGAGTTTGGCTAAGGGAGGAATATAATTTGATTTGGCACAGTTCTTCAGAAACGGAAGTATTAGCACATTTTAATGTTGACGATAAAAAAGGTTTAGCCAACAGCGAATGTGAAGAAAAATTGGAGATATACGGTCAAAATATTATTTCCAACATTGAAAAGCCTAAGTTTTTTAATGCTTTTCTTAACCAAATGAAAAGCAAAACGGTTATTGCTCTCATTATTGTTGCCATTATTTCTTTTGTACTGTCCATAGTTTATAATGATGTTAACAGTATATCGGCATTGCTGATAATCGGAATTGTTGTGCTAAATGCACTTATCAGTGCTTATTACATTTATAATTGCCGTAATACACTCGAAAGTATTAAAAGTTATACCAACCCATCGGTTACCGTTTTACGTGACGGTGTAGTTAAAAGTATCAATGCCGCCGATTTGGTTACGGGAGACATTATTATTTTGGAGGAAGGGGACTATGTTCCCGCCGATGCCAGAATAATTGAGTGTAACGAATTCAGATGCAACGAGTTTAATCTGTCGGGTAATGAGGTGCCGGTTGAGAAAAATTCGGACTGTGTATTGGACGATATTACCCCAATAGAAGACCGTTCAAATATGATTTTCAGCGGTTCAAGTGTTGTCCACGGCAACGCTAAGGCGGTTGTTGTGGCAACGGGTCTTAACACCGAAATCGGAAAAACTTCCGCCATTTTACAACAGACCGGTGAAGAAAAATTACCTTTGCAAAACAATCTGGACAACATCGGAAAAATCGCAAATGCAATTATATCGGCAGTTTGCGGTTTAGTCTTCATAATTTCCTTAATTCAAAACTTTTCAACCGATAATTTCGCCCATATGACCGTAAAAATGCTTATGAACTCGGTGGCTCTGGCGGTTGCGGCAATTCCCGAAGGATTGCCGACAATTGCGGCAATTGTAATTGCCCTTGGAATTAAGCGTATTTTAAAAGACGGTATTATAATTAAGAATACCGATGCGGTTGAAACTTTAGGAAAAACCGATATTCTTTGTTGCGACAAAACGGGAATTCTCACCCACAACAAAATGAATGTTGTGAAGATTTTTGACGGTGATAAACTTTGCTCATTTGATGAGGACAATCCCGATGAAAAAATTCTTTCTGTTTTGAAACTGGCTACTGCCTGTACCACCCTTCAAAACGACTCAACGGAGTATGCCATTGAAAAGGCGTGTTTAACCTATAATTCAATGTCACTTGAAGATATTGAGCATATTTTTCCAAAAATATCTTATGTTCCTTTTGACAGCGAACGGAAAACGATGTCGGTTATAACAATGCTGAATAGCAAGCCTCTGGCAATCGTTAAAGGTGCTCCCGAAACGGTTGTGCCAAAATGCACCCACTGTAATGCCGAGGAAATTTTAAAGTTAAACGAAACCTTGGCAGATGACGGTCTCAGAATTGTTTGCATTGCCGTTAAGGAACTCAGCGAACTTCCTGCTAATCCCACCGCCGAAGAAGTCGAAAACGACCTTATTTTTGTGGGTTTGGTTGCCCTCGATGACCCACCGAGAGAGGGAGCCGTTGAGGATATTTCCGCTTGTATCAGTGCTGGCATCACTCCGATTATGATATCGGGAGATAATTTAAAAACCGCTTCCACTGTGGCAAGACGTATTGGGATTTTACGTGACGGTACCGAAGCGATTACTGGTGAAGAATTATCAAATATGACCGACGATGAACTGATAGAAAATATTGAAAAATATTCGGTTTATGCACGTGTCACACCTGCGGATAAGTTAAGAATCGTAAAATGCTGGCAGATGAGGAGCAAAACCGTAACCGTTACGGGAGACAGCCTTGAGGATGCCGACTCTTTGGGACTTGCGGATGTGGGCTGTGCTATCGGAAAATTCGGTGCCGATGTTACTAAGGGCAATGCCGATATTATAATTTCCAATAACCGTTTTCATTCGGTTATTAAAGCAATCAGAGAAAGTCGGGGACTTCTAAGCAATATCAGAAAATCGGTTTTCTATCTTTTTTCTTGCAATATCGGTGAAATGATAGCGGTTTTGGCAGGTCTGTTATTATTCGGTTGTATGCCTGTTGCCGCAGTTCAACTTTTATGGATAAACCTTTTGACCGACTCAGCCCCTGCAATTTCTTTGGGCTTTGAAAAGGCAGAAAAGGGTGTAATGAAGTATGAGGGTTATTTTGTAAGTAAGGTATTCGGGCTGAAATCCGCAATTTCCATTGCTTTGCAAAGTGTGTTTATAGCCGTAATTACCCTTGTGTCATTTAGCCTCGGTAACGATTTTGGGGATTCTGCTCGGGGTTCAACCTTTGCTTTTGCGGTTTTGGGTCTTTCCCAGATATTCCATTGCTTTAACTGTAAATTTGAGGGAAGAATTCGTTTTAAGAAGCTATTCTCCAATAATTTTATGAATTTTTCTGCTGTTATAACAATGTTTATCATAATATTTTTGGTACTGACTCCGGCAGGTGCATTATTTGGATTAGAGGCACTTAATTTCTTGCAATTCATTATTTGCTTAGGAATAGCCTTCACGGTAATTCCTTTCACGGAACTTATAAAAGCCTTAACTAAAAAACTTTAATCTTTACCGCCCTTTTTATTTAAGGGCGGTTTTTGTAATATTTTGTAAATGACTGTTGACTTTAGCACTTAAAAGTGTTAAACTGTTAAAGTAATAAATTTTAGGGGTATGTTATGGTAATTACAGATTATTTAGAAAAAAATGCCCGATTTATGGGCAATGACACCGCTTTGGTTGAAATCAACCCCTCTGAAGAGCGGGACAAGGCAATGACTTGGCGCGAATTTAACCTAATTGAAAGTTCCACTCCCGATGCACCCTATCGCAGAGAACTCAGTTGGATTGATTTTGACCGCAGGGCAAACCGATTTGCCAATCTGCTTTTAAGCAGGGGACTGAAAAAGGGAAGTAAGGTTGCAATACTTTTAATGAACTGTCTTGAATGGCTGCCGATATATTTTGGCATTTTAAAAGCAGGTTGCATTGCAGTTCCCATGAATTTCAGGTATTCAAGTGACGAGATTAAATACTGTCTTGATTTGGCAGATGCTGAAATGTTGGTGTTTGGTCCTGAATTTGTCAGCCGTATGCAACCGATTTATAAGGAATTAGATAAGGTTAACACATTTTTCTATGTTGGTAAAGATATTCCGTGTTATGCGGAGGACTGTATGACCCTTTGCGGATACTGTTCTTCCAATCCGCCTCCGGTGGCTTTGAATGAGAAGGATGATGCCGCAATTTATTTTTCCTCCGGCACAACAGGTTTCCCAAAGGCTATATTACATAATCACGAGTCCCTTGTATGTGCTTGCATTACCGAACAAAACCATCACGGACAGACTAAGGACGATGTTTTTCTTTGTATTCCGCCCCTTTATCACACAGGTGCGAAAATGCATTGGTTTGGGTCTTTAGTTTCGGGCGGAAAAGCGGTTTTGCTAAGAGGTGTTAAACCCGAATGGATTTTGCAGGCTGTCAGCGAGGAAAAATGCACAATTGTTTGGCTGTTGGTTCCCTGGGCTCAGGACTTGCTTGACGCAATTGAAAGCGGCAGAGTTAATTTAAATGACTATATGCTTGACGTTTGGAGACTTATGCATATCGGTGCTCAGCCGGTGCCTCCCAGCCTTATTAAGCGTTGGAAAGAGGTTTTCCCGAAGCATCAGTATGACACTAACTACGGTCTTTCCGAGTCAATCGGTCCCGGTTGTGTTCACTTAGGGGTTGAAAATATTCACAAGGTGGGTGCGATAGGTAAAGCAGGTTACAAATGGGACGCCAGAATTGTTGACGAAAAAGGAAATGATGTTAAACAGGGCGACGTTGGTGAGTTGATCGTTAAGGGTGCGGGCGTTATGACCTGCTATTATAAAAACGAAGAGGCCACAAACGAGGTCCTGAGAGACGGTTGGCTTTACACCGGAGATATGGCAAAAACGGACGAGGACGGTTTTATCTTCCTTGTTGACCGCAAAAAGGATGTTGTAATTTCCGGCGGTGAGAATATTTATCCCGTTCAAATTGAAGATTTCTTGCGTACCAACAACAAGATTAAGGACGTTGCCGTTATAGGTTTACCCGATACAAGACTTGGTGAAATCACGGCGGCCATTATTGAAATTAAAGAGGGTATGACCGCCACAGAAGAGGAAATCAACGAATTTTGCAATGCTCTTCCTCGGTATAAACGTCCTCGCAAAATATTCTTTGAAAAGGTGCCTCGCAACCCAACCGGAAAAATTGAAAAGCCGGTACTTCGTGAAAAGTACTGCAAAGTAGGTTTGGTTGAGGCTCAAATAAACAGTTAAGGGGAAGGGGTTTTAAAATGATAGCAAAAGTTTTCACGGGAATTTTAATTTGTCTCTTTTTCGCACTAATGGTTTTCGTTGGTCTTTACTGCCGAAAGCACGCAACCGATGTTGACGGATTTGTGCTGGGCGGAAGAAGTGTCGGACCTTGGCTTACGGCATTTGCCTACGGAACTTCCTATTTCTCGGCAGTAATTTTCGTTGGCTATGCTGGTCAGTTCGGTTGGAATTTCGGTCTTTCCTCCACTTGGATTGGTCTTGGCAACGCTTTTATAGGCTCACTTTTGGCTTGGATAATTTTGGGTCGCAGAACACGTATTATGACCCAACACCTCAATTCGAAAACCATGCCCGATTTCTTCCAAAAAAGATATAATTCTAAGGGACTGAAAATTGCGGCTTCGATTATTGTGTTTGTATTTTTAATTCCTTATACCGCTTCCCTTTATAACGGACTTTCCAGCCTTTTCGGCATTGCTTTTGATGTGCCTTATTGGGCTTGCATTGTAGTTATGGCAGTACTGACCGGATTGTATGTAATTTTCGGCGGATATATGGCAACCGCTATCAATGATTTTATTCAGGGTATTATTATGCTTGTGGGCATTGTTGCCGTTGTGGTTGCAACCCTTAAGGTAAACGGCGGTTTGACAGAGTCTGTAAACCTTTTGTCTGAGAAAAACGGATGGGAATATACCTCAATTATGGGTCCCAATCCCGTATTCCTGATTGTCGTTGTGTTACTTACCTCCTTAGGCACTTGGGGACTCCCTCAAATGGTGGGCAAATTTTATGCAATCTCCAATGAATCGGCAATTAAAAAGGGAACCGTAATTTCAACAATTTTTGCCGTTGTTGTTGCAGGCGGATGTTACTTCCTCGGCGGTTTCGGCAGATTATTCGTGACAGGGGAGCAGGTTGCCGCAAAGGGTTTTGATTCCATCGTTCCCACAATGCTTTCAAACCTTTCACCCTACATAATAGGTATCGTTATTGTTTTGGTGCTTTCAGCGTCAATGTCAACCCTTTCTTCCTTGGTGCTGACTTCTGCATCGGCTTTAACCCTTGATGTTATTGTACCCGCTAAAAAAAGCGAGGTAACCGAGAAGTCAAAAATCAGCATTATGCGTTGGTTTATCCTTTTTTTCATTGTTTTGTCCGCCGTTATCGCGGTATTAAAGGATTCTATTTGGAAAGATTTTGTTTTCATCGCTCAAATGATGGGCGTTTCTTGGGGTGCATTGGCAGGCTCTTTCTTGGCACCTTTCTTATACGGCTTATATTGGAAAAAAGCCACCAAAACCGCAGTTGGTGTAAACTTCGCAGTAGGAGTAAGTATGATGGTATTCCAGTTGCTTGTTTCTATGAAGGTGATAACACTTTCCGGCGGAGTATTAGGCTTCTTATTCCAAAACTCCTTGTATTCTGGTGTTGCGGCAATGCTTCTTGGTATGATTATTGTGCCTGTTGTAAGCCTGCTGACGCAGAAAAATGTCCCCCTAGACGTTGAAGAAAAGTTTGAGGGATACAATAAAAAGGTTACTGTTACCGCAAAAGAAGATTTAGGCTGATACATTTCAATAAATATTTGTTGCTTTTAATTGTGATTTAATATATAATAAATAGGTCAAATTAACAAATTGAGGTGTAACGAATGAAGAAGTTAATGCTTGGTAACGAAGCGGTTGCCCGCGGTCTGTATGAAAGCGGTTGCAGTTTTGTTTCAAGTTACCCCGGCACTCCCAGTACCGAGATTACTGAGTATGCCGCAAAATACGATGAAATTTATGCCGAGTGGGCTCCCAACGAAAAGGTTGCCATGGAAGCGGCTTTCGGTGCCAGCCTTGCTGGAAAAAGAAGTTTTTGTGCTATGAAGCACGTGGGACTAAACGTTGCCGCCGACCCGCTTTTCACAATAGGTTATACGGGTGTCAATGCCGGTTTACTTATAGGTGTTGCCGATGACCCGGGAATGCACTCCTCTCAAAACGAGCAGGATTCCCGCCACTATGCAAAGGCTTCCAAAATTCCAATGCTTGAGCCTTCCGACTCTAAAGAAGCATTGGAAATGACTAAGTTGGCATACGAACTTTCGGAGCAGTTCGACACTCCCTTTATAATTAAAATGTGCACCCGTGTGGCACATTCACAAAGCGTTGTGGAAGAAAGCGATAGGACGGAACTTCAAAAAACATACGAAAAAAATCCCGCTAAATACATAATGATGCCGGGTAACGCTAAAAAACGTCACCCCATTGTTGAGGAAAGAACACGTGCGTTAGTAAAGTATGCTGAAACCGCACCCATTAACCGAATCGAAAAAGGCGAGGATAATTCCATCGGTTTTATCACTTCTTCCACAACATATCAGTATGTTAAAGAAGTTTTCGGCGACAAATATCCTGTTATGAAGTTGGGTCTTATTTGGCCTATGCCCGAAAAATCTATTATAGACTTTGCAGGCAGTGTTGACCGCCTGATTGTTGCCGAAGAGTTGGATGGATTTATTGAAGAACACTGCAACAGTTTAGGATTAAAGGTTGAGGGTAAGGAGATTTTCCCCCTTATTGACGAACTCAGCCAAAATAAAATCGCCGAAAAGTTCGGTATTGATAACGAAAAAGGCGTTGTTTTGGAGGAAAATATTCCCAACCGTCCGCCAGTTATGTGTGCGGGATGTCCCCACAGAGGACTTTTCTATACCCTTGCAAAAAACAAAATCACCGTTATGGGCGATATCGGTTGCTACACCTTAGGTGCCGTTCCGCCCCTTGCCGCTATTGACACTACAATTTGTATGGGTGCATCAATTTCGGGACTCCACGGTTACAATAAGGCAAACTGCGGCGAGACCGACGGTAAGACAGTTGCGGTTATCGGTGACTCTACCTTTATGCATTCGGGTATGACAGGTCTTGTAAATGTGGCTTATAACGATTCTAATTCCACGGTTATTATTCTCGATAACTCTATTACAGGTATGACAGGTCACCAGCAAAACCCCACCACGGGATATAACCTTAAAGGTGACCCTGCCGCTAAGATAAATCTTGAGGTTTTGTGCCGTGCTATGGGAATTAACAATGTCCGTGTTGTTGACCCATACAATTTGGCTGAGTGCGAAACCGTTATAAAAGAGGAACTCGCTAAGGCTGAACCTTCGGTTATCATTTCACGCAGACCTTGTGCATTACTTAAATATGTTAAATACAATAAACCCTTGGTGGTTGACAGTGACAAGTGCATAAGTTGTAAAATGTGTATGAAGATCGGCTGTCCCGCCATTAGTATGAAGGACGGCAAGGCGGTTGTTGACAACACACTTTGCACAGGTTGCGGTGTTTGCGGTCAACTTTGCAAATTTGATGCATTAAAGGCAGAGGAGGACTAGGCTTATGAAAACTAAAAATGTTATGATTGTCGGCGTTGGCGGTCAGGGAAGCCTTTTAGCCTCTAAACTGCTTGGCAAGTTGTTGCTAACTAAGGGATACGATATTAAGGTATCCGAAGTTCACGGTATGAGCCAAAGAGGAGGAAGTGTTGTAACCTATGTTCGTTTTGGCGACAAGGTTTATTCTCCTATTATTGACAAGGGCGAGGCAGATTTCATTGTTTCTTTTGAAATGCTCGAAGCCGCCCGTTATACCGAATACCTTAAAAAGGGCGGTAAAATAATCACCAATACCCAACAGATAAATCCTATGCCCGTCATAATCGGTGCTGCAGAATATCCTCAAAATTTAGAGGAAAAAATCAAGGCAAAGGGAATTGACTTAATCGCCTTCGATGCTTTGAAATTAGCCGAAGAGGCAGGTTCCTCAAAAGCGGTTAATATAGTTCTTATGGGAATGCTTTCAAAGTATTTCGATTTTACCGATGAAGAATGGAAAAAAGCAATCGAAACAAGTGTACCGGGAAAATTCTTAGAATTAAATAAAAAAGCATTCAGACTTGGCCGAATGGCATAAAAGGAGATATTAAAATGGCAAATTATTATCAACCTGAAATTGAAACCGCCAGCCCTGAGCAAATCCGTGCTTGGCAGGACGAAAGACTGGTTAGTCAGGTAAAACACGTTTGGGAAAACGTGCCTTACTACCGCAAAAAAATGGAGGAAAAGGGCGTTACACCCGAAGATGTTAAGGGTGTTGACGATTTACATAAACTGCCATTTTTAACAAAAGACGATTTGCGTGAGGCTTATCCTTACGGACTTTTGGGTACCGACCTTAATAAGTGCGTTCGCATTCAGTCTACCTCCGGTACCACAGGTAAACGTGTAGTGGCTTTCTATACCCAAGAGGACGTTGACCTTTGGGAAGAATGTTGTGCCAGAGCAATTATGGCAGTGGGCGGCACTAATGAAGATGTTTGCCAAGTGGCTTACGGTTACGGTCTTTTTACAGGCGGTCCCGGTCTTAACGGCGGCTCACATAAGGTTGGTTGTTTAACACTTCCCATGTCTTCGGGCAATACCGACCGTCAACTTCAGTTTATGACCGATTTAGGTGCCACAATTCTTTGCTGTACGCCTTCCTACGCCGCATATCTTGCCGAGTCTATCCACGAAAGAGGACTTCGTGACAAAATTAAACTCAAGGCAGGTATTTTCGGTGCCGAGGCTTGGAGCGAAAATATGCGTCGTGACATTGAAAAGGCTCTTGGCATTAAGGCATACGATATTTACGGACTCACCGAAATTTCCGGTCCCGGTGTTTCCTTTGAATGTGAAGAACAGACAGGTATGCATATTAACGAGGACCATTTTATTGCTGAAATTATTGACCCCGACACCGGCGAGGTTTTGCCCGAAGGCTCTAAGGGTGAGTTGGTATTCACCTGCATAACAAAAGAGGCATTCCCACTTCTTCGTTACCGCACAAGGGATATTTGCGTGCTATCCCGCAAGAAATGTTCCTGCGGAAGAACCTTTGTTAAAATGAGCAAACCCATGGGCAGAAGCGACGATATGCTGATTATCCGCGGTGTAAATGTGTTCCCCTCACAGATTGAAACAGTTCTTTTAGAGCAGGGTTATCAGGCAAACTATCAAATTGTGGTTGACCGTGTTAATAATACCGATACTTTTGAAGTTTTGGTTGAAATGACCGCTGAATTGTTCTCTGATAATTTGGGTAAAATCACCGAAATGGAAAAGGATTTGGTGGCTGCCCTTAAGGCAATGCTTGGTATTCAGGCAAAGGTTAAATTAGTTGCACCCAAATCAATTGCCAGAAGCGAAGGCAAGGCAGTTCGTGTTATTGATAAAAGAAAGATTTAAGAGGTGAAGATTTATGGCAGTTAATCAAATTTCTGTTTTTCTCGAAAACCGAAACGGTCAATTGGCTGAAATAACAGGTCTTTTGGCTGAAAATAAAATCAATCTTCGTGCAATTTCCATTGCAGAAACGTCGGATTACGGTGTTTTGCGTCTTATTGCCGACGATAGTGAAAAAGCAACAAGCGTGCTTTTGGCAAACGGAAATATCATAAATATGAATCCCGTAACCGTGGTTTCTGTTCCTGATGAGCCTGCAGGTTTGTCTGAACTGTTAAAGTTGCTGTCTGCAGGAAATATTTCAATCGAATATATGTATTCTTTGTTTACCCACCAAAACGACAAGGCATATATGGTTTTCCGTGTTACGGATTACGATAACTTTATCGAATTGCTCTCGAGACACGGCTTAACACCGGTTTCTTCAGCAGAATTAGGTCTTAAATAATTTATAAACAGTATTGGCGGGAACGGCATTATGCCGTTCCTTTTTTGTATCATTTAATAACTTTCAGCAAATAATATATTGGGGAGTGATTTTTTGTGCTTAAAAAATATTTTAAGGATTATTTGTGGCACATTTTCGGAAGTATTGTATATGCTATTGCCATTACGGTTTTCATTTCCCCTAATGAAATATCCCCGGGCGGTATTACGGGCATTGCAACCATATTAAATTACTTATTGGGGTTACCGACCGGCTTTACTGTCTTTATACTTAATATACCTATTTTGATTTTGGGTTATTGCAAGTGCGGTAAAGGAATGATTGTAAACACAACGGTTGTTACTGTTATTACCTCATTTGCATTGACAGTCACAGAAAATCTATTTTCCACCTTTAAAATGGACAAAATTATTGCCTCGATTTTCGGGGGGATTCTGTTGGGGTTTAGCATCAGTATTATTATGCGTCACGGTGCCACCACCGGCGGAGTTGATATTATAGCAAAAATAATAAACCGAAAATACAGGCATATCACAATCGGCAAAATTATCTTGATGACCGACGTTGCGGTTGTGCTTTTAGCGGTTTTGGCATACGGAAAACTGGAAAGTGCCTTGTACTCGGTTGTCACAATGTTTTCCTCCTCTAAAGTGATGGATTATATGCTCTACGGCTCTGACAGAGGTAAATTAGTTTATATTATAACCGATAAACCCAGTGAAGTAGCATCTACACTGGTTAAAGATTTGGCGAGAGGTGTCACCATACTGGATGTAACAGGAGGTTACACGGGTGAAAAGCGAAAGATGTTAATGTGCAGCGTAAGACCCTATGAAGTGTCGGCTCTTTATTCAATAATAGAAGAATTTGACCCTAAGGCTTTCATTACCGTCACAGAGGCCGGTGAGATTATCGGAGAGGGATTTAAGAGGTTTGACTAAATATTTTTGCAATTTTCGTCTATTTTTTACAAAAAAATAAATTTATATAAAAAAATAAAAAAAATCCTTGCATTTTTCATATTTAGTGATATAATAATATCTGCGACCACAAGATATTGTGTTTGACATTGAAAAGATATAGAATATTTAGGAGGATAATCGTTATGAAGATTATTAAGCGCAGCGGTGCCGAAGTTGATTTCGACCCTCAAAAAATCGTTGTTGCCGTTACCAAAGCCAACGATAGCGTTGTTCCCAGCAACAGAATGAGTGAGGTTCAAATCCGCAGAATTGCTGAGGATGTTGAGAGTGCAGCACTTAATATTAACCGTTCCTTAAGCGTGGAAGAAATTCAAGATATGGTAGAGGATCAAATTATGAATCAGCGTGCATTTGATGTTGCACGCCGTTACATAACCTATCGCTATACCCGTGCTTTGGTGCGTAAATCTAATACTACAGATGACCAAATTTTAAGCCTTATTGAGTGCAATAATGAGGAAGTAAAGCAGGAAAACTCCAACAAAAACCCCACTGTCAACAGCGTTCAGCGTGATTATATGGCGGGCGAGGTGTCAAAGGACATTACGCGCAGAATACTGCTTCCGCAGGATATCGTAAAGGCGCACGATGAGGGTATAATCCACTTCCACGATGCCGACTATTTTGCACAGCACATGCATAACTGCGACCTTGTAAACCTCGAGGATATGCTGCAAAACGGTACCGTTATCAGCGGTACGCTTATCGAAAAGCCGCACAGCTTTTCGACTGCTTGCAACATTGCAACGCAGATAATCGCGCAGGTGGCATCGAGTCAGTACGGCGGTCAGTCGATAAGCCTTACACACCTTGCGCCGTTCGTTGACGTGTCGCGTAAAAAGATAGCGCTCGAGCTTAAGGACGAACTTTTGGGTGCAGGAGTTGAGGTGAGTGACGAGGCGCTTTCAAAGATGGTGGAAAACCGTCTGCGTGAGGAGATCCGCCGCGGTGTACAGACGATACAGTATCAGGTTGTAACGCTTATGACAACAAACGGTCAGGCACCGTTTGTAACGGTGTTTATGTATCTGGGTGAGGCGACAAACGAGCGTGAGCGCGCCGACCTTGCTATGATAATCGAGGAAACTCTTTCTCAGCGTATTCAGGGCGTCAAAAATCAGGAGGGCGTGTGGATAACGCCTGCATTCCCCAAGCTCATCTACGTGCTTGAGGAGGATAACGTAAACGAGGACAGCAAATACTATTACCTTACAAAGCTTGCGGCAAAGTGTACCGCAAAGCGTATGGTGCCAGACTATATATCTGAAAAGATAATGCTTGAAAACAAGATCGACAAAAACGGTGACGGACATTGCTATACCTGTATGGGTTGCCGCAGCTTCCTTACCCCCTACGTTGACGAAAACGGAAAGCCTAAGTATTACGGCCGTTTTAATCAGGGCGTAGTTACCGTAAACCTTGTTGATATCGGTCTTACGGCAGGCGGGGATATAGATAAATTCCGCGAGGTGTTTGACGAGCGTATGGAGCTTTGTCACAGGGCGCTTCAGTACCGTCACGAGCGACTTACAGGTACGCTTTCCGATGCCGCGCCGATACTGTGGCAGCACGGCGCTCTGCTTCGACTCAAGAGCGGTGAAACTATAGACAAGTATCTCCACGGCGGCTACTCGACGCTGTCGCTCGGTTATGCGGGTCTTTGGGAATGCGTGTATGCGATGACAGGCAAAAAGCTGACAGAGCCGGAGGGCGAAAAGTTCGGTCTTGAGGTTATGAAAATGCTCAACTCCTATACCGCAAAGTGGAAGGCGGCAGAGAACATCGACTACAGCCTTTACGGTACACCGCTTGAAAGCACCACCTATAAGTTTGCAAAGGCACTTCAGAAGCGCTTTGGCATCGTAAA
>JAZNOA010000045.1:0-21638 GCA_045580545.1 Acutalibacteraceae bacterium | reverse complement strand
GAGGTTGCCACCGGCAACCCGCACCCCCTAAACGACAAGGGTTTCACCCTTGACCCACTGTAATTGCGTAACCGAGATAGTTTCCTCGAAAAGGAAGCCGAAAACAGGCTTTTTCGACACTCTCAAAAGAGTAGCCGAAACTACTCTTTTACTATTTTATCTTTTCAATATCGTATGGTGTAGTTTGGTAAACGAAGTAATTAAGCCAGTTTGAGTAAAGCAAGTTTGCGTGGGCACGCCAGGAAATAACGGGTGTATTTTTGGGGTTATCGTCGGGGAAATAGTTTTTAGGAATTTCTATCTCCTTGCCCTCGTTTAAGTCCCTGAAATACTCTTGAGCCAGAGTGTCGGCATCGTATTCGGAATGACCCGTTATGAAAATTTGCCTTCCGTGTTTTGTAGATACGGCATAAACACCGGCTCCGGGGGAGGAGGCTAAAATTTTAAGTTCCTTAACCTTCTTTATATCCTCTGCCTTAACTGTTGTGTGGCGGGACTGAGGCACCATAAAAGTATCGTCAAAACCTCTGAAAAGAATTGATTTTTTATAATCAACCCTGTGGGGAAAAATACCGAAAAGTTTTTTATCTAAGGGATATTTCTTAATTCCGTAATGATAATAAAGTCCTGCCTGAGCGCCCCAGCAAATATGGAAAGTGCTGTGAACGTGGGTCTTGGTCCATTCCATTATTTCGCAAAGTTCGTCCCAATATTCAACCTCGCTGAACTCCATCTGCTCAACTGGAGCACCTGTAATAATCATACCGTCAAAGGTGCGGTGCTTAACATCGTTAAAAGTTTTGTAAAATGTGAAAAGATGCTCGGCTGACGTATTTTTGGATTTATGGCTTTTGGTGTGAATAAACTCCAAATCCACCTGCAAGGGAGAGTTGCCGAGAAGCCGTGACAGTTGGGTTTCGGTTTCGATCTTTTTAGGCATCAAATTAAGCAGCAAAATTTTAAGGGGTCTGATATCCTGCGATATGGCCCTGGTTTCGGTCATAACGAAAATATTTTCTTCGTTTAAGATTTTAACTGCGGGTAAATCATTTGGAATTTTAATAGGCATTTTTATTTCCATACCTTTTCTTAAAATATATAAATATAATATAATACAACTTTACCCTTTTGTAAAGCAAATTTTAATATTCAAAATTTCCCTAAATTAAATTTTTGATTTACACAAAAAATAATTTAGGGGTGAAGAAATGAAAAGAAAAAAGAAAATCTCAAATATGAATTATGTTCATACTTCCGACGGTCAGCCCGACACCGCCTTTGATATGGTGAATTTCTACGGCACCTATGAAATACAGAAAACCGCCGATACCGAAAACACCTATCCGGCAATTGCTCAGGGCTTTAACAAAAAGCAGGCAAAAACCGACCGCCAAAATCCTCACGGCAAGGCTGAAAAGTGGTAATTTACAGTTTTTTTAAGTTTTTTTAAAAAAATGCTTGCAATTTTACTTCAAGTGTGGTAATATCATTTTTGCAGTATTTTTGAAAGGGGTGACAATTGTGAAAGAAGGTATTCATCCGCAGTATGAAAAGGTAACCGTTAAATGTGCATGTGGTGCAGAGTTTGAAACCGGCTCTACTAAGAAGGACATCCGTTTGGATATTTGTTCTAAATGTCATCCGTTTTTCACAGGTAAACAGAAATTGGTAGATACCGGCGGACGTGTTGACAGATTCAACAAGCGTTTCAACATCAACGGCTAATCTTAGATTACTAATTGAAAGACTGTCCTTTGAGGCAGTCTTTTGTTTTATAGACTGGCGAGAGTCAGCCTAAGCAAAGGAGCGGTTATGGGTTATCTCACAATTAAAGAAACCTCGAAAAGTGAATATATAGAAAAACGCTCCCGTTTTATTGGGGTTGCCATTCCTTGCCGTACCGAGGAGGAGGCGTTAAATCATATTTCCGCCATTAAAACCGAACATTGGGACGCAAGACACAACTGTTATGCTTTTGTTGTGGAGGACGGTAAAACCTCCCGCTTTTCGGATGACGGCGAACCTCACGGAACTGCCGGCAAACCCATTTTAGAGGTTATAAACGGAAAAGAACTTAAAAATGTTTTGGTGGTTGTAACCCGTTATTTCGGCGGGGTGCTTTTGGGAACGGGCGGACTTGTCCGTGCGTATACCACCGCTGCAAAGGGTGCTTTGGAAAACGGGGTAATCGCCGAAATGATACCCTGCACGGTCTTCAAAATCAGGTGTGAATATACCGACCACCAAACCCTTTTAAGACTGCTCGAAAAATCGGGTGCCAACATAAAGTCCACCGATTTTGCCGAAAATGTGACCGTTACCTTTACACTGAAAGACAGTGAAAGTGAAAATTTCAGCAAAAATCTTACCGAAACCTTTAGTGCAAGGCTTTCGGCAGAACAAAGCGGAACAGAACTTGTTCCCTTTGAAATAAATGTTTAAAAATAAAACAGCCTTTAATAGGGCTGTTTCAAACTGTATACAAACTATATCTTGCCTCCCTCTGATGAGGGTCGAAATTTAGCACTCCCCCCCAGCCTCCCCTGCTTGCAGGGGTGACTCCCCACAGTGTGGGGAGATGTCACGAAGTGACAGAGGGGACCGCCGCCGTCAGCGGGTGGCTGAGCGTAGCGAAGTCGGAGGGGTCTTTCAAAATCCTTTTCTTACCCCTCCACCGCTAAAGCGGTCCCCCTCCCCTATAAATATGAGAGGTAGGGGTTGTGCAGAATAACAGAAAAATTCCTCCCTTTACACAAGGGAGGCTATTATTTATAATATCACAGGTTCAATTTGTTTTCCCTCAAGTGCTGATTTTACGGTATCCTTAATCCTTTTAAAATCACAGACAAGGGAATTATTTTTCGAGTTGGGGTCATCCTGACCGTATGGCACGAAATAGATGTTTTTTGTGTTGTGCAAAAGTCCGATATTCTTAGCAGACGAGCCCAAAGCATCATTGGTGGCAATACCCAAAACCACAGGTTTGTTATTCCTAAGATGTGCCTTAACCGCCATTGTGACGGGGGTGTCGGTAATACCCAAAGCACATTTTGCCAAGGTGTTGCCGGTGCAGGGGGACACCACAATTATATCAAGAAGATTTTTAGGTCCTATGGGTTCTGCGTCAGCGATGGTGTGTATTATCTTTTCACCGCAAATTTCCTCAATCTTTTGCTTTAAATCTTCACATTTAAAAAAGCGGGTGTCGGTGTTATAAACTATTTGGGACATTATTGGGGTTATTTTGCCGTATTCCTCTGCCAATTCTTCCAATGCCTTTAAGGACTTTGCCAAGGTGCAAAAGGAACCGCAAAGAGCATAACCCACCTTTATGTTATGCATATTTATCACTCCTTGGAGGTTATAATTTCTGTAACAGTTTGGGCTAAAATTCTGCCCGCAGTTTCAGGTGCCGTTCTTCCGGGCAAGGCAGGGGCCGTTTCTACCATTTTGCCAATGCTTCGTGCATACTCCAAATCAAATCCGCCAAGGCTTGAAAGGTCCAAAAAGAAATTGCAGGTAGATTTTTTAAGGGTTTCCTTATCCAAAACAGGAACATCAACCGTATTAAAAACTATGTCGTAATCCAAAATACCCTCATTTAACTTAACCGTATGGACCGTTTCCATATTAAAGGCGGTTATAAGGGCAAAATCAGCGGATTTTCTTGCGGATACCGTAACTTTTGAGCCCAATGCTTTTAGCCTATCAGCCAAAATCTTACCCACTCTGCCGTAACCTATAACCAACACCTTGGCACCCCAAAGGGTGAAAGGTGTTTTTTCAATTGCCCACTTAATTGCTCCCTCGGCTGTGGGGACGGCGTTTAAAAGAGCGTAACTGTCCATTTGGTTATAATCGGTACATTTTCCGCTTTTAAAGGTATAATTACAGCATAAGACAGTTTGACTGTGGGTAATACTGTTTTCCACCCCTTCAAGAGGAATTAACCTACCCGTTAACGGTGTGAAAACATTCACCCTGTCTTTAGTGGTGGGAACAGGCAAAAGCAAAACATCGGAGGTTTTCACATTGCCGTTATCCCCCTCAAAAAGACCCAGGGTATCCACCTCATAGCCTTTTGCTTCAAGTTCCTTTTTTGCCACACGCATACGCATATCCCCGCCAATTACGGTAATTTTCATAAACTCACCCACAAATAAAATCAGCACCTAACTGTTAATACAGTTTATGGTGCTGAGTTGCATTGTGTGAGGGTCAAGAGTATTTCTTTTCGGTTTTTTTCGGGGGAACACACCACCGTCTGCCTTAGTCTTTCGAGAATTTCCCCGATTTCCTTTCCCTCAAAGCCTAATTTTCTTAAATCTTCTCCGCTAATCTCTAAATGAGAGATTAAATACGGCTCTCTATTCTTAATCACTTCATCTAACAGTATTAGTTTATCTTCTGCCTTATGATGTTTAAAAAACAGGTTGACCGCATTAAAATCGGTCAAAAAGAGAGCATTTTTTATATCCTCTTTATTTTCCATTTCAATGCTCTGCAATTTGAGAAGTTTATTTGCAAAATCAATCTGCCGTTTTGGGGCTTTAAGAGTTTTCAGCACCTCAATGGGATTTTCGGAAGAGGTATTTAAGAATACAAAAAGCCTTAAGTTCGAATCGTCAATCGTTGTAAATTCAGGGGTTTTACATATACCTAAAAATTCAAGTCCCCCCGAATTTATAAGGGGCAAAATTGCTTTCGGGTTTTTGCCGTTTACCGCTTTAACTATTTCCGAAAAAATCCTCTCTTTACTGATGTTTTTAAGTCCGTTTTGCAGTTTTAAAGCCGATTTTAAAGTTTTTTCCTCGGGGGTAAATTCAAGTTGAGAAGCAAAACGGAAAAGACGGAGAATCCTTAAAGCGTCTTCTCTAAATCTCTTGTCACCGTCACCCACAGCACGCAAAATTTTATTTTCAAGGTCACTTAAGCCCCCGAAAAGGTCGACAAGCCCTACGGTTTCGTTATAAGCCACAGCATTAACCGTAAAATCCCGACGGGATAAATCTTCCCTTAAATCGGCCACGAATTCCACATTCTGTGGATGCCTTGAGTCTTTATATTCTCCGTCGGTTCGGAAGGTTGTAACCTCAATGGGCTCGTTTTCTATTATGACCGTAACTGTTCCGTGTTTGAGCCCTGTGGGAACGGTTTTATCAAACAACCCCAGTATTTCTTCAGGTTTTGCGGAGGTTGTAACGTCATAATCAGAGGGAATTATCCCTAACAAAGAGTCCCTAACGCAACCGCCGACAATGTATGCTTCATACCCGTTTTGGGCGAGAGTTCTTAGCACAAATTTAATTTTTTCGGGTATTTTCAGCATTTTTTCTCATTCCTTTCAAAAAAGGGTTTATTTTTCACTCTAAAAACTATATAATATATTTAAAGTTTTCTCATGGAGGTCTGTTATGAAAGAATTACGGGCGGAAGACAGAATTATTGAAAAGGTTAAAAATATTCATCTCATAGGGATAGGCGGCAGCGGAATGTGTCCCTTGGCTGAGATTTTACACAGCAAGGGTTATTTAATCACCGGCTCTGACAATAACGAAAGTGACCCCTTAAAGCGTATTAAGGCTTTGGGGATTAAGGTATATATGGGTCACGCACCCGAAAACGTTCACGGTGCCGAACTTATTGTTTATTCAGCCGCCATAAGCGAAGATAATCCGGAAATCGTGGAGGCTAAGAAACTGGGAATTCCTTTGATGGAGCGTTCCCATATGTTGGGCGCCCTTACCCGCCGATACGATAATGTTATCGGTGTTTGCGGTACCCACGGCAAAACCACCGTTTCTTCTATGATAACACATATTTTGATTTTAAACAAGCAAAATCCCACGGCGGTTATCGGTGGAAAGCTTCCCCTTATAAATTCCAACGGAATCGCCGGAGAAAGTGACACTATGGTTTGCGAGTCCTGCGAGTTTGTGGACACTTTTTTGCAGTTATCCCCCGATAAGGCGGTACTTCTCAACATTGACAACGACCACCTTGATTATTTTAGAACAATGGATAACCTTGTGGATTCTTTCAGCAAGTTTGTTAATATGGCATCTCTTTCCTTTGTTAACGGAGACGACCCGCTTTGTATGAAAGCGGTGGAAAACTGCCAATATATGACCTTTGGACTAAGCAGTAAAAACGATTTTTATGCAGAGAATGTGACAAGCGGAAAATTCGGGTTTTGCTTTGATGTTATGTATAGGGGCGAAAAACTAACCCGACTTAATATGCACATTCCGGGTAAACACAATATTTACAACGGTCTGGCAGGCTTTGCCGCCTGCTACAGTGAGGGCATTGCCCCCGATGATATCGCAAAGGCGGTTGAGAGTTTCACGGGAGCCGGCAGACGTTTTGAATTTTTAGGCGAATACAACGGCTTTACATTGGCGGACGATTATGCCCATCACCCCACCGAGATTAAGGCAACACTCACAGCGGCAAAGGAACTTAATTATAACAATGTTATTGCGGTTTTCCAACCCTTTACCTTTTCCCGTACCGCCCTTTTGAAAGAGGAATTTATTGAGGCACTTTCCATTGCCGATAAGGTGATTTTAACCCCCATTATGGGTTCGCGAGAAAAAAACACCTATAACATTTATTCCGAAGACATTGCAAAGGAATTGAGAGACTGCACCGTTGTAGACGGATTTGAGAATATTGCCGACAAAATTATTGAAACTGCAAAACCTAATGACATTGTTATAACAATGGGCGGAGGAGATATTTATAAAGCGGCACATATTGTTCAGGAGAAACTCTCATGACGGAAAAGTTATACGATAAAGATTCCTTTTTAAAAGAGTTTACCGCCACGGTTTTGGAGTGCGAGCAATACCACGATAACTGGTCGGTGTTGCTTGATAAAACCGCATTCTTCCCCGAAGCGGGCGGTCAGAAGTCGGACAAAGGCAATTTAGATAATGCCACAGTTTTGGATGTTCAAATAGCCGACGAAAAGATTTATCATATTACTGACTGTCCCTTACCTGTTGGCGAAACCGTTATAGGTGTTATAGATTTTAACCGCCGATTTGACTTTATGCAACAGCATTCTGCCGAGCATATTGTGTCGGGCATTGCACACGGTCTTTTCGGCTGCGAAAACGTGGGTTTTCATCTAAGTGAAGACATTGTGACCCTTGATTTTGATAAATATCTGACCGAAGAGCAACTCGAAAAAATAGAACTTTCGGCAAACGAAAGGGTATTCAGAAATGTTGCCTTTAACTGCTATTATCCCGACAGTGAAACCCTCAAGACCCTTAATTACCGCAGTAAAAAAGAAATTGAGGGGGCGGTTCGAATTGTGGAAATTGAAAACACCGATATGTGCGCTTGCTGTGCTCCCCACGTTAAAACAGCGGGTCAAATCGGTTTAATCAAACTGCTTGCCACCGAAAAATTGCGGGGAGGCATTAGAATTGAACTAAAGGCGGGTAACAGAGCCTTAGCGGATTACAATGAAAAATACCGCAATATCCGTCAAATCTCGTCACTCATTGCCACCTCTCAAAGCGAGACTGCCGAAGCGGTTAAAAGACTTCTTAACACCCTAAACGAGCAAAAGGCGGAACTTAATTTCATAAAACTTGAAAAACTGAAAAGTAAGGCTGAAAGTTTTGCTCCCGAAAAAGATATTTCTCTTATGTTTGAGGACAATCTGTCGGTTAAAGACCTGCAGGTTTTAGCCGACGCCCTACATAAAAGCCATGGCGGAATAAGAGCGATTTTAAGTGAAACGGACAACGGCTTTTTGTTCTGCATCTGCTCGGACAATAACTTAGACGAGTTTTTTCGAAAATTTAAAACCGCCTTTAATGTTAAAGGCGGCGGCAGAAACGGTATGGTGCAGGGCACGGTTTTCGCAAGCAAAAATGAATTAGAAGAATTTTTTAAATAAAAAAGACTGCTTATGCAGTCCGAGAGTGTCGAAAAAGACTGTTTTCGGCTTCCCTTTCGAGGAAATTATCTCAGTTCCGCAATTACAGTGGGTCAAGGGTGAAACCCTTGTCGTTTAGGGGGTTGGAATTGTCGGATTGCAATTTTTTAGTTTTTGTCACACTTGTCTTTCAATTGGCGAAGCCACGCTTGAAAGACATTGAATAGAGGCTTTAATCCCGACAATTCAAAGGGGGAATCGAAATCCCCCTTTAAAGGCGAATCTTTCCGCCCTTTCTTTTCGCCTACATAAGAAAGGGCGTGCCTGTCGCGGCATGAGCGACAAGATGAAAATAATATACTATTTAATTGGCGTACTGAATTGCGACCCGCATTAGTTTACAACCCCTCCGACTTTTTGCTACGCAAAAATCCACCTCCCCTGCAAGCAGGGGAGGCAAGGATTCCTGCAATTTTACTGCCCTCGTCAGAGGAAGGCAAAATGTAGTTTTTCGACAGACTGAGACTGCTTATGCAGTCCTTTTTATTATACAGAAATATATTTATGATAAATCTTTTTGCCCTTTTTGAGGATGAAATCTGCCTCGAAATCGGCGGTTTCATACATTGTTGCAGGATCGGTCACCTTTTGGTCGTTAACACTTACACCGCCCTGTTGAACAAGTCTTCTGCCCTCGCCCTTTGAGGCAGTAAGTCCCGCTTTCATCATAAGGTCTAAGACACCAATTTTGCCGTCTGTAAAATCGTCGGCAGAAAGTTCGGTGGTGGGCATATTCTCATGGGAGCCGGTTCCCGCAAAAACTGCTCTTGCGGTTTCCTGTGCCTTGGTTGCCTCTTCCTCACCGTGTACTAATTTGGTGAGTTCAAAAGCCAAAATTTCCTTGGCGGTGTTGAGTTGGCTTCCCTCCCACTCGTCCATTTTGTCGATTTCCTCTAAAGGCAGGAAGGTCAGCATTCTGATACATTTAAGCACATCCCCGTCCCCAACATTTCTCCAATATTGGTAAAAATCATAGGGCGAAGTTTTTTCGGGGTCAAGCCAAACGGCACCGTTGGCGGTTTTACCCATTTTCTTGCCCTCGGAATTAAGGAGCAATGTTATGGTCATAGCAAAGGCATCCTTGCCCAACTTTTTGCGGATAAGTTCGGTACCGCCCAGCATATTGCTCCACTGGTCGTCACCGCCGAACTGCATATTACAACCGTATTCCTTATACAAATGATAGAAGTCATAACTTTGCATTATCATATAGTTAAACTCAAGGAAAGAAAGACCCTTTTCCATTCTCTGCTTATAGCACTCGGCTCTGAGCATATTGTTAACCGAAAACTGTGCTCCAACCTCACGCAACAGGTCAATATAGTTAAGATCCAAAAGCCAGTCCGCATTGTTAACCATTTGTGCCTTGCCTTCGCCGAACTCAATAAAACGGCTCATCTGCTTTTTAAAGCAGTCGCAGTTATGCTGAATTTGCTCGGCGGTCATCATGGAACGCATATCGCTTCTGCCTGTGGGGTCGCCGATATATCCGGTTCCTCCGCCGATTAAAGCAATGGGCTTGTTGCCTGCCATTTGAAGGCGTTTCATAAGGCAAAGTGCCATAAAGTGACCAACGTGCAAACTGTCCGCCGTGGGGTCAAAGCCGATATAGAAGGTGGCTTTTCCGTTGTTAACAAGTTCCCTGATTTCATCCTCGTCGGTTACCTGAGCGATAAGACCGCGAGCTACTAATTCGTCATAAATTTTCATTAAATATTGCTCCTATCCAATAATTCCTTGGCGGAATTATAAATATTTTCCGTAATTTTCTTGCCCGACATTATGCGGGCAATTTCTTTTATTCTCTCTTCTCCCGTAATGTTAGTTACGGAGGTTTTTGTGCGGTTATTCTCCACCGACTTTTCAATCAGCAGATGGTTATTTGCCATAGCGGCAATCTGTGCTAAGTGGGTTATGCAGATAACCTGCTTTTTCTCCGCAACCCGCCTTAACTGAATTCCCACCTTATCGGCGGCATAACCGCTTATTCCCGCATCAATTTCGTCAAAAATCATAGTGGGAACCGGGTCTCCCTCCAAAAGGCAACTTTTAATTGCCAGCATAACACGGGAAAGTTCACCGCCCGATGCTATTTTGTGGAGAGGTTTTATTTCCTCACCCTTATTGGCGGAAATCATAAATTCCACACAGTCGCACCCTTTGGCGGTATATCTGCCCTTTTCCAAATGGGTGACAAACTTAACGCCGGACATATTAAGTTGTTCCAAAACGAGACTAACATCCTTTGAAAATTTCTCAGACGCTCCTTTTCGGCTTTCACTCAAAGTTTCCCCTGCCGAAATAAGGTTTTCCTTGGCTGTTTCGAGTTCGGCCACCAATTCCTCGGCCCTATTGTCGGCAAAAGTGATGCTTTCTAACTCATTCTGTGCATTTTGAAGAAATTCCAGCATTTTTTCTTCGCTATTGCCGTATTTTACCATAAGACCGTAGAGAAAATCAAGTCTTTCATTGATTTCATCGGGATTTTGATAATTTTCGCTAAGCCCCTCGGCAAAATTCCTGATTTCAGCCGAAACCTCCTCGGTGCGGTCGATTATTTCGTTTATATCGGAAAAGCACTTTTGTGCCTTTTCGTTTTGAAGATTTCCCAAAAGTTTTGAGGCAATTTTAAGGTTGGTCACAACACCGTTTGTGTCCTCATTTCCCGCCAAAATTCCCAAAGCGGCGGAAAAAGCCTTTAAATTCGCATCATATTCTTCCGCAACGTGGAGTTTGGCTTTCAGTTCCTCAATTTCTCCAATCCTGATATCCGCCGTTTGCAGTTCATTTATTTGATATTTTAAAAGGTCGGTTTTGCGAGCCTTTTCGTCCTCATCGGTATTAAGGGAATTTAGTTCCTTACGGATTTTATTAAGATTTTTAAAGCAGTTATAATATTTTTCCCTCAAATTCCCGTTATCAGCCACCGCATCTATAAAATCGCAATGCTTTTCGGGATTTAAAAGGGCTTGATTATCGTGCTGACCGTGAATATTTATAAGACAGGCGGAAATATCTCTTAAAGCCGTAGCGGTGAAAGGTTTTCCGTTAATCTTAATAATTCCCTTTCCCGAAAGGCTAAGTTTCCTTGTTATCAAAATATTTCCGTCCTCATCGGGGAAAATATCATTTTCCTCTAACGTTTTAAGATTTTCGGCACTTAAATCGCCGAAAAGGGCGGTAACCTCGGCAGAGTCGCAACCGCTGCGGATTAAATCCTTGCTTGTCCGCTCTCCCAAAACCGCATTTATGGAGTCAATAACAATGGACTTACCGGCACCCGTTTCACCCGTGAGCACATTAAACCCGTATGAGAATTCAATATCACACATCTCTATAACGGCGATATTCTCAATATGTAGGTATTTTAGCATACATTTCGCCTCTTAAGACAGTTTTTTAAGGTTTTCTATAAGGTTTTTGGACTGCTCTTCGGAACGGGTCACAACAATTATGGTATCGTCCCCCGCAAGGGAGCCCAACATCATATCGTGAAACAAGGCATCAAGTGCCACGCAAACGCTGGATGCCATACCGCCGAAACATTTAATAACCACATTATTTAGGGCATAATCCATACTCTTAACACCGTCATTAAACATCTTAACGTACTGGTTTTCGGTGTGTGGCGTGGAGTCCCCCAATCCCGACAAATATCGGTAGTTACCGCTTTTATCTCTGCCTTTAACAAGTTTCAGTTCCTTAATATCTCGGGAAACGGTGGACTGTGTAACCTCAAAGCCTGCCTTTTCAAGCCCCGATTTCACATCCTCCTGGGTCAGCATTATATTTTCACTTATAAGTTCTAAAATTTTCTGCTGTCTTGTCTGTTTCAATTTTACATACTCCTCGTATCTTTGAATTTATAGGATAAAGTCTTGTAAAACGAGCGGTTGTTAAGCCGGATTAGTTGCACAAACTCGGGAGATTTTTTAATGTAAATCTCCGTATAGGGCTTCACCGAACAAACCTTTCTGCCGTCAACCGTCAAAAATATTTCGGTGCGTTTTTTGGAGAATGCTTTTAGTTTAATTGTTGAGTTTGCCGACATTAAAATCGGTTTTGCCGCCAAAGAATGGGAGCATATGGGTGTTATGCACATACTCTGCATAAGAGGGTCGATAATGGGCCCTCCTGCCGACATTGAATATGCGGTGGAGCCTGTGGGGGTGGATATAATAATACCGTCGGCTCTGTAACTGATACTGTCCCCCGCAACATTGGCGGAAACATCAATAATTCGGGAAATAAATCCGCTGGTTATAACCGCATCGTTAAGTGCGGTATATTCGCCCACGGTTTGCCCGTTTTCAACCACATTAACCGATAACATCATCCGTCTTTCGGTGAAATAATTACTATGTTTGAGTTTTGAAATCAACTCCAACTCATTCTGTTCCAAATTTGCAAGGTAACCCATTCTGCCGGCATTTATTCCAAGCACCGGCTTATTGTATTTTGCCGCCGCTTTAGCATAGCGGATAATGGTACCGTCACCGCCTATGGTGATTATAACATCAGCCGCCTTATAAATTTCCTCCTCGGGCAAAGGGGTGTAACCTGCGGCAACAATAGTATCGGGTATATAAGATTTTATACCCTCTTTATTCAAAATTACGCTTAATTTTTCCACAACCTCACTGCAACCGGCCTTGTCAAGGTTGGGTAATACTGCAACTACCATAAATTATCTCCATTCTCAGGCTGACGAGAGTCGAACCCGTCACTCCTGACATTTAACGCCTCGTAGGATTTATTTACCACATCCTCGGCGGAAAAGTCGGTTTCTTCCAAACAAGAGTCTTTTCTTATATAGCATAAGTATTCGATATTGCCTTCAGGTCCTTTAACGGGTGAAAAGTCAAGCCCCAAAAGGGAAAATTTGTTTTCCTTTAAAAGACCCATAATCTTGTTTATAACCCCGATATGAACACTTTTTTCTCTGACAACACCCTTTTTGCCCACATTTTCCTTGCCTGCCTCAAACTGAGGTTTAATAAGGCAAACCGCCGTTCCCTGTTCCTTTAATAAAGAACGCATCACGGGAAGAATAAGGGAAAGGGATATAAAGGAAACATCCACCGAAGCAAAATCCAAGGGTTCGGGGATTTCCTTTTCGGTCACATATCTAAAGTTGGTTCGCTCTAAATTAACAACCCTCTCGTCGGTGCGGAGTTTCCAGTCAAGTTGACCGTATCCCACATCAATGGCGTAAACCTTTTTTGCTCCGTTTTGGAGCATACAGTCGGTAAAACCGCCGGTGGAAGCCCCGATATCCGCACAAACAAAGTTACAAAGGCTAATTGGGAAAACCTTCATTGCCTTTTCCAGTTTAAGTCCCCCTCGGCTTACATACTTTAAGCCCTGACCTCTAACCTCAATTTTATCTTCCGGCTTTACGGTGTTACCCGCCTTGTCCGACTTTTGGTTGTTAACGTAAACCAAACCCGCCATTATAAGACGCTTTGCCTTTTCTCGGCTTTCGGCAAAGCCACCCTCTACCAAAGCCACATCAAGTCTTAACTTCGCCATTTTGAAACGCCTCTTTTCTTAAAAACATTTTAACATCGCTTGCTTGTCCAATCCGTAGGATTTTAACATTTCATCAGGTTTGCCCTGAGGCACAAACTCGTTACCCACGGCATTTATTTTAAATTTACCCTTATAACCCGACTCCAGCAGTTTGGTGCCGATATGCTCCCCTATGCCGCCGCTTTTAGCAGTTTCCTCAAATACATAAATTTCTTCAAAGCCTTTGAGGGTTTCGATTAACCTATCTTCTAACGGATAAATTTTGTTGAGTTTCACAATATTTAATTCATTTTTTTCATTCTTTGCCGCCGCCGCTTCGGCAAAAAGTCTGCCGTAGGTGACAATGGCTTTCTTACTGTCCCCCGACACAAGGGTGAAATCATGGGTGAAATCCACATTACCGCAGGGTTTTTCACAACCTCTCGGATATCTAACGGCGTAAACGCCCCTGTTTTCGGCAGTATATTTAATTCTAAACTTTAATTCCTCATAACTTGAGGGGGAAAACACCGTCATATTAGGTATTAAGGTGAGATATGAGACATCAAAAAGACCTTGGTGGCTTTCGCCGTCTTCACCAACAATTCCCGCTCTGTCAACAAGAAGTGTCAAAGGGAAACCGCCTATGGCAACATCGTGGATTATCTGATCAAAGCCTCTTTGCAAAAAGGAAGAATAAACCGCAAAATAGGGCTTCATCCCTTTAGATGCCAAACCCGCCCCAAAACAAACGGCGTGTTGCTCCGCAATTCCCACATCGAAAAATCGGGATTTATATTTACTTGCGAACTCGCCTAAACCCGTGCCTGCGGTCATGGCCGCAGTTATGGCACAGATTTTTTCGTCTTTCTCTGCTAATTCGCAAAGGGTTTTACCTGCAACGGCAGAAAAATTCACTCCCCCGCCGTTTTCTGCACCTGCTTCAACGCTGAAAGGTGAAACCCCGTGATAGTTTTTGGGGTTTGTCTCTGCATAGCGGTATCCCTTGCCTTTGGTTGTTACAACGTGTACCAAAGAGGGGCGGTCATACTCACAGGCAATTTTGAAAGCAGACTCCATCGCCTTAATGTCATGACCGTACACAGGACCTAAATAGTTATATCCAAGGGTTGAGAACATATTGCTTCGGTAAATCATATTTTTGAAAAGTTCCTTAACCCCACGGACAAAACCGTTAAGTTTGTTGCCTATAAGAGGAATTTTTATAAGAAAATGACTTAATTTTTCCTTGAAATGGTGATATTTGGGCATATTTCTCATTTTGGTTAAACTTCTTGCCAATGCACCCACATTTCTTGAAATGGACATTTTATTGTCATTGAGCACAACTATAAAATTGCTTCTTCCGGCTCCCGCATTATTAAGACCTTCGTAAGCCATACCACCCGTCATAGCACCGTCTCCGATAACCGCAACGGCAGTGCCGCTCTCCCCCAAAAGTTTTTTGGCTTTATAAATGCCAAAGGCGGCAGAGATGGAATTACTGCTGTGCCCCGTAACAAAGGGGTCGTGTTCACTTTCTTCGGGACGCATAAAGCCCGAAAGCCCGTCCTTAGTGCGAAGAGTATCAAAACGGTCAAATCTTCCGGTTAGAAGTTTATGGGTATAGCATTGATGACCCACATCAAACAGTATTGCATCCTCGGGTGAAGAAAATACACGGTGGAGAGCAACAGTCAGTTCAACGCCGCCTAAATTGGAGGCCAAATGACCCCCGTTATTGGCAACGGTGGTTATGATTTTTGTTCTTATTTCCTCACAAAGAGGGGCCAAATCCCTTTCATCCAATTTTTTCAAATCGGCAGGTGAAGTGATTTTGCTTAAGATGGGATATTCCATTATTTTTTCACTGTCCTTAACTGTTTCTGTCAAGCAAGTAGTTAGTTATTTCGTAAAGTGCCTCTGTGTCCCCGCCGATTTCGTCCAAAGCGTCAAGGGCTGAGTTGGAAAGTTGTGCCGCAATGGCGAAAGCCTCAGAAAGACCGTATAGGGAAACAAAGGTGGTTTTGTTGTTCTTATCGTCACTTCCAACGGGTTTGCCTAAAACTTCTTCATTGGCGGTAACGTCCAAAATATCGTCAACAATCTGGAATGCAAGCCCTAAATTATAACCGTATTTAGCGGCACTTTTAAGGGTTTCTTGGTCATATTTTCCCGCACTTATGCAACCTATTGATGCGGCGGCGATAAGCAATGCCCCCGTCTTTCTCATATACATATCCTGCAAAGCGGCGGCATCGGGTTTATTCTCTTCAAAGGAAAGGTCTAAAACCTGACCGCCAATCATTCCGTGAACACCGGCATTGGTGCTTAAAAAGGAAATGGCATTTAAACGTTTATCGGCAGAAACATTAGCATTGGAAGCCACAAAAAACGCCTCGGTTAAAAGTGCGTCACCGCAAAGTAAGGCTATATCCTCGCCAAAAGCCTTGTGGCAGGAGGGTTTGCCCCGTCGCATATCATCGTTATCCATACAGGGCAGATCGTCGTGAATCAAGGAATAGGTATGAATCATTTCAAGTGCCACGGCAAAATCCAAAGCGTCCTCGGAGTTTCCCCCGCAGAGTTTGCAAAATTCCATCATAATAACAGGTCTAATCCGCTTTCCGCCGTTTAATAGGCTGTAACGTGCCGCTTTAATAACTTCGTTATAACTGCAGTCCGCCTCGGGAAAAAGTTCCTCAATGCGGTTTTCCACCATCTGTTTGTAATCCTTTAAAAGTGCATTCAAGTCCAATTTACTCGCCCTCGCCTAATGTGTTAATTTTAATTTCAGCCTCTTTAAGTGCTTTACTGCACTCCTTAACATTTGCCATACCCTTTTCAAAGAGGGCAATGGACTCCTCAAGTGAACACTCACCTTTTTCTAATTTTGAAACCACATCCTCTAAGGATTTTAAGGATGCCTCGAAATTTATTTTATCGCTCATTGTCTGTCACCTTTATTTCTTGGATTTGAGCCTTAGCCACACCGTCTACAAAGCGAACATCCAAAATATCGTCATTTTTAAGTTGCTTAACGCTCGCTACGGTTCTACCGTCAATACTCGGCACTGCATATCCCCTTGCAAGGGTTTTTAAGGGACTTAAAGCGTCCAGTCCTGCGGCACTTTTGCCAAGTCTCAGTTTTAAATTTGCAACGGTTTGCCTTAAAGCCGAAGCCATTCTATCGGCAAGTAGGTCAACCGTCTGTGCCCTACCGCTGATTATCACTTCCGCAGGATTTGTAAACACCTTGTTTGAAGCCAGTCTTTCGAATTTAAGATACGAGTTTTCATATTTGGCAAAAAGCAAATTTTTAAGTTGACCCTCCCGCTTTATTAAATAATCCAAAATTTCCTCGCCGTTAGGGACAGCCAGTTCTGCCGCCGCAGAGGGTGTGGGGGCTCTCAGATCTGCAACGAAATCACTTATGGTAAAATCTGTTTCGTGACCCACCGCCGATATCACGGGAAAGGGGGACTCGTATATTTTATATGCAAGCCTTTCGTCATTAAATGCCCAAAGGTCCTCTGCAGAACCGCCGCCCCTGCCGATAATGCAAACATCAATGCCGTCTAATTCGTAAAGTCTGTCTAAAGCACTCAGCATTTCGGGAACCGCACTGTCTCCCTGAACAGAAACCGGGCATATTAAAATTTCCGCTGATTTCCAACGGCGGGAAATAATATTCACAATATCCCTTACCGCCGCTCCCGTGGGAGAGGTTACAACGGCGATTTTTTTAGGGAAACGAGGAATTTTCCGCTTATTTTCTATGTCAAAAAGTCCCTCTGCTTCAAGTTTTTTCTTGGTCTGCTCGAATTTAAGGGCAATGTCCCCTAACCCTGCGTCATTCATTTCCTCGGCATAGATTTGATAAACACCGTCCCGCTCGTAAACCGAAACCCTGCCTCTTACAATCACTTGTTGACCGTTTTCCGGGGTGAATTTTATGCGGGAAGCATAGGAACGGAACATAACACAGTTAATGCCGGCGTCTGTATCTTTAAGGGTAAAGTATATATGTCCGCTTTGGTAATGGTTTTTAAGGTTGGAAATTTCCCCTGAAACCGTAACACAATTAAGTCTTGGGTCACCGTCAATTAAACTTTTAATATAAAAATTCAACTGACGAACGCTTAACGCTTTGGTTTCCATATCAGCCTTTTTTAGCAACCGAAGACAAAATACCGTTCACAAAGGAGGCGTCCTCTTCAGTGGCATATTTTTTGCAGATTTCCACCGCCTCGTTGATAGAAACGGAAACAGGGATATCCTCCATATATTTAATTTCATAAATTGAAAGACGCAAAATACATAAAGCGGTTTTGGAAATTCGGTCAATTTTCCAGCCAACGGCATTTTTGGAAATGATACCGTCCAACTCATCAATATGTTCATAAACACCGCTGAAAACCGTCTTTACATAATCGTCAGGCACTAAATCCCTTGCCTCGTTTGCAAGGCTTAAAATATCCTCAACATTTTCTTTAGAAAAAACCTTTTCAAATATTAAAATAAAGGCTTCTTCTCTTGCCATTCTTCGTGTCATTTCGGCACCTCTTTAATAAATAATTACAGTTAAAAATATTATACACCAAATTATGCATAATTTCAAGAATAATATGCATAAAAACCACCGCAAAACATTAAACGGCACCCTTTATTGAGTGCCGTTCACTATACATTAAGTAAAAACTTTTTCTTAAGTCTAAAAAACTTCCTGATTTGCAGTTTCTTCTGCCGTTGCCTCGGCAGGTTTAATGTCGTTATAAAAATTAACCATTGTAGCCTGCATATAGGGTCCTACCCAAATATAAGCAATGCCTAAGGTAATACAACACAGAAGTCCCCAGCCGATAAAGGACAGTCCCAACACGAAATAATCCATTTTACGGCCGTCCATCATAGCCTTAGAACGGTTAATGGCATCACGGGCACCGATCCCCTTATTTTCGGCAACAATCATCATAGTCTGTGAATAGGAAAAAGACTTAATAATGCCGGGAATAACGAAAAGCAAACTCCACAAAAAGGTAAACAGACCTACTAAAAACATTGCTTTAAAGGCAGACCAAAAATCGTCAAAACCGGCAAAAGCGTCCTTAGCCTCGGGCTTTTTACCGCTTCTTGCCAATTCCTGATATACGCGAATAATACTAATACTAAATGCAGGGGTAACGATTATTGAAACAGCCAAAGCAAGAGGAGGAATCGCACCTGCAGCCCCCGAGATAACACCGATAATCAACGTAATCACAAAGAGCATACCGATGTTGCCTTTAATCTGCTGTTTTGCCATTTCTTTTAGTTCCGCACGTGTTTTCATAAGAGTACCTCCGATTTTTTGATATCTTTATGATAACACAAAATATTCTATTTGTAAACAATTTGTTAACATTTTTGTGCGGCATTTTTATGAACGCTTTATTCACGGAATAATGATGTTACCTGCCACATCAAATAAATAATCCCGAGATTTTAATATTTCGGCAATGCCAACGGAGTCTTCCGGCAAGGTCTTTGTTAATGTGGCACCTAAGCCTTGGTGACCTTCGTGGTGAAAGTCCGTACCGCAGGTTTTAATAAATTCGGTATGCTCATTAGCATATTTACTTGCAAATCCAATGCGGGAATTATGACCGGGGTGCATATTGAACACCTCAAACCCGTCAAGAAACTCAGGGTTTTGCAACGTCATTCCGTCTCTAAAGGGGTGAGCCTGCACAATTACATTTTTGTCGTTCTTAAAGTTTTTGTAAAAACTAATGTAATCACCGTGTATATAGGAAAATATTTCCTTTATGTCATTTTCTTCTATACCGTAAACTAAATAATCGTTAGAATTTTCGGGAAACCTGATTTCCATACCCAAATAAACCTTAATATTATGCTTTTCACCCTGATTTTTTGTCTCATAAAAGTCTCTTAAATAGGTATCACTGACCTCTTGCGGATCTTCACTTTTTAGTAAAAAATCAATGAAATGATTGGTTAAAACAATGCCGTCGAAACCTGATTTTGCATATCTCTCAATAAGCATTTGCGGTGACATATCACTGCAGGGACTTGTCGGTTTTGTATGTGCGTGAAATTCAATTTTGTACCTATAATCCTTAGTTAACTCATGAAATCTATTTATGCTCATTCTATCGCTTCCATTTGTATTTTAAAAGTATAATAACACAAATTCTATAATAAATCAACGCTTTAAGAGTTATAATGGTATATTCAATACAGGGGACACAAACACAAAAAAGAAGCACTTTCCAAAAAGGAAGTGATCCTTTTTGGGCGGTTTGAACTTAATGGCACGAATGAAATTTGCCTGAAAACTTAATTTTTTTGAAAATTTAATTTAATAAACGGTGTTGCAGGATCAGTAATATCCCAAATTTCAGTATTGAAGTTACAATTTGCCGGTAATACATTTACAAAACTACAATTTTCTTCTTTTACGAGATTTTCAGAAGGTATCTCATATAATTTAGTGCAACCATCCGCAAATCCAAATACATTTATAAAATCAAAAGTGCCGCTCGGCTGATATGAATCAATAATTCCGCCGATCAATGGATGAACATTATCACCATACTTTTTATTGGTATTTATTTTTATAAAACAATTACTAACGCTCATGCTTCCTTTTGAATTTGCTACACCGCCAAAAGCGCCTATGTGTGAATAATATGTAGAACTGTGCAAAATCTCACTTTGAACGCAAATATCCGTGAAAATTTCCTCTCCGCTTCCGAGAAGACTCCCCGAAATAGCGCCTGCATTTACCGAATCAGAGCGCACTTGTAATTTTGTATTGCTCTGCAGTCGTTCACATTTGAGTTTTGCATTATCGGTTACAAAAATATCGCCAACAATTCCTCCTACGAGTAAAACATCTGTTTCAACATTGATATTACCATTGACAATGCAATCGGTAATTTTACATTCCCGGGTTGGATACACACAACCTGCAAGAAGACCTATTTCGGTAAAATAATTGCTTTCATAGGTATATGTTATGTTAACATTTTCAAGATGAAGATTTTTGATTTCCGCATTTCCGACTATCCCGAAAAATCCACAAGAATAGTTGGCGTTATTGCCATAGTCATCATATAAAAGTTTTGGGGACAGATTAGAAATAGTAAAACCTCTACCGTCAAAATTGGATGAAAAACGATAGGTACCATTTCCGATAGGCAAAAACTCTACTCCAGCCATATCAATGTCTGCACCGAGCGCAAAATGCACTCCATTATTCATTTTCCCTGAATTAATTTTTTCAGATAAATATATTAATTGCTTTGATGTTGTTATCAAGTAAGGATTCGACTGTGTTCCGTTTCCACCCGAAAATTCATTATCTGTAATAGGCTCAAAGTCTTGAGATATATTAGGATCAGAATTTTGTGATTGAATAACATTATGCAAATCGTTGAGTTCTGTCTCACCCAATGTTTTGACATCACTCGGAGTTTCTACATCACTCGGTGTTTCTACATTACTCGGTGTTTCTACATTACTCGGATTTACCATATCACTTGGTGTTGCCACATTTCTTGGCGATTCCGATTCCACATCGCTTGGCATTTCCGTGTTGCTGAGCGTTTCTGTATTACTTGATACTTCTGAATTACTTATCGAAACATTCTCAGTGCTACAAGCAGAAAAACTAAACAGCAAAATTGTGACCAACAATAAACAAGCTAATTTTTTCATATAATCACCGCCTTGAGTGTATTATAGCATAAAAGCGACGAAAAATCAATGCGGAGCATTGTATATAATGAAATATCGCTACGCGATATGAAATAATCCTTGCGGATTATGAAATATTTTGCTAACGCAAAATGTGAAATAAAATTCGCCTTTTAACATTTGCAAAGCAAATATTTCATATGCGTCAGCGTATTTCATATTGCGTAGCAATATTTCACTCGTTCCGCATGGAGCGAATTTCATTGAAAAAGAAAAGACACGCAACTGCGTGTCTTTCTTTTTCTGTCATTCGTGTTCGAAAAAGAACTGGTTAAAAACCGGATTTTCTTTAATTTCGTTTAGCAGATTGTCTAACCGGAATTACAGCACAAACAATTCGCAAAATAACATATATAAAAAACAAAGCAAATAACAAAATTACTTCTTCGCCAAAGATTTGTGATACATA
>JAZNOA010000044.1:0-36411 GCA_045580545.1 Acutalibacteraceae bacterium | reverse complement strand
AACTTTCTGTTCACAACAGAAGATACAATAATTTTCCTATGCGTCCTCTTAATTGGAAATCTCCCGCTGATTATTTAAAGGCTTTTCTTATTAACGGTGAAGTTTTCTAATTTTGTAACACATCATTGACAAACCTACATATAATTCCCAAAATCCGTATCTGTTAAATTTAACTAAAGTCTTGCAAAGTTTAGAAATGAAATTGTTGACTTTTTTATGCGGGGGCATAATATACATATATATTGTAGACGGAGGATTTTGTTATGAGTTTCAACCCCGATTTAGTAATTGTTGAATGGGATAAAAATGATGTAAACAAAGATACATATAAGCAGGCGACATACGAAAATATGCTTCGCAAGTTTATAAGTAAAGGCGTTGCGGTCGTAATGTTCGGTATGTGCGGTAGCAATACCGACGGCGACAATTTCTTCGGATAATTAAATTTACCTAAAACATTTCAGTAAAATAGTGTTTAAAAAAAGAATAGGGCTTCCTCGTGAATAATGAGGCAGCCCTATTCTTTTTCAATTCTTTTTTATGTATCAGTCTGTTTGCTTTTTGATTCCGAAAAGCGTTCTTAAAATTCCGCTTAAAAATTTAGGACTTTTAATAACAACGATTTTCATAAGTTTTCCTCCTAACACCGTCTGCTTGTTACGGCTAATATAATTACCCAAATTGCCAACACCGCCACCAAAAATTTAGGGGGACAAAAACAACTTATGAGAAGTCCTACGGCAAAGGTAATTGCAATGGCACCTTTATTAGATCCTCCGCAACGCTTTCTCATAAAATCCCTCCCCCAGGTGACCTGTATTACATTATATGGAGGAAAAACAAAAGAGTTACTTTTTATATTTATTTTGCCATATTTTAAGGTCCTTTAATTCTTCAAACATAGCAATATAAGATTCGTGGCGGGTTTTCTCTATCCTGCCCTCCTTCACCGCTTTTATAACGGCACAGCCCTTTTCCTTTGTGTGGGAGCAGGAGGAAAACTGACATTCATAAATATAATCGCCGAAGTCTTCAAAATATTCAGCCAAATGCTCTTTCAAAGCAAAATCGTCTCCTGCCTCAATGGAGGAAAAGCCCGGAGTGTCGGCAACGAAACCGCCGAAACTCAAAGGATATATTTCGGTGTGGCGTGTGGTGTGTCTGCCTCGTCCCAACTTTTCACTCACTTCGCCCGTTTCAATAATATCATCGCCAAGCATTGCATTAAGCAGGCTCGATTTACCTACACCGGAGTTGCCGGTGAAAGCACTGATACTGTCCTTTAGTTCTTCTTTGATAGCCTCAATTCCCACACCGTTTAGTGCGGAAACGGCAAAGGTTTTAAAGCCTGCATTTTGATATATCTTAATATACTCGCCGAAATCCCCCATATCGCTTTTATTGAAAACAATAATGGGCTCAATTCCCTTGTGTCTGGCAATAACCGTCAGTTTGTCGATAACAGTTGTGTTAGGGGCTGGGTTTTCATAGGAAGACAGTATAAAAAGTTTTTCAATGTTAGCCACCGGAGGTCTGTTAAGGCAGGTTTTTCTCGGCATTATTCTTTCCACCGCACCTGTAAAGTCGGGTGACGCAGTTATTTCAACCCTATCACCCACCAAAGGGGAAACCCCCTTTTGGCGGAAGTTTCCCCTTGCTTTACAGGTATACGTTCCCTCCTCGGTTTTAACATAATAAAATCCCGAAAGTGCTTTAACAATTATACCTGTCATAATCTATTAACCCACATTAGGCAAGTTTGAAGAAACATTGGAAGAACTATCGGAGGAAGAACCGCCTAAAGGATAATTGGCGACAGAATCGTACTCCTCAAACCTCCAAGCGTTGGCGTCAAATGTAACCTTCATATAGTTGTAATCATTTTTGCCGTCCTCAGAAATCTTAACAGTGTAAGTTGCCTTTTCTTTTTTAGTTACTAAATCCTTAAAGGTATAGGTTGAACGAGCGGTACTGTCAACCGTTTGACCCTTGTTAACTAAAACGCCGTCCTCCCAAAGAGAGATATTAAAGGTTTCGGTGTAATCCATAGGCAGGCTGATTTCAAGGTCGAATTTGTATCCGGCACAAACATAAATCGTAACCGTTTCACCCTCCGCCGCATCGGTCTTGGAAGAAGAGGGATCCTGCTTTGCAACAACACCTATGGGATAGTATTTATCGGTCTTGGTAAGTTGAATTTCTTCAACCTTAACGGTGAGTTTTTCTTCCTCAAGTTTCTTTTTAGCGGATTCTTCCGTGAGACCTATAACATCCGGCACCTTAACCTTAACTTCGGGCTTACCTGTGCTGATATAGAGGGTTATTTTTTCATTTTCCTTTACAACCTGAGTTTTCTTAGGTTCGGTTTTAATTACCTTGCCTTTTTCTGTATCCTCACTTGCCATTTCAACCTTTTCTATGTTGGTGAAACCCTGAGCCTTAAGTTCGGAAACGGCGGCGGCTTCGGTCATATCGTAAACATCGGGCACCTTCTTGGTGTTTTCCCCCATACTTACATAAAGGGTTATATTGGCACCCTTCTTGAGTTTTTCGCCCTCTTTTTCAGACTGCTCGAAAACATAACCGAACTCATAATCGGCACTGTAATCCCATTCGTCTTTAAATTTGAAAGTATCCTTATATTCATCATCGGCGATAATCTCTTCATACTTCTTGCCAACAAAATTCGGACAGGCAATCTCGGCAGATTTATTAAACAAACCGGGAATAAATTTAATTCCCAAAACAATAAGTACCAACACCAATGTTACGGCAACGCCGGTCAAAATCGGTATTATGCTGCTCTTAGCAGGTGCTTCCTCTTCTTCCTCTTCAAATCCGGCATCGTTTTGAGGAATTGTTCCCACATATTTTGTGGGGGCATCGTCAACAAAATAATTGTAATCAAATGTAATAGATGGGTCCTTGCGGAAAGCGTCTAAATCACAGAGCATCTCAGCCGCAGACTGATAGCGTCTTTCGGGGGTTTTCTGCATTGCGTGCATGGTAATCTGCTCAAGACCCAGAGGAATTGAGGCGTTGATTTCGGTTGGGGTTTTAGGTTCTCTTTGAAGTTGCATAATGGCAACCGAAACTGCCGACTCGGCTTGGAAAGGCATTTGACCCGTAATCATTTCATAGAGAATAACGCCCAAGGAGTAAATATCCGATTTCTCGTCGGTTTTCTCCCCTCTTGCCTGCTCAGGGCTTATATAATGCACCGAGCCAATCGCTTTATCGGTAATAGTTCTCTGGTCGCTTCTGGCAAAACGGGCGATACCGAAATCGGTAACCTTAATGGTGCCGTCAGGCAGAACCATAATATTTTGGGGTTTAACATCTCTGTGAACAATGCCCTTATCGTGGGCGTGCTGAAGTCCCTTAAGGATTTGAATGGTGAAATGCACCGCATCTTTCCACCTAAGACTTCCCCTTTGCTCAATATACTCTTTAAGGGTGATACCCTCAATATATTCCATAACAATATACTGAATAAGGTCGCCGAAACTAACGTCATAAACCTTAACAATATTAGGATGGGAGAGCATGGCAATAGCCTTGGACTCATTTTTAAAACGGCGGAGAAACTCCTCGTTGGAAACAAATTCAGGTTTTAAGATTTTAACCGCAACCGTGCGGTTTTCCTGATTGTCGTGGGCCTTATAAACAACGGCCATACCGCCCACACCGATGATTTCCTGTATTTCATATCTGCCGTCAAGACGTTTTCCTACATATCTGTCCATAAAAATTTAGTCCTTTCCTTAAAGCGTAACCGTGATAACGGTAATGTTATCCCCGCCGCCGTTGTTATTTGCCTTTTCAACCAATGCAGATGCAACATTTTCGGTATCGAGACTGTCAAATATATTCTTAATTTCATCTTTAGTGATAAAATTTGAAAGACCGTCGGAACAAAGAAGCAGGCTTTGCCCCTCTTTTATGGGAAACTCATCGCTGTCCACCAAAACATCAGCCTCAATTCCCAGAGCCCTTGTTATAACATTCCGTCTCGGATGAACACGGGCTTCCTCATGGGTGAGTTTTCCGCTTTCGATAAGAGACTGCACCACCGAATGGTCACGGGTCAGTTGGGTGACGGTGCCGTCAATGAGATATGCCCTGCTGTCCCCAATATGGGAAATAACGGTGAACTCCTTTGAAACATAAGCCGCCACAACGGTTGTTCCCATTCCGGAGAGTTCTCCATGCTTTGACGCCATATCAAATATTTCGATATTGGCAGAAAGTATGGCACTTTGAAGCAATGCCGTAATACCCGACCCGTCCAAACCTTTTCGGTAGGAACGCTCAAAAAACGAAGTTATAACCTCGGCGGCCTTTTGACTTGCAATATTGCCGGCATTTGCTCCGCCCATACCGTCGCAAACGACGGCTAAAACCGAGGAATCGGGAAGTGTCACTATAGCAAAGGTATCCTGATTTGAGTGACGTTTAAGTCCCACATCCGTTAAGCCTTTAACTATCATTTCCTTTCCCCTCCTGTTCTCTTCTCCTTAGTTGACCGCAGGAAGCATTGATATCCGCTCCCAAGGTACGCCTAACCGTGGCGTTAAGTCCTTTATCGGTCAGATACTTTTGGAATTTATAGATTTTATTTTTATCCGGCGCTTTGTTGCTGTTTTCCTTAACAGGATTCACCGGTATTAAATTTATATGACACATTATGCCTTTTAATCTATTGCAAAGTTCGTCGGCACATTCCCGACTGTCGTTAACACCATCAATCAGGGCATATTCAAAGGAAATTCTCCTCGCAGTCACCTGCTGATAATCTCTGCAAGCCTTTAACAGAGCGTCAATATTCCACCTTTTGTTAACCGGCATCATATTGGTTCTCATCCCGTCAAAGGGAGCGTGGAGAGAAACCGACAGGGTTATGGGAAACCCATATTCCTTTAATTTCTCAATTCCCGTCACCACACCGCTGGTGGAAAGGGATATATGACGAAGTCCTATATTAAGTCCCTTAGGGTGGGATACAAGTTCTAAAAACTTAACGGAATTTCTGAAATTATCCAAAGGCTCCCCCATACCCATCATAACCACATTGGAAACTCGGATATTTTCATCCCTTTGTGCGGTGGTGATTTGTGCCAACATTTCGGAAGCGGTCAGGTCTCTAACCAGCCCGCCGAGCCCCGTTGCACAGAAACTGCAACCCATTCGGCAGCCCACTTGTGTTGAAATGCAAAGGGAATAGCCGTGTTCATACTTCATAAGCACCGATTCAATGGTCTGACCGTCTGTTAGTTCATACAAATATTTAACCGTGCCGTCAATCTTAGATTTGAGTTTCCTCAAGATTTTAAGCGAAGCGATATAGCAACTGTCATCCAGTTTCTCACGGAGTTTCAATGAAATATCGGTCATTTCACCGAAACTCTCCACACCGCTTTGCAACCACTTAAAGATCTGAGATGCCCTGAATTTAGGCTCACCCATTTGGGCCATTAAATTTTCAAGTTCTGTTAAGTTGAAAGACTTTATATCGGTTTTAGCCAAAAAGGATTTTGCCTCCTTTTATCTCTTTTCAAAAAGAGCACAGTAAAACCCGTCAGTCCCGTCTTTATGGGGCATAAAGGTGTGTTCATACACCTTGCAAAGGTCATTATACTCCTTTTGAAAGGAAATTACAAGTTTTTCATTTTCCTCCCGCCTTAAAGTGCAGGTAGAATAAAGCAGTTTTCCGCCTTTTTTTAAGTATTTAACTGCATTTTTAAGAATGCTCAGTTGTATATTTTTAAGTTCTTCCAAGCAGGTCAGGGCGTTATATTTAATTTCGGGTTTTCGGCGAATAACACCCAACCCCGAACAGGGGACATCGCATAAAACACAGTCAAACTCCCCTAACTTCGGGTTATACCTAGTAGCATCTGCCACAGCGGTTTTAATAATATCCAAACCCAGTCTCTTGACCGTTCTTTCTATTAACTCCACCCTGTGGGGGTATAAATCGCAGGCTAAAATTTCACCCTTATTGCCCATTAAATTCGCCATTGTGAAAGCCTTACCGCCGGGGGCAGAACAAAGGTCAAGCACCCTGTCCCCCGCTTTGGGGTTTAACACCATGACCGCTTTTTGAGAGGCATAATCTTGGGCGTAAACCAAACCTTTTTTGTAAAGTTCGCTGTTTGATATGTCAATTCCTTTGGTAAGTTCAATGGAATTTTCCTTTATTTCATATTCCTTTTCAATTTCGGAAATATCCGCCTTAACTGTGTTTATTCTAAGCACAGTAGGTGCAGGTTTTAGGCTTTCCTCCAAAAGTGCCTTTGTGTCCGCCAAACCGTAGTCCATTAAAAAACTTTCCACAATCCACAAAGGGCAGGAATATCTAACGCTTAAATCCTCGGCACTGTCACCCTTTGGGATTTCCACATCTGTTCTTAAAACCGACCTCAAAACTCCGTTTACAAATCCTGCATTTCGGCTGAATTTGGAAGATTTCATAATCTTAACCGCCTCGTTAACCGCCGCACTTTCGGGAATTTTGTCCATATACTTAATTTGATAAAGAGCCGACCTTAGCACCATAAGTGTAAACGGCTCGGTTTTGTTTATGGAGGTTTTTAGGAATTTTGAAAGAATGTAATCAAGGGTAATTTTCCTGTCAAGCACTCCGTAAATAACAGCGGTGGCAAGGGATTTATCCTGGGGGTTAAGTTCCGAATTTTTTAGAGCCTCAGCGACGCCCAAATTGGAATATGTTCCCTCTTTTTCGATTTTTACCAAAACCTTAACCGCCGTTTTTCGAGCATTAGCCATAAACATTAGTGCCTTTCTCGATTTTAGAGCCGTTTAGCATCTGTTTTGCGGTCATTTGTCCCTTACCCTCGGGCTGAACCGTGAGCAGTTTCAGAGTCTTTCCGTCACCGCAGGCAATTTCCAAACATTCGGTATTGCCCACAACAGTTCCTGCAGGCTTAGAGGTTTCGCTTCCGATTTCCGATTTTATAACCTTAATGCGTTTTCCCTTTAGAAAAAAGAATGCAACCGGCCAAGAATAGTAGCCTCTGACTGCATTATATAACTCTTTGGCAGATTTGGAAAAGTCCAAAAGTGCCATTTCTTTTTTTATGATGGGAGCGTATGTGGCTTCCTCATCATTTTGCTTTACAGGGGTTATGTTTTCGATATTGTCGATAGTTTCAAGCATTAAATCGGCACTGATAACACTCAGACGGTCAAAGAGTTCCTCTGCGGTTTCGGTTTCGCCTATTTCCACTTCGCATTGGGTTAAAATATCCCCCGTGTCCATACCAACGTCCATCTTCATAACGGTAACACCAGTTTTTTCCTCACCGCAGACAATACACCACTGTATGGGAGAGGCACCTCTGTATTTAGGTAAAAGAGATGCGTGTCCGTTAACACAACCGTATTTAGGTAGAGTGAGAATTTCTTCAGGCAGTATCTTTCCGTATGCCACAACCACAATTATATCAGGGTTAATACACTTTAAAATACTGAGTGCCTCACCGTCCCTTAAAGTGTTGGGCTGATACACAGGTATGCCGTGTTTTTCTGCCGTAACCTTAACGGGGGGCGGAGTTAAAATCTGTTTTCTGCCCACAGGTTTGTCGGGCTGAGCGAAAACACCCGCAATTTCGTGGTCGCTTTCTATTAACTTTTCTAAGGTCACCGCCGCATAGTCGGGGGTGCCCATAAAAACAATCTTCATAATTTAAACCCTATCAATATAAAGTATTCCGTCAAGGTGGTCAATTTCGTGGCAGAATGCACGTGCCAAAAAACCCTCCGCCTTGATTTCGATGTTTTCGCCCTTGCGGTTTTGAGCCTTAACGGTCACCTTATTAGGTCTTGTAACCTCTTCAAAACGGTCGGGAACAGACAAACAACCCTCATTTCCCTTTTGACTTCCGCTTTTTTCGGTTATAACGGGGTTTATAAGTTCGATAAGTCCGTCACCCACGTCAACAACACAGACACGCCTTAAAATTCCCACCTGAGGTGCGGCAAGACCCACACCCTCGGCTTTATACATGGTTTCCGCCATATCGTCTAAAAGACTCCAAAGTTTTTGGTCAAAGGTCATCTGCGTTCTGCATATTTTACGGAGAACATCGTCCCCCACTTTCACAATATTTCTGATTGCCATTTTATCACCTATATAATATTTTCGGGATTAAAGTCCACCGCCAAGGTGCCGTCCTGAGGTAATTTCACCTCCAAAGCCCGTCTTAGCATTGTTCTGAAATCCTTACTGTTTTTGCATTTTATAATCATTCTGTACCGATACTTATTGTTAACCCTCGGCACCGAGGCGGGAGAGGGTCCCAATATAATAATTTTAACACCGCTAAACTCCGGCAAAAGCCTTTTGATTTCCTCAAAGGCAAGATTTATAGATTTCTCCGCCGCTTCACGGCTCACACTCTTACTGCTTACAACACAAATATCGCAATATGGGGGGAAAACCATCATTCGGCGGTTTAAAATCTCCTCCTCATAAAAACTGTCATAATCCTGCATTTTTGCAAGGGATATCAAACTGCTGTCGGGGTCGGTGGTCTGGATTATGGCAAGACCCTCTCTGTCCCCTCTGCCTGCTCTGCCGATAACCTGAGTAAGCAGTGAAAAAGTTCTTTCAAAACTTTTATAATCTTCGCTGAATGCCGCATTGTCCGCTCCCAAAACACCCACCAAGGTAACATTTGGGAAATCCAAACCCTTTGCAACCATTTGGGTGCCTAAGAGTATATCATATTCCCCGTCGGCAAACTTTTTGAGAAGATTGGCATAGGAGTCTCTTGCCATTGTGCTATCCGCATCAAGTCGCAAGACACGTGCTGTGGGGAAAAGTGCCTTTAGTTCTTCCTCTGCCTTCTGGGTTCCCACACCCGAAAACTTTACATTTTCTGCCCCGCACTCTTTGCATTTCCCTGTAACACCTTCGGAATATCCGCAGTAGTGGCACATCAGTCGGTTGTTTGCCGAGTGGTAGGTAAGACTTATACTGCAGTTGGGGCAAACCGCCACATTTCCGCAAGAAGGACAGGAAATATATGTGTTGTGACCTCGGCGGTTTAAGAGTAGAATTGCTTGGTTTCCCTTATCTAAAGTATCATTTACCGCTTCATAAAGCCGACGGCTGACAATACTCTTGTTACCGTCATTCCGTTCGGCACGCATATCCACCGTTTCAACCTTGGGTAAACCTGCGTTTCCGTATCGGTTTTTAAGGGTATACATTGAGATTTGGCCCTGACGAGCCTTGGTGAAAGTTTCAAGGGAAGGTGTAGCCGACGCCAATACCAAAAGTCCGCCGAACTGCCTTGTTCTGAAAGCGGCAACATCCCTTGCGTGGAAACGGGGAGACTGCTCCGATTTATAGGTATGTTCCTGCTCCTCGTCCATTATTATAAGACCTAAATTTTCTGTTGGAGCAAAGACCGCACTGCGAGTACCCAGAGCAATTAAAGCCTTGCCCTCTTTAACCCTTTTCCATTCGTCCATTCGCCGGCTCAAGGACATGGCACTGTGAAAAACTGCCACCTTGTCCCCATAGCGGGCGGAAAAAAGTGATAAAAGTTGGGGGGTTAAGGAAATTTCCGGCACCATTATTATTACCTGACGGTTTTCCTTAATGACCTCGTCCGCAAGTCTCAAAAACACCTGGGTTTTTCCCGAGCCTGTAATACCGTAAAGCAAAGAAACCTTTGCCTTTTCGTCACGGTATTCCTTTAAAAGCCCGTCGAAAGCAGTCTGTTGCTCCTCAGTCAGTGTGATTTCGTTTTTTTTAAGGGGTGACGTTATGGGTTTTGTGCGGTAAACCGCCTTTTCAAAGGGGATTAAAAAGCCCTTTTTTATAAGCCCATCAACAACCGCCGTTGTAACACCCGTGAAATAACAGATTTCCTTAACTGCCAAAGACCCTACCTCTAAACTTAAGTCCATAACCGCTTTTTGGCGGAGCGTAAGCCTTACAGACGGGTCAAAATCGGGGGACGGTTGCACCCATTTTTGGGTTGCATCTTTGATTTTCTGCTTTGTATCGCAATTTTTAAGAAGTGCCCCTTTTTCCTCCATTTTACGGAGTAATTCAGGGGTCACACCGAATATTTTAACAATATCACTTTCTGCCTTTTCCCTGTTATTTGACAGATATAAATAAATATCCTTTTCATCATCATTTAAAAGGGAAACATCCGCAAATTCGGTATTTGCGGAATAGTAGTTCACAAGGCGGTGGGTAAGACCTGCAGGAAGCAAAGCGTGAATACCGTCATAGTAGGTGCAAAAGGTCCTATCATGAAGGTATTCGCAAAGCCTTAGCATTTTTTCGCTTAAAACCGCCTCGTTATCTATAAGGGAATATATACTTTTAAGACCCTTTGCATCGGCGGTATCAATTTTAAAAATCATACCCTGCTTTTTAATGTTTCCTCTGCCAAAAGGCACTAAAACCCTTTTCCCCGGGATGGCTTTAGAAAGCAAATCGGGAGGAATAACATAGGTATATAACCTGTCAAAAGCATTAGTTGCACCCTGAAGGGCAACTAATGCCGCAGCGGTTTTCATACCAATCCCTCCCTTTGGATTTTAGTTTAATCAGATTTCGTTTGCCAACTTATCAATAGCAACACTAACGGGCTTTTCGGTGGAAATTTCACCCATTTCTGCCTCTTTTGCAGAAATTTCTCTTGCGGTTTTTGCAACATTCAATACCAAGCGGTATCTGTTCTCACTGTTTTGAATCAATTTTCCGATATTAGGGTTTAACATTTTTAAGCACCTCATCAATAATATATTTTTGTCTCTTAATGCAGAATTTACTGCCCTTTATAATAGCGATTATATCCTCAACGGCAGTGGATAAATCGTCGTTAACAACAATGTAGTCATACTCTATTGCCCTTTTAATTTCACTTAAGGCCGCAGAAAGCCTAAGTGCTATAATTTCATCGGTTTCGGTTCCTCTGCTTGAAAGTCTGCGTTTAAGTTCCGCAAAGGAGGGCGGCATTATGAAAATGCTTACGGCATCGGGAAGTTTTTCCTTTATACTGCTGGCACCGTTAACATCAACCTCAATTATAATATCCTTGTTTTCACTCACCGCTTTTTCCACAGGTTCACGGGGAGTTCCGTAGTAATTATCAACATAAAGATTGTATTCTAAAAGTTTATCCTCTTTTATCATACTTTCAAACTTTTCACGGGAAATGAAGTTATATTTCTCCCCCTCTTTTTCCCCCTCACGCATACTCCGTGTCACGGAAGAAATGGAAAACTCAAGTTCGGGACACTTCCCGAAAAGTTCGGCAAGAACCGTGTCTTTACCCGAACCCGAGGGGCCCGAAATTATAAAAACTCCGCCTTTACTCATCTTCGTCCTCCTCAATACTTTCCTCGTCTATTCGGTTGGCAAGGGTTTCCCCTTGAAGATAGGTTAAAATTATATGGTCCGAATCGGTAATAATAACCGCCCTTGTGCGTCTGCCGTGGGTGGCGTCAATAAGGGTCCCCTTTTCCTTTGCCTCGCCGATAATTCTCTTAATAGGGGCGGATTCGGGGCTTACAATGGTGACAATGCGGTTGGCACTTACCATATTACCGAAACCGATATTTACTAATTTCATACTGCACCTACTCTATATTTTGGATTTGCTCACGGATTTTTTCAATCTCTGCCTTAATTTCAACCACAGTGTGGGCAATTTCAACATTCTGGGACTTTGAGCCTATGGTGTTGGCCTCTCGATTCATTTCCTGAATGAGGAAATCCAACTTTTTACCGGTGGCAGAGTCGCTTTCAAGCATATTTTCAAGTTGAGAAATATGACTTCTCAGTCTCACGGTTTCCTCGTCAACGGCAACCTTATCGGCAAAAATTGCAGTTTCGGTTATAATCCTCTGTTCGTCTACAGTTGCAGAGCCTAACAGTTCACGCATTTTTTCTTCAATTCGTTCCCTATAAGCCTTAACTGTTTCGGGGGAACGGCTTTCGATAAACTCCACCGCCGAAAGGATGGTTTTAACCCGTGAAAGTACATCTGTCTCTAACTTTTTGCCCTCGATCACACGCATTTCATTGTAATTATCCAACGCTTTTTTGGTAACTTGGGTTAGAGCATCAATCACAACCTCGTCCTCTAAAAGGGTTTTTCTAACGGTAAAAAGTTCGGGGTTGCCTGTGAGGGCTGAAAGTTTCAGATCGTCCTTGATTTTATACTCCTTTGCCAACTGCCTTAAGGCTGAAATATACTCCCCTGCATACTGACGGTTAATTTCAACCGTGGTAGCCTTTTCTGTGGCGTCTTCAACAAAAACCGAAAGTTCAACTTTTCCGCGGGTGATATACTTTTGGCAAAGTGCCTTTAAACTGTCCTCCGCAAACTGATAGGCTCTTGACATTCTGGCACTAAACTCAAAATATCTGTGATTTACCGATTTCACTTCAACGGTGATGTTAAGACCGTTTATGCTCTCCACACTTCTGCCGAAGCCGGTCATACTTTTAACCATTATTTGCCCCTCCGAATAGAAAATAATTATTCATATTATTATACCTAATAATACTCCCTTTTGTCAACTTTTATAATACTAAAGGACTTCACCGAATAAAGTGAAGTCCTAAATTCATTTTAATGTTTTAATTAGTAAGCGATACCCTGAGCAACCATAGCATCTGCAACCTTTTCAAAGCCTGCGATGTTAGCGCCGGCGATAAGGTCACCCTCCATACCGTACTTCTTAGCAGCATCCCAAGAATTCTTGTAAATATCAGCCATAATCTGGTGGAGCTTAGCATCAACCTCTTCAGCGGTCCAGCTATAGCGCATAGAGTTCTGGCTCATTTCAAGACCCGAAACTGCAACGCCGCCTGCGTTAACTGCCTTAGAGGGAGCAATAACAACCTTGTTTGCCTTAAGGTAAGCTACAGCCTCTTCGGTAGTAGGCATATTAGCAACCTCAACATAATACTTAACACCGTTAGCTACGATGTTCTTAGCATCCTGTAAACCAACTTCGTTCTGGGTAGCGCAAGGCATAACAACGTCAACCTTAACCTCCCAAGGACGCTTGCCCTCGAAGTAAGGAACACCGAACTTATCAGCATAATCCTTAACCTTATCGTGGCCTGAAGCACGCATCTCAAGCAAGAAGTTAATCTTTTCTTCTGTGCAGATACCGTCTTCATCATATATGTAACCGTCAGGACCGGAAATGGTAACAACCTTACCGCCTAATTCGTTAACCTTCTTAACAGTACCCCAAGCAACGTTACCGAAGCCTGATACTGCAAAGGTCTTGCCCTTAACATCCTCGCCAAAGGTTTTAAGCATTTCAACTGCATAGTAAACAGCGCCAAAGCCTGTAGCCTCGGGACGGATAAGCGAACCGCCGAAGGAACGGCCCTTGCCTGTAAGAACGCCTGTGAATTCGTTGCGAAGTCTCTTATACTGACCGTAAAGGTAGCCAACCTCGCGTGCACCTACACCGATATCACCTGCAGGAACGTCGGTATCAGCGCCGATATGCTTAGAAAGCTCGGTCATAAAGCTCTGGCAGAAGCGCATAATTTCACCGTCACTGCGGCCTCTGGGATCAAAGTCAGAACCGCCCTTACCGCCGCCCATAGGAAGACCGGTAAGACTGTTCTTAAAGGTTTGCTCAAAGCCTAAGAACTTCATAATAGAAGCATTAACCGAAGGATGGAAACGAAGACCGCCCTTGTAAGGACCGATAGCAGAGTTAAACTGAACTCTGAAACCGCGGTTAACCTGAACCTTACCGTTGTCGTCAACCCAGGAAACGCGGAAGAAAATCTGACGTTCAGGCTCAACGATTCTCTCTAAAATTCCGTTAGCCTCGTATTTTGGATTAGCCTCAATAACGGGTTCTAAGGACTCTAAAACCTCTTTTACAGCCTGCAAAAATTCCTCTTCTCCGGGGCTTCTTTTAGCCACATCATCATAAACCTTGTTTAAATAAGCAGATTTAAACATTTTAAAATACCTCCGTAATTAAAAATTTAAGACCAAAAAATCTTAATACCTATTAAGAATACTACTATTTTTTTTACCAGTCAATAAAAAATTTGTAAAAATCTTAATTTTTTTTGCAATTTCAGCAGATAAAACAATACATTTATTATATAATAATTGACCTTTGGATAATTTATTGATATAATATTTTAGAATTTCGTATGCAAATTATGTCTTTACAGGCTTTGCCTTGTATTTCGGAGGATTTGACAATAATGGAAAAGGTATTGCTCGGTATGAGCGGCGGGGTGGACTCTTCGGCTGCCGCTCTGCTTTTAACGGAACAAGGATATGATGTAACGGGACTTACCCTTAAACTGTGCAGAGAGGATAAGGAGCAGGATTTAACCGATGCCAAGGCAGTTTGCGAAAAAATAGGAATAAAACACATGACCCTTGACCTTAAAAAGGAGTTCGGCGAAAAGGTTATCTCCGCTTTTATAAAGGATTATAAAAACGGGCTTACCCCTAACCCTTGTTTAGAATGTAACAAATATATAAAATTCGGCAGTTTGCTTAGATTTGCCCTTGAAAACGGCTTTCAGAAGATAGCCACAGGGCATTATGCAAGAGTTGAACAACAGGGTGACCGATTTATACTCAAAAAAGCCGCCGATATTTCAAAGGATCAGTCTTATGTGCTGTATTCCTTAACTCAACACCAACTTTCCCACCTTTTGTTGCCTTTAGGCGGTCTTTCAAAGGCACAAATCAGGGAAAAAGCGAAAAAAAGCGGACTTGTTAATGCCAACCGACCCGACAGTCAGGATATATGCTTTGTGCCTGACGGGGATTACGCCTCTTTTATCGAGAAGACCGACGGTTTTGTTAGCAGCAAGGGCGATTATGTGGATATAAACGGCTCCGTTTTAGGTAAGCACGAGGGTATTATCAATTACACTATCGGTCAAAGAAAGGGTCTTGGCATTGCCCTTGGAAAACCTCAGTTTGTTATTGATAAAAATGCCGATACAAATACAGTTATTTTAGGTGACGAGGAGCATTTATTTAAAACAGAGGTTTTGGTGAAAGATGTGAATTTCATACCCTTTGACCGTTTGGAAAAGGAAATGAAGATTAAAGCGAAACTCCGCTACCGTCACAAAGAAAGCCCCGCCACCCTTTACAATGCGGAAAACGGAAATGTTAAAATTGTTTTTTCAAGCCCTCAGCGTGCCCCCTCGGCAGGTCAAGCCGCCGTTTTTTATGACGGGGACATTGTTGTTGGCGGCGGAAAGATAATATAAATATGTAGGGGACGGCAATTTTTGACGTCCCGCAGGGCTATAAACACCCACATTTAATTTAGGAGGTTTTTTTATGAAAACTGTTATATCTGTTATGGGAAAGGATACTGTTGGAATTATATCTAAGGTAAGTTCCATCTGTAACGACTGTAATGTTAATATTTTGGATATTACCCAGTCGGTTTTGGATGATATTTTCGTAATGGTAATGCTCACCGATATCAGTAAATCCAACTGCGATTTTACCGCATTTTCCGATAGGCTGAAATCTATGGGAGCAGAAAACGCACTTGACGTTCGTGTTATGCACGAAGATGTTTTCAATTCAATGCACAGAATTTAAGAGGTAATATAATGATCAACATTAATGATATAATGGAAACCATAAATATGATTTCCGAAGAAAATCTTGACATCAGAACTGTCACAATGGGCATTTCCCTTCTTGACTGTGCCGATAGCGATGCAGAGAAAGCCTGCCAAAAGATTTATGATAAAATCACCCGCCTTGCCGGAAACCTTGTCAAGGTCGGAGAGGATATTGAAAGAGAATTCGGTATTCCCATTATAAACAAGCGAATTTCGGTGACACCTATTGCAATGATAGCCGCCGCCAGTGGTGGAAACCCGGTTATGTTTGCAAAAACTCTCCAAAAAGCGGCAGATGCCACAGGCGTTAACTTCATAGGCGGTTATTCAGCCTTAGTACATAAGGGATTTTCTGCAGGGGACGAGGCACTTATTCGCTCTATCCCCGAGGCATTGTCGGTCACAAACAACATCTGCTCCTCGGTTAACATCGGCTCCACAAAGTCGGGAATAAATATGGATGCGGTGAAACTTATGGGTCAAATCGTCCGTGAAACTGCAGAAATCACCGCCGACCGTGACTGTATCGGCTGTGCAAAACTGGTTGTTTTCTGCAATGCCGTTGAGGATAACCCCTTTATGGCAGGTGCCTTCCACGGTGTGGGCGAGCCTGACTGCGTTATTCATGTGGGTGTTTCTGGCCCCGGTGTTGTTCAGGCGGCACTGAAAAAGTGTCCCGACGGAGATTTAGGTCAACTTGCCGAAATCATTAAGAGAACCGCCTTTAAAATCACCCGTATGGGTCAGTTGGTGGGCAGTGAAGCCTCCCGCCGACTGGGTGTTCCTTTCGGTATTGTGGACTTATCCTTAGCCCCCACCCCCGCTGTTGGCGACTCGGTTGCCCACATCTTAGAAGAAATGGGTCTTGAGACCTGCGGAACCCACGGCACCACCGCCGCCCTTGCTATGCTTAACGATGCGGTTAAAAAAGGCGGGGTTATGGCGTCCTCCTATGTGGGCGGACTTTCAGGTGCTTTTATCCCCGTTTCTGAGGATGCAGGTATGATAGCCGCCGCAAAATCAGGCGACTTGGAACTTTCAAAACTTGAGGCTATGACCGCCGTTTGCTCGGTTGGTCTTGATATGATAGCCATTCCCGGAGAAACCCCTGCCGAGGTTATTTCCGCAATTATCGCCGACGAAGCGGCAATAGGTATGGTAAACTCAAAAACCACCGCCGTGCGTGTTATTCCCGCCATCGGCAAAAAAGCAGGTGAAGATCTGGAGTTCGGAGGACTTTTGGGAAGCGGTCCTATTATGAATGTAAACCTTACAAAGTCGCCAAAGAAGTTTATCGACCGAGCCGGCAGAATCCCCGCGCCTATGCAAAGCCTGAAAAACTGATATACGGATTTTCTCGCAGACACGTCATTCTGAACGCTGTTTTTTAACATCGATTTTGACGAGGTTATTCGGGCGACCACACAGGGTCGCCCCTACATCAAAAATCATCGACAAACTAAAATGACCGCCGAGGCGGTCATTTTTTATGCTATTTTTACTTTATAATGGATTCGCCTGTCATTTCAGCAGGTTGTGGGAGACCCAAAAGTTTAATAATTGTGGGGGAAATGTCGCAAAGTTTTCCGCCTTCACGCAGTTCGCAATCCTTTCCGATAACAGAGAACGGAACGGGATTTGTGGTATGTGCTGTAAAGGGTGAGCCGTCCGCATCGGTCATACGGTCGGCATTTCCGTGATCGGCAGTTAGAAGCATTATGCCGCCCATTTTAAGCACACTATCTTCAACTCTGCCAACGCAGGTATCAACGGTTTCAACCGCCCTAACAGCCGCATCGAAAATTCCTGTATGTCCTACCATATCGCAGTTTGCGAAATTCAGAATAACAACATCGTAAATTCCCTTTTCAATAGCCTCACAAACCTTATCGCAAACCTCGTTTGCACTCATTTCGGGTTGCAAGTCATAGGTCGCAACTTTAGGGGAATTAACAAGGATTCTGTCCTCACCCTCGAACATAACCTCTCTTCCTCCGTTAAAGAAGAAGGTAACATGTGCATATTTTTCGGTCTCGGCAATGCGAAGTTGGGTCATATTCTGTTTAGCCAAAAATTCGCCCAAGGTGTTTTCAAGGGTTTGAGGTTTAAAAGCAACCTCAACATTAGGCATTGAAGCGTCATATTGGGTCATACATACGTAGGTAACCTTTTGACGTCCCCCAACACGGGTAAAGCCTGCGAAATCGTCATCCACAAAGGTGCGGGTGATTTCTCTTGCTCTGTCGGGGCGGAAGTTAAAGAATATCACGCTGTCGCCGGTCTTAATTCTTTCTGTTCCCTCAATAACTGTGGGGAGAACGAACTCATCGGTCAAGAACTTGCCTTCCTCATCCTTTTGAGTATAGGACTCACGAACTGCCTTAGCACCGTCAGTCGCCTGAACGCCCTCGCCGTAAACCAAAGCGGCATAAGCCTTGCCCACTCTGTCCCAACGGTTGTCACGGTCCATTCCGTAAAATCTGCCCATAACGGTAGCAAGTTTTCCGCAACCGATTTCTTTAAGTTTTTCTTCCAAAGCGTCAATAAAATCAGCGGCAGAAGAGGGAGGAACGTCACGTCCGTCCAACAGAGCGTGAACATAAACCTTTTTGAGTCCGTTTCTTTTTGCAAGTTCAACCAAGGCATAGAGATGCTCGTTGTGAGAGTGAACACCGCCGTTTGAGAGAAGACCTAAAAGGTGAAGTGCACTATCATTCTTTTTGCAGTTTTCAATAGCCTTTAAAAATGCAGTGTTATTAAAAAAGTCACCGTCGGCAATAGACTTGGTAATGCGGGTTAATTCCTGATAAACAACCCTGCCTGCACCGATATTGGTATGACCTACCTCGCTGTTGCCCATTTGACCGTCGGGAAGACCAACGTCCATTCCCGAAGCACCGATTTTAGTGGTGGGGCAATTGGAAAAAATTTTATCAAGTCGGGGGGTGTTAGCGGTTTTGATTGCATTAAGGCATTTTTCGTCGGCGTTGAAACCGAACCCGTCCATAATAGTTAAAACAATAGGTTTTTTCATTATTTAACTCCTTGTTAAAAACAGAGATTCTTCGTTGCAATAAATTGCTCCTCAGAACGGCAAACATTAAAACGTCATTCTGAGCGTAGCGAAGAATCTCGTATCATTATATATATTACTTGCTTGCGGCTTTAACAATAATCGAGAAGTCCTCAGCCTTCAAAGAAGCACCGCCGATAAGACCGCCGTCAACATTAGTCTTGGCAACCAACTCGTCAGCATTCTTAGCGTTCATAGAACCGCCGTACTGAATGGTAACGGTTTCGGCAACGTCCTTGCCGTAAACCTCGGCAATGGCATCACGAACATATCCGTTGCCCTCGTCAGCCTGGTCGGCAGTAGCGGTAACACCTGTGCCGATAGCCCAAACAGGCTCGTAAGCGATAATAACGTTCTTTAACTGCTCTTTAGTAACATTGGTAAGTGCCATTTTGGTTTGGAATTTAAGTAAGGTTTCGGTATATCCCAGTTCTCTCTGCTCAAGGGTTTCACCAACGCAAACGATTGCCTTAAGTCCGCCGTTTAAAGCGGCAAGGGTGCGAAGATTAACAGTCTGGTCGGTTTCACCGAAATACTGTCTTCTTTCACTGTGACCGATTACAACATACTCAACGCCTGCGGCAGTAAGCATTTCTGCGGAAATTTCGCCGGTGTATGCACCCGAAGCCTTGAAGTGAACATTCTCGGCACCGATTTTAATGTTGGAGCCCTTTGCTGCTTCAACTGCGGCGGCAATATCAATAAAGGGTACACAGAGAACTACATCGCAGTCAGCGTCTTTAACCAAGGGTTTCATTTCGTTTATGAGAGCGGTGGTCTCAGCAGGGGTTTTGTTCATTTTCCAGTTGCCGGCAATAACGGCATTTCTAAGTTGTTTGTTCATTTCAATTTCTCCTATTCACAATTTTAGGGGTGAAGACTGCCTCACCCCTAATAAATTTTAATTATTTATCATTAAGTGCGGCAATACCGGGAAGTTCTTTGCCCTCTAAGAATTCAAGGGAAGCACCGCCGCCGGTGGAAATGTGGGTCATTTTGTCGCCATATCCCAAATTATTAACTGCTGCTGCAGAGTCGCCGCCGCCGATAACCGTTACAGCGTCGGTTTCAGCCAAAGCCTTAGCAACTGCCAAGGTACCTGCGGCCAATGTGGGGTTCTCAAATACGCCCATAGGTCCGTTCCAAACAACCGTCTTAGCAGACTTAACCTCGTTAGCGAAGATTTCAGAGGACTTAGGACCGATGTCAACACCCTCCATGCCTGCAGGGATTTTATCAGCATCAACAAACTCAACATCAATGGGAGCGTCGATGGGGTCGGGGAATTTTTCAACAATGGTGCAGTCAACAGGAAGAAGGATTTTAACACCCTTTTCCTCAGCCTTTTTCATCATATCTGCACAGTAGTCAATCTTGGTTTCGTCAACCAAAGAATTACCAACGCCGTAGCCTTTAGCAGCAAGGAAAGTGTAAGCCATACCGCCGCCGATAATAAGGGTATCAGCCTTAGAAAGCAAATTCTCGATTACGGGCAGTTTACTGTCAACCTTAGCACCGCCCAAAATGCAAACGAAAGGACGAACCGGATCTTCAACAGCGTTTCCTAAATACTTAAGTTCTTTACCGATAAGATAACCGGCAACAGCCTCTTTAACATAGGATACAACGCCGACGGTGGAGCAGTGTGCTCTGTGAGCGGTACCGAAAGCATCGTTTACAAAGATATCAGCCAAGGAACCGAGTTCCTTGGAGAAAGCCTCGCCGTTTTTGGTTTCCTCTGCACGGTAACGGGTATTCTGGAGGAGTACAACGTCGCCGTCCTGCATAGCCTCAACTGCTTTTTTGGCATTTTCGCCAACAACGTTATCGTCAGCGGCAAATACAACCTCCTTGCCTAACTTCTCACTTAAAGCCTTAGCAACGGGAGCCAAAGAAAGTTCGGGCTTAGGCTCGCCCTTGGGTTTACCCAAGTGGGAGCAAAGGATAACCCTGCCGCCGTCTTTAATTAGTTTTTCAATTGTGGGGAGAGCCGCATTGATACGGTTCTCATCAGTTATAACACCGTTCTTCAGAGGAACGTTAAAGTCACAGCGAACGAGCACCTTTTTACCTTTAACGTTAATGTCATCAACTGTTTTTTTGTTAAGAGCGTTCATTGAAATCTTCCTTTCAAAGTTTGTTAAAATATTACCATATTTTATTTTACCACATTTCACAATTTTTTCAATAGGAAATTTGCAAAAAAGTCAAGTATTTTCCCATTTATAGTTATGCAACTGACCGAAATTTTGAAGTTGGGGATAATCCCATTGTCTGAGCACCTCGTAAACTCCGATTGCCACCGAATTGGAAAGATTAAGGCTCCTGATTTCACCCTGCATGGGAATTCTGACACAACTTTCGGGATTTTTAAGCAACAGTTCTTCGGGCAGTCCCTTAGTTTCCTTGCCAAATAAAAGATAGCAGTTGTCGGGATAGGTAACCTCCGAGTGGGTGTGCCGTGCCTTTGTGGTAAAGAAATAAAAATCGCCCTTGTTCTTTTGGAAAAACTCGTCAATATCCTTGTAATAGGTTATATCGAGATACTGCCAATAATCAAGACCTGCACGTTTGAGTTTCTTGTCGTCAATGGTAAATCCCATGGGACCCACCAAATGAAGTCTTGCTCCCGTTGCGGCACAGGTGCGGGCAACGTTGCCTGTGTTTTGGGGGATTTCAGGCTCAACCATAACAATGTTAATCTGCATTTTAATCACCGATTTAATTATATATATTTAAAAACACTTGTCAAGAAAGGAATTAGGTTATATAATGTATTTATCTTAAACTTGGGAGTTTTAAAATGAAAATATATAAGGGCATTGCCGATAAAGTAAGGCTGATTGAGAGAAAAAACGGTATCGTTTATACGGATACCGACAGTGTGATTTACAAGGTATTTAAGTGGGTTTATGTTGTGGCATTCGCTTTCAGTCTCGTTATAAATTCCATCTATGTTTTGGGTGCCATTTGGGAAAACCTGCCGTTTATCACGCCCTTAATCTGCACTGTGGGTCTAATTTCAGGTCTTGTTTTCCTGATTTTAAAAAAGCATATTATTTCGGTTATTCTGACCCTTCCCTCGGCAATTATGATTATGTTGTTCTTCCCCCACGGTCTTACCTATTCAAACGTTTTAAACCCAAAATATTACTGGGCACATTTGGCTCCTATGTTAATCCTTTGCCTTTCGGTTTTAGTATGCGGTTTTATTGCCGTCAGAGCAAACCGCAAATTCAAAAAGACTTACGAAAAAGTTGTTAATAATCTTTATAACGACTATAAAATTGATTTAGGTGCCGTGGAGGACATTCCCGAGGATAAATGGGCGGAATTTTTAGAAAATTACGACCCATATAACTACACCGCCCAATTCAAATCGAAAAAGAAAAATGATTAAGAGAGAACTTAAGGTAATCGCCAAAATCTACACTGATTTCCCCGAAAAATTCGGCATACCGAGGCAAAGCGGAATTGTAAAAGAATTAAGGGGTGAAATCGTTTTCGAGGAAGAGTTTCGTGACACATCTGCCCTAAAGGGGTTGGAGGGTTTTTCCCACCTTTGGCTTTTGTGGGACTTTTCCGAAGTAAAGGAAGAAAAATGGCGTCCCACGGTTCGCCCGCCCCGCCTTGGCGGAAACAAGCGGCTGGGTGTTTTTGCCACCCGCTCCCCCTTTAGACCCAACCCCATAGGTCTTTCCTGCGTGGAACTGGTAAAGATTAAAAAAACTGCGGACAGGGGAACTGTTTTAGAAGTTCGGGGTGCCGATATGCTAAACGGTACCCCCATAATTGACATTAAACCATATCTTCCTTTTACCGACTCCGTCCCAAATGCCACAGGCGGTTTTGCCGAAGAGGTTATGGAGGATAAATTAGAGGTTGTGTTCCCCGAAAAATTAAAAAACATTTTCCCTGAGGAAAAGTTAAGTTCTCTGATTGCGGTTTTAAAGGGCGACCCGAGACCTGCCTATCAGGACAATCCAAACAGAGAATACGGTTTCGACTTTGCAGGATATTCTATTAAATTTAAGGTACAAGAAAACATTTTAACTGTTACAAATATTTCCGAAAATCCATAAATTAACAGAATTGCCCCAAAAGGTTTACTCCGTTCATACTGTAGACAAAGCAAATTGTTTCGGAAACAATTTGCTTCTTGTTTTTCCCGCGACAGGTGCGGCAGAAAAACTCTTTATAATCGAAACCCGCCCAATAGGCAGGTTTCAAGGGTATGTGTGTTGTATTCCCGACAAGAGAGTGTCGACTTCGTCGCCGCTCTCTTATTGTTTTGTTGTGTTTTCTGTCCATTTGGATATTTCTTTATTGCTTATTTTTAAAATTTTTATGTTTTGAGGAAATGCAAATTTGTAACTTGAAATCTTAAAAATCGGAGGCTTTAGAGGGTGAAATCGGGGATAAATTTTTTCGAAGAACTGGTTAGGTCTTGGATATAGACATTATCGAAATCAAACTCACATATATAATTCACTGTTTTTTCATATTCCCTTTTAGTGATTTTCCTACTAAGGATTTTATGGTTTAAAGCGTCGCCAAAGGGGGTATACTGACTCATAAGGCTGAAATATGCGTTGGGGGTATTTCCACGCACCCAATCGAAAACCTCCATGGCAGTTTTGGTGTTTTGGGGCAGCACTAAATGACGGACAATTACCCCCTTTTTCATTATGCCGTTTTCAATAATGCAATGAGGCTGTTGGCGGTAGCATTCGGTTATGGCTTTTTTTGCAACAAAGGGGTAATCGGGGGCTAAAGAATATTCTCCTGCTTTAATACTGTCAGTATACTTGAAGTCTATTAAATAAATATCAACATACTCCTCTAACAGTTTTAAGGTTTCTACCGTTTCGTAACCGCCCGTGTTATACACAATAGGTATTTTGGGTTTATAGATATTCAGTGCCCCGATTATTGCATTTACATAATGTGTGGGGGTGACGAGATTTATATTGTGGGCTCCCTTTTCTTCCAGTTCTTTAAAAATTTCCGCCAAGCGGGAAACGGAAACCCTCTCCCCCACTCTGCCACGGGAAACTTCATAATTTTGGCAATATATACACCTTAAAGAACAACCGCCGAAAAAAACCGTGCCCGACCCGTTAGTTCCGCTGATTGCGGGTTCCTCCCAAAAATGCAAATCAGCCCTTGCAACAACAGGTTGCAGGGGCATTTTGCAAAATCCGTTTATATTCTCTTTTTCACTCCGCTTTGCGTTACATTTTCGGGGGCACAGATTGCAGTTCATTTTCCTGTTCCTTTTTTTCAACTTTAAATAGTTTTTGTTTATAAGTTACACCCTCAAAGGTCATTTTGGCAAATACCCTGCCTATATATTTATCGTTGCAGTTGGGACAACCGAAAGGGGAGGAAAACCAGCGGTTGCGGTATTTCCACTTGGAAATTCGGTTTAATTTGCCGCCGCACCGAGGACAGCAAAAGCAAAACTTCCCCTTATCCAAAGCCTTATCGTTAATATCGGTGATAGGATAAGCCTTAAAATGCAAACGGCGGTTGAATTCGGGATTTTTAGTGTCCTGTAACAGAGATTTAAAGGTTTCTTCCTTATAGCAGATTTTAAGAAGTTTTCCGCAAAGGGTGCTATCGTCAAGGGCGGTGTGGAGCGAAAATCCATCGGTGCTGATACCGAAAAACTCCGCCGCACCCTCCAGAGAAATTTGGTTTTTACTATCGTACCCTTTTTCCCGCATTTTTGCCTGCACCAGTTTTTGCAGGTCGAGATAATAGTTCATTTTAAAGGAAACGCCCGAATTTTTCAGGAGTTTTTCATTCTCCACAATGGTGTAAAGGTCAGAGTCGCTCCAGGTCATTGTGACAAAAGCGCCTGCCGAAAACTCGTTGAAAAGGCGGATTGCCTCACTAAGAGGAATACCGGCAAGCATTTTTTCGGTGGTGATGCCCGTAAGACTCGCAAAACGGCCTGTCACCTTTTTGGAAATTGAAGAGCGGACTGTGGCGGTAAACCTATCAACAATATCGAAACTGCTATTTAGTTTCACCGCACCGATTTGCAAAATTTGGTTTATAAACTTTTTCTCCGGTTTATAAAAACAATTATCCCATTCAAGGTCAAATATCACATATTCCATTACTTTTTCCTTGATTCTGCCTTCATTCTTTCTTCTTTATTCAAAATCTTTTTACGCAAACGTATATTATTAGGTGTTATCTCAACAAGTTCGTCATCCTTAATAAACTCTAAAGACTGTTCCAAACTCAGTTTGGAGGGGGGTACCAGACGCAAAGCATCGTCGGAACCGGAGGCACGGGTATTGGTCATCTGCTTTTTCTTACAAACGTTGCAAACAATATCGTCGTTTTTAGGGTTCTCACCCACTATCATACCCTCATAAACCGGAACACCGGGACCTATGAACAGTCTGCCCCTGCTTTGGGTATTGAAAAGACCGTATCCTGTGGACTCGCCTGTTTCGTGAACGATAATGGAGCCGGTGGAACGCTGTTCTATATCCCCCTTATAAGGCTCATAACTGTTGAACACGTGGTTCATAATTCCGTTGCCGTTAGTGTCGGTGAGGAACTGGGAGCGGTAACCTAAAAGTCCTCGGGCGGGAATCAAAAACTCCAAATGTGAGGTGCCGCCTTCCCGTGTACCCATATTCTTAATCTCCGCCTTACGGGAGCCGAGTCTCTCCATAACGGTGCCCACATATTCCTCGGGAACTTCAATCATTAAGAGTTCGATAGGCTCCAAAAGCGTGCCGTCTTCATCCCTTTTATAAATAACCTCAGGGGGTGAAACTTGGAACTCGTAACCCTGACGACGCATAGTTTCAATAAGTATTGAAAGGTGCAACTCTCCCCTGCCGGACACCTTGAAGGTATCGGCACTGTCGGTCTCCTCAACACGCAAAGACACATTGGTCATAACCTCTTTGAAAAGACGGTCACGAAGATTACGGGAGGTTACAAACTTACCGTCCTTTCCCGCAAAGGGAGAATTGTTAACCATAAAATTCATCGCCAAGGTAGGCTCGTCTATCTTAACAAAGGGCAGGGGTTCAATAACAGAAGTGTCGCAGGCGGTTTCACCGATTTCAAGGTTTGAAAGACCCGCAACCTGAATAATGTCACCGACTTTAGCCTCTTCAGCCTCGTAGCGTTTAAGCCCTCTGTACATAAAGAGTTTTGCGATTTTAACGTTGGTGGAAGTGCCGTCCTTATGGCAAACCGCAACAGTCTGTCCCGCTTTAACCTTTCCGCGGATTACACGTCCCACACCTATTCTGCCTAAATACTCGTCATACTCAATATTGGTGAAAAGAATTTGCAAAGGTGCTTCAACATCGCCCTCAGGCGGGTCAATTTCATTTATCATTGCCTCAAACAACGGCTTCATATCGGTGCCCGGGGTTTCGGGATTAAGGGTGGCGTAACCGTCCCTGCCACTTGCGAAAACAACGGGGAATTCGATTTGGTTTTCGTCGGCACCAAGTTCGATAAATAGGTCAAGAACTTCGTCCACAACCTCCAAAGGACGAGCCATGGGGCGGTCGATTTTATTAACAACCACAACCGCTTTCTTGCCGAGAGCCAACGCCTTCTTAAGCACAAAACGGGTTTGGGGCATACAACCCTCAAATGCGTCCACAAGAAGCAAAACACCGTCCACCATTTGGAGAATACGCTCAACCTCACCGCCGAAATCAGCGTGACCGGGAGTGTCAACAATGTTGATTTTAATATCCTTATACATAACACTTGTATTTTTAGAAAGAATGGTGATACCTCTCTCACGCTCAAGGTCGTTTGAGTCCATTACCCTTTCGTCAACATTTTCATTTTCACGGAATGTTCCGCTTTGTTTTAAAAGTTGGTCAACCAATGTGGTCTTGCCGTGGTCAACGTGGGCAATTATTGCAACATTCCTTAAATTTTCTATCTTAGCCATTTTTATCTACTCCTTTTTTAACCTTACTATTCTACCACTAAGTATTATATATTGCAATAATTTTTTTCGGGTTCACGTCTTTTCGATGTTGTTCCGAATGTTATATATCCGAATTATAAAAAATTCTACCCTTAATTACCTGTGCTAATATTTCAGCGGATTTCTCAAGTTCGCCGTTTGGCACTCCCGAGGGGGAAAGGACTAAGGTTATTTCGTTATTTTCATATTTTTGAATAAAAACCTTTATCCCTGCCTTTTCGAATTCTTTGGGGTTGCCGTTCCATTTGGTCTTAAGAACTATTTGGAGTGTGTTTTCACCGATTTGTGTGTCGGTATCAGGCAAAAGTTCTTTCAGTATCCCTGCAAAGTGTTTGGTTTTTGCTGAATATATTCTTCTGATTTTTCGGGTTTGGGAGGTTATTTTTCCGTCCCTTATATAACTGCAAAGGGCGATTTGTTCGGTTTTCCCCGCAGTTTGTGCATACCTAAAGGCATTTTGATTGTATTTTTCGGTCAACTCTTTATTAAGCACCATAAAACTAATCCTGATACCCGGCAAAAGCATTGCGGAAAAGGAACTCATATAAACAATATTGCCTTTTCCTAAAGCATAGAGGGAGGGGGTGGGTTTCACGTTATAGAGAAATTCGTTTTCATAATCGTCTTCTATTACAAGGGAGTTGTGGGTTTTAGAATATTCTACCAATTCCAAACGACGTTTAATAGGCATAACGTCACCCCAACGGGTCATGTGAGAGGGGGATACATATATAACGTCTGCGTCCTTGTCCTTTATGTGAATGTCGAAACCGTAATCCGAAAACACACCCATACCTAAAAGAAAACTTTTATCAGGAAAGGAAACACAAAGGTTTTTATCTAATAGAGAGCAGAGGATGTGCAAAAGAGGTTGCATACCCGCTCCCACTATAATTCTGTCGGGAGAGGTTATGACATTTCTTCTTTCTTTAATATACTGTGCTATGGCACACCGCAAATCATATTCGCCTTTGGGCTGGCTGTAGGAAAGGAGACGGTCTTTTTGCCTTAAGGCACTTTTTATGTATTTTTGCCACAGTGAAAAGTCAAAACTTTCTTCATCGGCAGTGCCACCCGATAAATCGTATTTTATATTGCTTTCTGCGTTAGTTTCTTCCTCTTCGGCGTGAGAATGTACTATACCCGACACATAATATCCGCTTTTATCACGGGATATTATGTATCCGTCGGCACAGAGTTCAAAATATGCAGTCTGCACCGTTGTGACAGAAACATTATAATTTGCCGCCGCTTTTCTGACCGAGGGTATTTTTTCTCCTGCCTGCAATTCCCCCGATATAATCATATCCTTAATAACATTATAAATCTGTGTGTATTTTTTCATAACTGTACCTTTAAAAAATTTTAAAACTGTATATTTTAATCATTACAGAATTATTATATAATAACTTCATTAAATTTTCAAGGGGGTAATGATTTTGAAAAAATGTGCGGTTATAAACGATATATCCGGTTTCGGTAAATGCTCGCTTACAGCCTCTATCCCCGTTATGAGTGCAATGGGTGTTCAGGTTAACCCCGTTGTGACCGGTGTGTTCACCAACCAAACGGGGTATGACAGTTTCCGGCATACCGACCTTACGGATATGTTACCCGCCGTAACCCGTGAGTGGTCAAGGCTTGCTCCCCATTTTGACGGTATTCTCACAGGCTTTTTGCTTTGTGCTAAACAATACGCTCACGTTCTCGAATTTATAGATACATTTAAGCAAGAGGACACATTGCTTTTGGTTGACCCTGTTATGGCGGATGACGGAGAAATATATGCTACATATACCCCCGAAATGGTGGAGGGTGTTAAAAAACTTTGTGACAAGGCGGACATTATAACTCCCAATCTCACGGAACTCAGAATTCTCAGCGGAGAAGAGGATATTTTCTCAGGCGGAGAAAAAATGCTTCAAAGGGGAATAAAATCGGTTATAGTTACAGGTGTGGTCGAGGGTGAAGAAATTTCAAATTACGTCTTTCATGACGGTACCGCAAAAAAATACAAAACCGAGTTTATTAAAAGTGCCAAAGAGGGAGGAAGTTTTTCCGGCACGGGGGATATTTTTTCCTCCTTTGTGTTGGGAAAAATCCTAAACGGCTTTTCCGTTTTCGAGGCGGTGGAGCAGGCAGTTGAATTTATCGGCAAAGCAATTAAATCCAGTGACATTAAAAACAGAAACGACGGTATTGATTTCGAGCCGTTTCTGAAAAATATATGAGGCGATTAAAATGAAAAAAACTGATTTGAAAAAGATTACACTTACCGCAATATTTGCGGCACTTGTCGCCGTGATGACGGCTTTTATTAAGGTGCCTACGGGTATAAATGAGGGCTATCTTCATTTCGGTGACTCTATGATTTATCTCGCAGGATGTCTTTTGGGACCCTATGCGGCAATCGCAGCGGCACTGGGCGGTGCATTGGCTGATGTTCTTGCAGGTGCAGCCGTCTGGGCAATCCCCACGGCAATTATCAAAGCCTGCAACAGCGTACCCTTTATTATTGCCACGGCTATGTATGTTAAACGCAAAGGCAGTCACAAAATTATACATCTCTCTACCCTTCTTATGACACTTGTTTCGGGTTTGATTACCATATTCGGTTATTTGCTTGCCGAAGGGCTTATGTATTCTTTCCCCTCTGCTTTGACCTCTGTACCCTTTAGCATTGTTCAGGCAACAGGCAGTGCAATTCTTTTCATACTTGTGGGCTACACTTTGGATGCCGTTAAAATTCAAAAATACTTTAATTAAAGGAGCAATTTTCAGTGGCAGATATTATCTATATTTTTGAGGAAACTCCATATTTTAATTTAACAAATAAATGCCCCTGCAACTGTGTGTTTTGTATCAGAAACAACAGGGACGTTGTGGGCGAGGCAAAACAGATGTGGCACGAAAAACAGCCCACATTCGAGGATGTTAAAAGTGCTGTTGATGCACTTGATTGGTCAAAATACGAGGGTGCCGTTTTCTGCGGTTACGGTGAACCGACAAACGAATTGGAATTACTGCTTAAAACTGCGTCCTATATGAAAGAAAAGCACCCTAATATAAAACTTCGGCTCAACACAAACGGTTTGTCCGATTTAATTAACGGCAAACCTACGGCAGAGATGATTTGTAAAGATATAGACGCCGTTTCCATATCCCTCAATGAAACAACCTCGGAAAAATACGATAAAATAACAAGAAATATTTTCCCGGGCAGAGCATTTGACGCAATGCTCAAATTCACAAAAGATTGCGTAAAATACTGCGACAATGTGCGAATGACTGTGGTTGACGTGATTTCGGAGGAAGAAATCGAAAAGGCAAGAATAATTTGCGAGTCAACGGGTGCTCGTTTCACGGTTCGTGAGTTTGTTCCCGAAGACTGAGAATCGGGGAAATATATGTGGGTTGTTATAACCCTCCTGTTAGCCTTTGTATTCCTCCACGAAGAATTTACTGCTAAATCGCTTGTCGGTTGTATCCTCATAGCAATCGGCACATTGCTTATGGTAATATAAAGTTGACAATAATACCTATTTATGCTATATTTAAAACAGCAAAGTACATAAATCTACGATTATTTAAAAACTGCTTAAATAATTCGGCTATGCACCGAATCTTTTAAGTTTAATCTTTTTACACAAAGGGGTATTATTTATGTCTATCAAATATTTAGGTAATAGGTTTGTTATTGAAACAGAAAACACAAGTTATGTTATTGTCCTCAGAGATGCAACCTTTATGGGAACAACCGAGACCGTAACCGCCGTTTGCAACGGTTATTGGGGAGAAAAAGTTTTAAATCCCGAAGAAATTCCAGATGATTACCATGTTATAGGCGGTAGTGACAGTTATTTGGAGCGTGAACTGAACTGTCAGGAATACCCCTTCTTCGGCGGAAAGTATTATGAAAACGAATGTTTAAAGGTAAAACTCAGCGACGGTGTCAGAGACCTGAGACTTAGTTACAAATCATATAAGATTTCCGATGACGGATATCAACTGACAATTACTTTAAAGGATATATATTACCCAATAGAGGTTGACCTTAACTATAAAATTTATGAGGGTCTTGACCTTATCGACCGCAATTCTACTATCAGAAATTTAGGCAGTGACAGCGTACTCCTTGAAACAATGTATTCGGCTAACTGGGTATGTCCTTACGGCAGAGATTTGACCCTTACATATATGACCTCAGCCTGGAATAATGAATACAATTTGGTAAAACAGCCCCTTAATCAAAGTGCTGTGTTGCTCGAAAGCCGTGCAGGTGTTTCCAACGCAACCGCATTCCCCTATTTTGCCGTGGATAAAAATGCCACGGAGGACAGCGGCGAAGTTTGGTTCGGCAGTTTGCAGTATAGCGGAAACTGGCAGATAAAAGCGGGAAGAGACAGAAACGCCAATCCCCAGATTTTAGGCGGTATTTCCGATTTTAACACTACCTATTCTTTGTCGGCAGGAGAAGAGTTTACAACTCCCGTTTTCACCGGCGGATATGTGAACAAGGGTTTTGGAGAATCTAAGAGACAGTTCCATGATTACATTCGCAAGACAAGTAAAAGCGTCTGGACAAACAAGGTAATTCCCGCTGTATATAATTCCTGGGGAACTTTCGACTTTAACATCGACGAAAAACTTCTTTTAGATCAGGCAGAGCGTGCCAAAGAGGCAGGAATGGAAGTGTTTGTGATTGACGACGGTTGGTTTAAAAACCGCAACGACGATCAGACAAGCCTTGGCGACTGGGAGGTTGATAAGAACAAATTCCCTAACGGTCTTGCTCCCATTGTAAATAAGGTAAACGAATTAGGACTTATATTCGGTATTTGGATCGAGCCTGAAATGGCGTCCGAAGACAGCGATCTTTATAGAGCTCATCCCGATTGGATTTTAAAGTATCCCACCCGTCAACCCGTAAAAAGAAGACATCAGTATGTTTTGAATATGGGACGTGAGGATGTTTATGAGTTTACGGTAAATTGGATTGATAAACTCCTAAGTGAAAATAACATCGGATTCATAAAATGGGATATGAACCGCTTCTTAAGTGAGGTTAACTGGAACTTTGAAACAGGCGGTCCCGATGAAGAAGTTTATATCAAGTATGTAAAAAATCTTTATAGAATATTCGACCATATAAGTGAGAAATTCCCCGAAGTGCTTATAGAAAACTGTGCTTCCGGAGGACTTCGTGCCGACCTTAGTTTGTCTAAATGGTGTGCGAGAATTAACCGCAGTGACAATGAAGACGTTATGGACGGATTAAAGTTAAACGAAGGCTTTACCTGTGTAAATATGCCGAAAGCAGCAGGCGGTGCCTGTCATTTGCGTCACTCCCCCAACGGCATGACGAGACGGACAATTCCCATGAAGAGAATGGCATATACCTCTATGTTGGGCGGTTTTTCTGTGGGATATGACCTTAGAAGACTGTCAGAGGAAGAAACAGAGGAACTAAAACGTTATGTTGAAATCTATAAAGAAATACGTGAAACCACCCAATTGGGGGATATGTATTTACTCAGTTCCATATACGATAAAGATGCTCCTGCGGTGATTTGGCAGTTTGTCAGCAAAGATAAGGAAAAGAGTGTTATTTTCGTGTTCGCCAACAATAAGGGCGATATGGGTTGGCTTGAGGCAATTAAACTTCAAGGTCTAAAGGCTGACAAGAAATACAATATTTCTCTGCGTGGCGTTGACGATAAAACCTTTGACTTCCGCCCCACCGCCGGAGATACCTTAATGAAAATGGGTCTTACCTTTAACATTGAGCGTATGCTTGATGATGACAGCACCTTCGGTTGTTTCGCAGTTATTTTAGATTAAATTTCATAAATAAATACCCCTAAAGGATTAAAAAACACCCATTTTTAAAAAAGACAGTATTCACCCATTGCGTTATATTTCAAGGTGAATATTGTCTTTTCTTTTTGAAGAGAAAACAAACTCAAGGCTGACCTTTTCGTGGTTCGGAATTAACCCTTCACTTGTTTGAAATGGCAGAACGAAAAATAAGGGTGTTTTTAGAAAAAATTTTTAAAAGTTTTTATAACGCAAAAAAAGCCACCTATTCCGGTAGGATCAGGTGGCGTGTAGAAATTTTCATATTTATCTGTTATAATGTTTTCCATATAAAGCGGAAATTTGAATTTTACAAAGAGGTTAGAGAATGATTATTTTAATAGCAGGAGCATCACATACAGGAAAAACAGCATTGGCACAGAAACTGCTCGAAAAGTATAAATATCCATATCTTTCAATAGACCACTTGAAAATGGGTTTGATACGAAGTGGTAATACAGAACTTACTCCAACAAGTGATGATTTAGATTTAACAGCATACTTGTGGGCTATTGTTCGTGAAATGATTAAAACTGCGATAGAAAATAAGCAGAATTTGATTGTCGAAGGCTGTTACATTCCTTTTGATTGGAAAATAGATTTTGAACAGGAATATCTTAATAATATTAGATATTTTTGTCTTGTAATGAGTGAGGAATATATAAGAAATCATTTTGTCGATATTAAAGGCTATGCAAGTGTAATTGAAAAACGTATAGATGATGATTATTGTATTTTGGAAACGGTATTAGAAGATAATAGGCAGGTCTTGGAACTTGCGATTGCACATAAAGTGAATTATATACTCATTGATGACGAGTACAAAATAGATATTGATTTGGAGAGATAAATTTCAGTTTATCAGACATTAACTGTCCTACATTCTAAAAAGCCTTGATATTACTAGCCTTTTCAGCAACTTTAAACTCAATTGTTATGTATTTTCCCTTGTTTTTGCCCTTATGAGCGAAAATAAGGGAAACTTTTTATATCTAACCGCCAACTACCTTATCGAGCAGTCGTGCGGAAGTACGTTTTGCTTCTCGTGTTGAGTGAGCATAAACGTTCATTGTGGTACTTACATCGGCATGGCCTAAAAGCTCCTGCACATCCTTCGGTGCCGCTCCATTAGAGAGCAAATTGCTTGTGAATGTGTGTCTAAGTTGGTGGAAATGAAACCCTTCGAGACCTTTTACCTTTTTGCTTGCTCTCTTGCACATAATACCAATCGTGCTTGGCGATTCATACGCTCCGTCAGGTCTTAAGCATACAAAGGATATCTCCTTGTATCCCTCGGGAACCTTTTCGTTTCTCGGCAGCGTATATACCTCATAGTAATTGCGGTCTTTTTCCTTAACCTCACAGTAATAATTGAGGCGGTATAATTCGCCGTATTTGAAACGGTTTTTGTGCTGTTCGAGCTTGGCAGTTCTCAGAATCTCTGCCAAAGTGTCACAGAAGTCCACTGTTCTGACTTTCCTGCGTTTGGTAGCCCCTATCTCAGTTTTGTGCCTTGCGTTGTTGTAGCGCATACTGCGACGCACCGTAAGGTACTGTTTTTCAAGATTTACGTCTTGCCAAGTTAGTCCACAGACTTCACCAATGCGAAGTCCTGTGTAGTACGCAATCTGTATCGGGAGCAGTGCGGGATTATCCTTTGCTTTCAGAAAATCCTCAAGCTTTAAGTACATTTCGTGAGTAAGTGTTGGAATGGAAGCAACTTCACAGTTATCATCCGAGAACAGTTCGTAATCATCCTTTTTGCCTCGCCATACTACGTACTGCATTGGGTTAAAAGAAATCATCCGCTTGGGAAATACTGCAAAGCGGAACGCTCCCTGCAGAACAGCAGAGAACAATCGCAAGTACCCCTTGCTGAGTGCTTTCGATGTTGTACCGTCCGGATTCACTCCGCCAAAGCTGAGTTGATCCATAAAAGTCTGCAAATGGTCGGCTGTTACACTTTTCAGTTTTCGGTTCCCTATGGGGTATTGTTTTATACGGTTAACTGTGCCTTGGTAGGCCATTACTGTACCGTTGCTTAGATTGCTGGGTTTTAGTTCTTCTTCCACCCACATATCAAGTAACATACCCACTGTAGTATTTTCGGATTTCGCTACAAATTTCTTTGCTTCGTAGTCTTCCATTGCCTTGCGAAGCAGAGACTCTGTTTCGCTCTTACTTTCCGTTCCTGCGAACTCTCGCTGTACCTGTCTGCCGCTTTCATCTTCTACATAAAAGCGGTAGTACCACTTTTTACCTTTTTTTCTGACAGATCCTTTTGCCATAATAAAACTCCTTTCTGTTGGCAAACGGAACTGTTGCAATGTGTACTTATATTATAACATTTTTCGGCACAAAAAGCAACAGTTCCAATGTGTTTTTTACCTGTCAGCTTACTGATTTTACGCTATCTATATCCAGCAAATCAACGCCCTGATTTATCTTTAAAAACTCTGTTAACGCATCGGTTCTTACAATGTGCTTACGACCTATGAGTAGCACGGGTATTTTACCTTCGCTCACTAATAAACGCAATGTATTTCTTCCGATACCGGTATATTCAGCAGCTTCTTCAATAGTCATTGCAATTTTTTCTACCATTGGCGATCCTCCTTATTTTATTTACCTCCATTTCCGCCGGAGGCTGGCCTTGAAACATATAACATATAAATTCTCCTTACAGGCGGTGGCAATGTTGCCACCGCCATAAACTATAGGCAGATAAACCGCCTAATCTTTACTTCCTATTTTTCGTCCCTATATATCAATCCCGCATATTTTCGTCAGCAGGATATTGTAGTCAATTTGAAAAATTCCTTCATTATTTTAATTAATAGATTACTTTTTGTGTGGCTTATCAGCCAAGTAAATTCTTGTTACTTCGGTTCTGTGGTGACCTAAGTTCTCGCTTACAATCTTTCGTGCTCTGCGTGGTCTTTCTTGCAACGCTTCAGCGTAGGTTCTTTGTGCGTAGGTGTGTCTCAAACTGTGCCAAGAAATTGTCTCGGTTCTTTTCTTTTTACCGTCTTCACTGAAGTCTTCACGGTTTTCTACCATAAAATATTTTCTGTTATAACTCATCCAATTTTGCAAAGAACGCTTTTCTCGTTGAACGCCGCCCTTTTCACTACCTGAGATTAAATAATCTCTCGGGTATCGCCCTGAACACCTGGCATAGTTCAAATTATCGGTAATAATACCGCGTTGCTTTGCGCTTAAATCAATGGCTCTTGTCTGACCGCCTTTGCCTTTTATGACGAGCTGACCTGTTTTTAATGCAGACATAAGGTATTCAACTCTTAGCGTACAGATTTCCTCAAGTCGCAAACCAAATTCAATGGCAAAGTCTATGCCAATGACCGCATCCTGTCGGCCTTTTTCAATAGCTACCTGTCGTATACGGGCAATTTCTTTATCTAATAGCGAATGGTCTTTAACGCCTGTTGCACGTTTAGGCAGTGATAGTTTATCGTTTTTTGAAAGCCTGTTCTTACTACCGGATTTTCTATGGAAATACCGTATGCCTGATAGATCGGATTGAATTGTTGCGGCTGAGTTATTTTCTTTAAGATGCTCAACATAGGCTTTGAAGTGCCTATCTTCCACGTTCTTAAAGTTTTGCAGACGAAAATTATCGGCCAAAAACTTACAGAACCTTTTTGTTGCTTCAAAGTACCGAGCCCGTGTTTTAAAGCTTAATTCATTGCTGTGCCTATAGATAGACTCGACTTGAGCAAGCAAGTTCTTATATAAGCCCGGATTTAGCACTGTAATATTATTAGAATCTGACATAGCAAACCGTCTCCTTTCTCTAAAAATTTTATTTCAACGCAAGGATAG
>JAZNOA010000043.1:0-16877 GCA_045580545.1 Acutalibacteraceae bacterium | reverse complement strand
TTTTTTAGTTTTATCAAACTTGTCTTTCAATTGGCGAAGCCACGCTTGAAAGACTTTGAGTAGAGGCTTTACTCCCGACAATTCAAAGGGGGAATCGAAATCCCCCTTTAAAGGCGAATCTTTCCGCCCTTTCTTTTCGCCCACACAAGAAAGGGCGTGCTCGTCGCGGCATGAGCGACAAAGTGAAAACAATATCTAATATAATTGGTGTGATAATTTGTAGCCTTTATAGTTTACAACCCCTCCGTCTTTTTGCTACGCAAAAATCCACCTCCCCTTACACAGGGGAGGTTTGGGGGAGTGTCAATTTGTGCCCGTCGTCAGAGGGAGGCAAAATATAGTTTTTCGACAGACTGAAAAACTCCCGAAAGGGAGTTTTTGGATTAAAGTAAATTCTTCCTCAGTTCCTCACCGGACTTGGGAGAAAGGTATGCAGGTGCAATATCAAAAACAGTCTTGCAACCCGTCCTACCCTCCTTGCTCATTCTCGTAATTGCTCTGGCATAAGTAATTATTACAGAAGAGGTAAACTCGGGGTTGGAGTCAAGTTTTAAACTATACTCAATAACGTGTATATTTTCACGGTTAAGACCTGTTTTACCGCTGCGGATAACCATTCCGCCGTGGGGGATACCGCTGTGGTCACGCTTCATTTCCTCGGCGGTTATGAAGTTAACGGTGGTATCGTAGTCGGCAAAATAGTTGGGCATTGTAACGATTTCTTTTTCAATGCGTGTCTTGTCGGCATTTTCCTCTGCCACAACAAAGCAAAGGCGGGTGTGCTTTTGGCGGGTGGTAAGTTCGGGATTTTCACCGTTTCTTACCGCTTCAACGGCACTTTCAACGGGAATTGTATACTGACGGGCGTCAACAACACCCTCAATTCTTCTGATAGCGTCGGAATGACCTTGGCTAACGCCCTTGCCCCAGAATGTGTAATCCTTACCCTCGGGCAAAACAGCCTCGGCGTAAAGGCGGTTAAGGGAGAACATACCGGGATCCCAACCGGCGGAGATTAAGGCAACATTTCCACCCTTTTTAGCGGCGGCGTCAACATTGGCAAAATGTTCCGGGATTTTTGCGTGGGTGTCAAAACTGTCAACCACGTTAAAGTGTTCTGCTAAATAGGGGGTCTGAACGGGTAAATCGGTTGCGGAACCGCCGCAGATTACAAGAACGTCCACCTTGCCCTTGTGATCTAAAATATCATCCATTTTGTAAACCTTAGCATTTGTAAGGGTTTTAACGGTTTCGGGGTCACGGCGGGAGAAAACGCCGTATAACTCGGTGTCGGGGTTTTGAAGAATGGCAGATTCGGTGCCTTTGCCTAAGTTACCGTAGCCCACAATTCCAACTTTTATCATTTTTCTTCACTCCTAAATTAAAAATAACAAAACTAATTTTATCACCTTTTTTTGCTGTAATCAACATTTTTTTGAAATTTTGTTTTATCTTATTTTTTGAGATTTGTTTTTTTCTTATTTTAGGGGCGGGCGATTTTCGACCGCCTGAATTGAGATTCTTCATCGCTTTGCTATTCAGAATGACATTAAACCCCTCCGCCTCGTTCCTCGGCACCCCCCCTGCAAGCATGGGAGGTATTGGTTAGTGCAAATTTTTACCTCCCATGCTTGCAGGGGAGGTGGCAAAACGAAGTTTTGACGGAGGGGTTGTGACAATTCAGACGGCAGATTACAGATAGCAGACGACAGATAACGGGTCGTCGGAAACCGCCGACCCCTACAATGTCATTCTGAGCGTCAGCGAAGAATCTCAAAAAAATGAATTAGATTCTTCGTCACTGCGTTCCTCAGAATGACAGGGGAAAACAGTTGTCATTCTGAGCGTAAGCGAAGAATCTCAAATTATGAATTCCGCATTCCGCATTCCGCATTCCGAATTATATTTCCCCTCTGTCTTTAAGCAGTTTCAGTTTAAGCACTGCGGCTTGGGTTTTGGCGTCCTTAATCTCGCCGGAAAGTATCATATTGACCGCATCTTCAAGGGGAACCTTTTCGGCGGTTAAAAATTCGTCCTCGTCAAGGTCGTTCTCACCGAAAGTAAGCCCCGTTGCGGCATACATCCAAATAATTTCACCCACATATCCCGGGGAGGGGTAGAGTTTTCCTAAAGGAATAAATTTTTCTGCCTTGGCACCGGTTTCTTCTCTTAGTTCACGAATACCACATTCCAAGGGGTCTTCGTCGGCCTTGTCACGTTTTCCGGCAGGTATTTCCATAATAACCTCGTTGTAGGGATAACGGAACTGCTTAACCATTAAAACTTCGCCGCTATCCGTCAATGCGGCGACACAAACACCGCCCGGATGCTCGATAACCTCTCTTTTTGCGGTGTTTCCGTTGGGGAGGAGGGCATCATCAACACGCAGATTTATAATTCTGCCCTTAAATACATAATCGGAGTTTAATTGTTTTTCTTCTAAATTCATGATTTTTTCCTGCTTTCTATACATATATTTATATATAATAAATTTTAGGGTGTGTGGAAAATGGCTGAAACCGTGGTTGCTAAGGAATACGACTATTACGAAAGAAAACGTGTTATAAATACTTTATGCGAAAAATATAAGTTTTTAAAGCACAGTATAATCGGAAAAAGTTGCAGCGGAAAGGGTATTGACATCCTTAAAATCGGCTCGGGGGAAAACTATGCCCTTTTGGTTGCCGGCGTTCACGGAAGCGAGCGGATAACCTCCACCTTGCTTTTAATGTTTATTGAAGAACTGTGCTGTGCCATAAAAAGGGGTACATATATGGGGGAAATTGATGTTTTCAAGGCACTCAGGGGCAGAGGAGTTATTTTTCTGCCCTGCCTTAATCCCGACGGTTGCGACATATCCCTATTGGGCAAAAAGGCTTGCGGCGAAAATGCCCGTAAAATAGAAAGCCTCTGCCGAGGGGATTTTGAACATTGGAACGCCAATCTCAGAGGGGTTGACCTTAACCACAATTTTGATGCGGGCTGGGAAGAACTTCATAAAAGGGAGCGGGAATTGGGGATTATCGGTCCTGCACCCACCCGTTTTGGGGGATATAAACCCCACAGCGAGCCGGAAACCGTGGCACTTGCCGAACTTTGTATGAGAGAAAATATTCGGCACACCATGGCACTTCATTCCCAAGGTGAGGTAATCTATTGGGACTACGGTGCCAAAACCCCTGCAAAATCCCGCAAAATGGCAGAAATTTTGGCAACGAGTTCGGGGTATGCCCTTGATGTGCCTATATCCATTGCCACAGGCGGCGGCTTTAAGGATTGGTTTATAGATAAATTCCGCCGACCGGGGTTTACGGTGGAAGTAGGTGTCGGTAAAAACCCTTTGCCACCCGAGACGGCAGAGGGCATATACAGGCAAATCAAAGAAATGCTTAGTCTTTATATTATAATGTAAATATTGAATTTATGAAAGCATAGGCTTGTCATTCTGAGCGGAGCGAAGAATCTCAAAAAAATGAATTAGATTCTTCGTCACATCGTTCCTCAGAATGACAATTCAGACGGCAGATTACAGATAGCAGACGACAGATAACGGGTCGTCGGAAACCGCCGACCCCTACAATGTCATTCTGAGCGGAGCGTAAGAATCTCAAAAAACGAATTAGATTCTTCGTCACTTCGTTCCTCAGAATGACAGGGAAAAACAGTTGTCATTCTGAGCGGAGCGAAGAATCTCGAAAAAATAAATTAGATTCTTCGTCATTTCGTTCCTCAGAATGACAATTCAGACGGCAGATTACAGATAGCAGACGACAGATAACGGGTCGTCGGAAACCGCCGACCCCTACAATGTCATTCTGAGCGGAGCGTAAGAATCTCAAAAAAATGAATTAGATTCTTCGTCACTTCGTTCCTCAGAATGACAGAGAAAAACAGTTGTCATTCTGAGCGTAAGCGAAGAATCTAAAATTCCTCATTCCTCATTCCTCATTGCCCATTCCTAATTATAATTTAATTATACCTCTTAAAATCTCTGTTTTCAAGGGTGAAAGCCTTTATTTTGATTTTAAAAAGGGTGAAAAATGTTTTTTTAAACAAAATTTATTAAATGATTTTAAAAATATTTGTTATACATACTTGACAAAAAATATTTGTGGGGTTATAATTATTTAGCAATATTATGCATAAAAATATTATGCAAAAAAATCATTTGGAGGTAAAAAAATTATGAAAAGAATACTATCAGTTATTCTTTCCCTGGCATTATTGGCATCTTTGCTGATAATACCAATGTCCGTATCCGCGGGCGACAGTGGCGACGGTGTTGTTACTACAACATTTATGTATGACAATAGTTCTGATTATACTGCCGACATTGACACAGACCTTAACCTTGCAAAGGGCATAACTCCCCTTATGTTTGTTACAAAAGACGGTAGTCGAACTCAGAAAGATTCACCAACAGGATTTTCCGACGGTACAGCAACGGCTGCGAGTTCAGAGCCTAATCCGGGCTTTACATTCTCAAACGATAGTACAAATTTTATTAACGGATACGATCCGTCTGCAGACTTCGTCTTCACAAAATCCGCTTCTCAGTATGATGCATTTGTCGATGTTATATATGATTTAGGCTGTGTTGCCGATATTAACAAGATTCAGCATTTTGGACACCTTAGAGCCGGTTTAACCTTAGGTGCGTATTCGGTTTATGCTTCCACAGATGTAAATAACTTGTTTAATCGGGATGAGTCTTTAGTTGTAGATTATCAAAACAAAGATGTCGCTAATTCTCAGCAATTCGAATTCCCAACAAGACCTGCTCGTTTCGTAGCGTTCCGTATATATTGCCCGGTTACTGCTGAGGATAAGGCAAGCGCTTCTAACCAATTACGTATATGGGAACTTGCTATTTACGGTACTCAGACAGGTGCATATAAGGTAACAGAAATTTCAGCACCTACAGGTGACGCAAATTCTCCCACAGATGTACCTAACAAAGAAAGCGACCTTTTAACTGCCGATACTTTTGAATCAATTAATGCTTATGAAGACGGCAAGTTAGTAGGAACTCAAGAAAATATTTTTAGTGCTGAAGCACAGCTCGGTAAACTCAACAGTCAGACTTATTTGCACAATGGTCACGGCGATTTTAACGGCGGTGTTGTATTCTATGCGAATAACACCTGTAAGAACGGTTATTCATTCAACCGTTCAGGAATTGACGGTAATATCGTATTCAATGTTCCAGCCACAGCGCCTAAGGTTTATTATGACTTTACCTATGATTTAGGTGATTATCATAAGATTACGAGTTTCGGCGCCTACTTGGCAAGTAACGATGCCCGCAGAGTCCAAGCGTATGAAGTTTATATCGGCAATGACCGTGATGAACTTTATAACGGCGAACCTGTTGCTGTATATAACAACTACTATAACACCTACGGTCAAATGATTACATTCGACCAAGCCAAAGTAGGCAAGTATATCGGCTTCCGTGTTTTGAACCCCAGTACTGCAACTGACGATGGCAACACCTATGTTAGAATTGACGAATTGGCAGCTTACGGCGAATGTGTCGGTGCTCCTCCTGCTATTGATGTTGCACCCGGTGAAACATGCGGTTCTGTTGTAGTAACCGTTACCGATGAGGACAATAACCTTGAAAGCGTTACGCTCGATGGAACTCCTGTAACCCTTGAAAACGGTAAATTTACTGTTTCCGAAATCGGTGATTACACCGTTGTAGCTACCGATAAAAAGGGCAATGAGACGACAAAAGAATTCACCGTTGCCGATCACAACTATCAATACACCGCTGACGGTGCGGTTATCACCGAGACCTGTGCAAATTGCGATCGTCCGGCTGAAACCTTAACACTTAAAGTTGTGGATGGTCCCTTAGTTTATGACGGTTCCGATAAGTCCGGTTCTATAGATGTAGAAAAGACCACAGGCTTTGCAGGTTGGGAAGGCGGCATTGATTTCGAGATAGACGGAAAACCGGCAGAGAGCGTTATAAATGCCGGCGACTATGTTGCAAAGGCAACAATTGATGGCGTTGCATTTGCTGAACTTCCTTTCACAATCAAAAAGGCAGATCCCACATACGATGTTCCTACTGGTTTAGAAGCCGAGGCAGGAGGAAAGTTAAAAGACATTGAATTACCTTCTAATTTCACATGGGGTAATCCTAACGGAATTATTAAATACAATGAAAAAGAGTATGATGCTGTCTACACACCTGTTGATACTGATAACTATAATACCGTAGAACTTAAAGTTTCCGTAAACGTTACAGACACAACCGTTCCCACCGGCGAAATCAAAATCAAGAATAAAACTTGGATTGAAGAGGTAGTTGACGTCTTATTCGGTTGGTTCATAAACAAACAGGAAACCGTTACCATTACCGGCTCCGATAATTATGGCTCCGGCGTTGATAAGATTTACTACTATGTAGCAGATGCCAAATTAGACAGTTTTGAAAATATCGAATGGAAAGAATATACCGATCCCTTTAAGATTGAAAAAGAGGGCAATAATGTTGTCTATGCAAAGGTTGTTGATAAGGCAGGCAACAGTTCTGCAATAATCAACACCGATGGCATTGTTCTTGACGCAACCGCTCCTGTTGCCGATGTAACCGATTTAGGTAAATACTACGGTTCTCTCACCGTTACCGTAACAGAAGATAATCTTGATACCGTTAAACTTAACGACGAGGTTGTAACCCTTGAAGACGGTAAATTTACCGTTTCTGCCGCTGACAAGGAACAAACAATTGTTATCACAGATAAGGCAGGCAACGAGACCACCTATAAGGTAACCGTTGTTGAGGTTAAGGGCTTTGTTCCCGCAGATGGCAAACTTACCGTTGATATGGACGAAAAGAATATTGATAAGGCCGATAAGGATAAGATTGCCGCAGGACTTGATAAGGGCGAGACTGTTACCTTCTTCGACATCAGCGTTGACAATGCTACCAGTACCACCACTAACGTTCTTGAAGTTCCCGTTGACTTTGACTTCACAGGTAAGTTAGATGTTAAAGTTCTTCATAACCACGGCGGAGTTGTAAACGATCTTAAGGCATTGACCGCAAGACCTACCGCTGATTTCGAAAACGGCACTTTCTTTGCTGACGTAGAAAACAAACTACTCTATATCTACACTAAAGAGTTCTCTACTTTCGCAGTTGCTTTCCACGTTCACGATTTAAAACACGTTGAGGCTAAGGCTGCCACTGCCGAGGCAGACGGAAATATTGAGTACTGGTATTGCGAGGGTTGCGATAAGTACTTCTCTGATGCTGCTGCAACAAAGGAAATTACTAAAGAAAGCACAGTTGTTAAGTATGTTGCTCCTTCAAACGGAAACACCGGCAACTCTAACGCCCCCACAACCGGCGGCGAGGCTGAAAACAACGCCACAGTTCCCGGTGGTACCAGCCCTGTTACTGGTGAGACCGCTATGACAGTTGTATTATTTGCAATTCTTTTAGGTGCTCTTGCTGTTATGGGAATTTCTATCGTTAAATCCCGCAAGGCTAAAAGCAAATAATTTATAATTTGAAATAGTCTATGGTTTATATGCAAACTGCAAGCCTTAGGGCTTGCAGTTTGTGTTAGTTTAGGAGAATTGATATGAATTACATTTTGAAAAACGATAGTTTAACAGTTACAATTAGTGATGCCGGTGCAGAGATTTTAAGCATTATAAATGAAGCAGGGGACGAAATTATCCATCAGGGTTGCGATGTTTATGCCGACCACTGCCCTATATGTTTCCCAACCATCGGTATTTTCCCCGACGGTATCTACAGTTATAACGGTAAGGATTATAAAATCAAAATTCACGGTTTTGCCTCTTCTTCTGTTTTTGAGGCAAATCAGGTAAGCGACACCGAGATTTCCTTTAAAATGTCTTCTAATGAAGAAACCTTGAAAGTTTATCCTTTCCGTTTTGATTTATTTGTGAATTACACTTTAAAGGGTAAAGATTTAACCACAGAGTATGTGATTAAAAACACAGGCAATGATGTTATGTATTATTCCGTAGGCTCCCATACGGGCTATAAACTTGATAAGGGACTTAAGGGATACAGGGTTCGATTTCCGAAGGCAGAGGATAGTTTAGGGGTTAAGTTGTTACCTGCTGCATATCATCTCACCGCAGGTGAATTGATCAAAAACGGTGTTTTGCAACTGGATGACACACTTTTCAAAAAGGGATGTTTCACCCTGACCGACCTTTCCTCCGATTACCTTATTTTAGAGGACAACGGCGGAAAGAGACTGGCAAAACTTGATTTCGGCGAGTTTAAGTATGTTACATTTTGGTCGGTGCCGGGCAACACCTATGTTTGCATTGAGCCTTGGAGTTGCGAAAGTGCCCACTATACCGATAGCAATATTCTTGATAAACAAAAGGATTTCACTGTTTTGCAGGCGGGCAACACCAAAACCCATACCCACACATTTACAATCTATTAAACGCACAAAATGCCTGTTACACGACAGGCATTTTCTTATGGATGAATTATTGAAAACATTTTTAATTGGATGGTAAAAATGTAGGGGCGGGCGATTTTCGCCCGCCCTTATTGAGATTCTTCGTCACTGCGTTCCTCAGAATGACATTAAACCCCTCTTTTTTTATAACCCCTCCACCGCAAGCGGTCCCCCTCACCTATAAATATGGGAGGTAATTCAAATGTCATTCTGAGTGGAGCGAAGAATCTTGCATTACGCATTACGAATTACGCATTTAGACTCTTCGTCACTTCGTTCTTAAGAATTACAGGGGAAAAGTTGTCATTATTACAAAGCACACATTAAGGTTATACATTATAATCCATACAGGTTCTGGTGGCAGTAAAGGGGCGGACATACTTATTAGCAACCGCAACGTGGAGAGGGTGGGTAGAATACTCCTTAAGTGACTGTTCGTTTTCGAATGTTGAGTCCAACATTAGTTCTGCGTTGGAACTCTCCAAGGGGTCTATGTTGACCTTAATTTCATTAAGTCCTGGAATTTTTCCGCTAAGCCCCTCAAGTGCCATTTTAATATGCTGTTTGATTTTAAGTTTTTCACCGTCTGATATGTCGGACTTTAGCGTCCATAAAATAATATGCTTTACCATAAAAGCACCTCCTATTTTTATATATTATTGATTATATTAAAAAATACTGATTTTGTAAAGAAAAAATGCTCCTTAAATTAGGAGCATTTCGGATTATACCCTGTACTTGCTTTCGTACATATTGTAATCGTCCACAAAATTACCCACAGCGGAATGTCTGATTTTGCGGAGATATTTATGTGTGTCAAGTTTTTCGCCCTTCAACTGCATTGTGTATACCGCAACATTGGAGCAATGGTCGGAAATACGCTCAAAGTTGCTGAGCAAATCGTTGAAAATAAATCCCAACTCAATGGTACATTCACCCTTTTGCAGGCGGGCGATATGTTTTGCTTTGAGTTGCTTTTTAAGATTATCAATAACCTGTTCCAAAGGCTCAATATGGGATGCCAACTCGCCGTCATCCTTAATGAAGGAGTCAACCGTCATATTAACAATTTCGGTGATGGCAGAGGTTACGGTGCTTATCTCCTTTAGTGCGTCGGCAGAGAAGTTAATGCCCTTTCCCTGCATTTCCTCTGCCAACTGGCAGATATTAAGAGCATGGTCACCCATACGCTCGAAATCGCCTATGGAGTGAAGCATACGGGCAATCTGGTGGGAAACGGTTTCACCCAATTCGCTGTTGCTTAGATGAACTAAATATGTACCGAGTTTGTCCTCATACTTGTCCATAAGTGTTTCCTGAGCACGGATATATTCAACGGCATCGGCATTGTAATTGTTGAATATGTCTATGGAATTTGCAATCGCATCCCTTGCGTGTTCCGCCATTTCGTTTGTTAAACGTTTACATTCGGAAACCGCCAGAGGAATATTGTTGAAAATACGCTCGTCCAAGAAAACGGTATGAGCCTTTTCTTCCTTATCGGGAACAACAATTTCACAGAATTTAATGAGTAATTTCTTAATGGGAAGAAGAATAACTGTGTTTAAAGTGTTGAATAGGGTATGAATAACAGCCACGCCTACCATGGCAATTTCGGTGTTTAAAATACCGACTCCCAATGCCCTCATAACATACAATATAACCATACAAAGCAGAGAACCGAAAACGTTTACCGAGAAGTGCATAACAACAACCCGTTTTGCGTTTTTATTGGTGCCCACTGCCGATATAAGGGCGGTGACACAGGTACCGATATTGGCACCCAGCACCAAGGGAATAGCCATTTCCCAAGTAATGCCTCCCGCTAACGCCAAAGCCTGAACAATACCGATTGTGGCGGCGGAGGACTGAATTATACCTGTGAAAACAGTGGAAATAATGAGGGCTACAATCGGGCTTTCAAGGGTTGCAAGGAAGGTGTCAAACCCGTCCAAAGTCCTTACCGAAGCCATGGAATCGCTCATAAGTTCCATACCGTACATAAGGATTGCAAAACCTATGAAAATCATACCCATTTGCTGTTTCTTCTCGGACTTTGAAATCATTCTGATGGCAATTCCGAAGAAAGCGAGAATGGGAGCAAAGGTCATGGGCTGGAGAAGGGTTATAAAAAAGTTACCGTCACCGATACCGGCAAGGCTTAAGAGCCAGGCGGTAAGTGTTGTGCCCACATTGGAGCCCATTATCATACTAAAGGTGTTGGAAAAGTCCAAAATACCGGAGTTAACAAGACCTACCAGCATAACGGTCATAGCCGAGGAGGACTGAATCGCAACGGTGATACCGGCACCTAAAAAGAAACCGGAAAAGTCGTTGGAAGTCACTTTATTCATAGTACGTTCCAACTTACCGCCTGCCATTTTTTCAAGTCCGCCGGACATTGCACTCATACCGTAAAGGAAGAAGGCAAGACCGCCCAAAAGCATCGCTATCATCACTAAGATTTGTGTTGCCATATTATTCTCCGTTTCTTGAGATTTCAATAATCAAGTTTTAAAATTCTATTGCTTTTTCAATATAATCTTTAAGGTCACGAATGGGAATACGCTTTTGCTCCATAGTATCTCTGTCACGAACGGTGACGCATTTATCCTCCACGGAATCAAAATCGTAGGTAATACAAATTGGAGTGCCGATTTCGTCCTCTCTGCGGTAACGTTTACCGATAGAGCCTGCATCGTCATAATCAACCGAGAAGTATTTGGAAAGTTCGGTGTAAATCTCGGTAGCCTCGGCAGAAAGTTTCTTGGAAAGGGGGAGAACCGCCGCTTTAAAGGGAGCAAGGGCAGGGTGGAAACGCATTACAACACGCTTGTCGCCCTTTTCGTCTTCCTCCTCGTCATAAGCGTTGCAAAGGAATGCCAAAAGTACACGGTCTGCACCCAAAGAGGGCTCAATAACATAAGGAGTATACTTTTCGTTTGTTTCGGGGTCGAAATATTCCATAGCCTCGCCCGAATGGTTGCTGTGCTGTGTCAGGTCATAGTCGGTTCTGTCTGCCACGCCCCAAAGTTCGCCCCAGCCAAAAGGGAATATAAACTCAAAGTCGGTGGTGGCTTTTGAATAGAAACAAAGTTCATCCTTATCGTGGTCACGAAGTCGCAAACTTTCTTCGTCAATACCTAAATCCAAGAGCCATTTCTTGCAGTAGCCACGCCAAAATTCAAACCACTCAAGGTCGGTTCCGGGCTTGCAGAAGAACTCAAGTTCCATCTGCTCGAATTCACGGGTGCGGAAAATGAAGTTTCCGGGGGTGATTTCGTTGCGGAAGGATTTACCGATTTGTGCCACACCGAAAGGTATCTTTTTGCGGGAGGTACGGGCAATGTTTTTAAAGTTTACGAAAATGCCCTGTGCGGTTTCGGGGCGGAGGTAAAGGGTTGAAGAACTGTCCTCCGTAACGCCTTGGAAAGTTTTAAACATAAGGTTAAATTTGCGGATATCGGTAAAGTCCTTAGAACCGCAATGGGGACAAACAATGCCCTTTTCTTTTATGTAGTTCATCATTTCCTCGTCGCTCATAGCGGCAGGATTGTCGGAAAGACCGTTTTCTGCAACATAGTCTTCAATTAACTTATCCGCTCTGTGACGGGTTTTGCAGGACTTACAGTCCATAAGTGGGTCAGAAAAACCGCCCAAGTGACCTGATGCCACCCAAGTTTCGGGGTTCATTAGAATTGCACTGTCAAGACCTACGTTATAAGGACATTCCTGAACGAACTTTTTCCACCAAGCCTTTTTAACATTGTTTTTAAGTTCCACACCTAAAGGACCGTAGTCCCAAGAGTTGGCAAGTCCGCCGTAAATCTCACTGCCCGGATAAACAAAGCCTCTGCCCTTTGCAAGGGCAACGATAGTTTCCATATTTTTATTTTCGTTTTTCACATTGTTCACTCCTAAAAGTGTAATTTTAACATATCTGTACAAATATAATAGTACATAAAAATTTACAAAAAGTCAACAATGAATTGACTTGACATATCAATTTGTATGGTTTATACTTTAATATATTGATAAAAGGAGGAGTTTTAGTATGGATAGCGAAAGAATTAAACTTCATAATATAGATTTCGAGGATTTTGTTAAGGTTATTGAAACCTGCATCGGAGATGTTTATCTTGAAACCGATGACGGTGACGTGCTTAATCTTAAATCAAAACTTTGCCAGATGATAGGTCTTAGCACTATTTTAAAGAGTACCGAGGTGGCAGAGGCAACACTCCGTTGCACAAACCCTGAAGACGAAACCAAACTTTTCCGTTTTAATCTGTACGGTGAAGTGGAAGAACAGGAGAAAAATAATGGCTGATTTTTTAACCTATAAGGGTTTGCCTTTGGTTCGCAAGGGCAACGAAATTTATTACGGTGATATGGCACAGCCTCAGGTTATAAAGTTTGAGGTGCTTTCCACCAAGAAAACCTCTGCGGGTGATATTCCCGAAAAGGTAAAGGTTATTTTAATGAATAGCGATATTCAACTGCCCGATAATAAGAGGGTTATAAAGGAAACCGCCAAGGATAGTTTCTATGAAGCACTTGATGTTGGTTTTGTGTGGCTTGAAAGAGCGAATAAAAAATAACCTATTCATATTAGTTTTTAAAGAACAAGATACCTAATTGATACCTAAGCGATTTTTCGCTTAGGTATTTTTTTAGGCTTTGATTGGTTACTTCTATAAAAAATCAATAGTCGGAAAATTTTGGGTCATAATACATTTAGGTGATAGAAATGTATGCAACCGTGAAAGAATTTGAAAACACGACCTTAACGGGTGATTTGGAAAAAGACATTAGAATTTTTGAGGATATTTTTAAAAAGGACTCGGTTTTTCGCATTAAAAAGATAAAGGTGCGAAATGCGGTGAGTTTCAATGCCGCCGTTTTATATCTTGACGGAATGGTTGATTCCACCCAACTTGATGACGGGGTTATAAGACCGCTCATAACCGTTAACCGAGAAAATGCGAGCCCCACCCTTGCAGATTTTGTTGAAACCCAGATTTTGTTTGCGAGAGATGTAAAAAAACAGACCAAGGTTTCCGATATGCTAAACGGCATAATGTTCGGCGAAGCCATTGTGTTGCTGGAGGGAAGTAGGGAAGCCTTAGATGTTGACACAAAGGGTTTTAAAACAAGGAGCGTCGACGAACCGGAGGATGAAAGGGTGCTGCTCGGCCCCCGTGAGGGTTTTGTGGAAAATGCCCTTTCCAATATTGCACTAATCAGAAGAAAACTTCAAACCCCCGACCTTTGCAGTGAAACTATGCGTGTGGGACGACGGAGTAACACTCAAATTTATATATGTTATTTAGATTCCCTTGCCGACCCCCAACTGGTTAAAAGGGTTAAGGAAAAGATAAGACAAATTGATATAGACGGAATTTTAGACACCAATTATATAACCGAAAATATAAGGGAGCATAAATATTCCGTTTTCAAAACCTCAGGCACCACCGAGCGACCCGATGTGGTGGCGGGGAAGTTGCTTGAGGGCAGAATTGCCATTATCGTCAACGGCAGTCCCGTAGCGGTGACCTTGCCCTATCTATTTTCCGAGAATTTTCAGTCGGATGAGGATTATTACCTTAATTTTCTCGTTTCAAGCGTTGGGAGAATGCTTCGTTATATCTCCTTTTTCTTGGCGGTCAGTATTCCCGCTGTATTTATTGCTCTTAGTTCCTTTCACCGAGAACTGCTTCCTACCGCCCTTGCGATTTCGGTGTCCGGTCTTAGAGGGGGAGTTCCCTTTTCACCGCTCACCGAGTGCCTTTTAATGATTTTCGTTTTTGAGATACTAAAGGAAACAGGGGTCAGAATGCCCCAATCTTTGGGCCACGCCCTCAGCATTGTGGGGGGTCTTGTTGTAGGGCAGGCGGCGGTGGAGGCAAGGATAATCAGCACCCCTATGCTTATAGTCATTGCCCTAAGCGGCATCGCCGGTCTTATGATACCAAGGCTTAGAGGAGCGGTTTTTTATTTAAGGCTGATTTTCGTTTTTTTAAGTGCGTTTTTCGGGCTTTGGGGATTTTTTATAGGTGCCGCCGTTACGGTGATGCACATAATATCCCTTGACTCTTTCGGCACGGATTACACCGCTTCTCTAAGGCGGGCAGACTTACAAAGCCTTAAAGATACCTTTTGGCGGACTTCCTGGGCTAAAATGGTGGAACGTCCTCAGTTTAATTTCAATCTTATTAGGAGCAAAAGGCATAAATGAAAAAAGTATTAGGTTTGATTTTGTGTGTATGTATTTTGTTTTTTCTCTGCGGTTGCTCGGCAATGGAGGCAATTTCTTCAGATAAGCAGGAGTATATTGTGGCGTCTTTGGGGTTTGATAAACAGGAAAGCAATTATGCAATGTTTATGGAAGCGATTGTTGTTAACACCGAGGATATGAATGCAGGCAAGCAGAATACTGTCCTTGAGGGAATAGGGGGAAGTATTGATGAGGCATATAGCCGAATTATATCTAAAATTACTCAACCTCTGTCTTTGGGTCACAACGCAGTGACGGTTATCGGCAAAAGTATTGACGCCGAAATGTTCAAAGAAATATTAAATTATTGCAGTGAAAACAAGGAACTTAATATCGGATCTATGCTGATTTTCACCGAAAGTGCCGAAAAACTCCTCGCATCAAAACCTATATCCTCTGTGGCGGTGGGGTATGACTTAATGAGTATGCTGGAGGTAGCGGAAGAAGAAACGGGGCAGTCAATAGAAAACCGCCTTTATGAGGTAAGGAGTAAGACACAAAAGCCCTTTAAAATATTTTCTTTGCCATACATTGCCGTCAATGGAGAGGAATTTTCTCTTGATGGATTGACCGTTTTTGAGGATTACGGGGAAATTTGTCCGTTAAGCACAGAGGAAGCGGGGCTGTATTTCCTTGTGACTGATAGGGTGTCGAGGGGGGAGTTTGTTGTTGAGGGCAGAAAAACAACAATAAACTTTTCAAAAACCACTTACGATTTTTCCTTGGAAGAAAACCTTGTGATTAGGGTTAATATGCGGTTAAAACTTACGGGAGGAAGTTCTTTCTTAAAGAAAAAAACCGAAGAATTCATAAAACAGCAAAAAACTTCGGGCAGGGATATTTTCGGGTTTTCTAACATAATTGAAAAGCAAAACCCTAAACTTTGGCGAAAAATAAAAAACAACTATACCGAATACTTTAAAAACAGCAAAATTGAGGTGAGAGTGAATGAATAAAAAAGCGGAATTTACTCCCCATATTATCACAATATCCGCCCTATTTGTTTTGGGAAACGGAATTTTTTCACTTCCCGAAAATGGGGCAGATGGTTTCACGTTTTTGGCATTTTTGGCTTCGCTGCCTTTGGTTTTTCTAGTGTTTTGGTTGTCAAGTATCATTTTTGGAAAAATTTCGGAAACTAAATCTTCAAGCGGTGGGTTAAAAAAGGCAGTATATATTATATGTCTTATATCTGCAGGAATTTTTGCCCTTTTCAGCGGGGCTGCCGCCTTTAAGGCTTTAACTGAATTTGTGTCGGCGGTAATGCTGCCTGAAACGCCTATGTTTTTAATTGTGGCGGTGCTTTTGGTAGCGGTAATCTATTTTTTCATTCAAAACGAGAAAAGCATTTTGAAGTTTGCTTTAATAAGCGGTGTGCTGTCCGGCTTTGCGGTGGTCTTCTTTTTTATTGCTGCCTCAGACAGATACGATTTGCGAAATATTTTCATATTCCGTCTGCCAAGTTTCAGGGAACTTTTTTCTCAGTTAAAACCTTATTTAATTAACCCCGTTTTGCAGGTTGCGGTTCTGCCCGTATTTTTAAAGGGCGTTTTAAGGGAAAATAAATTAAAATCGGGTTTTTTCGGTGTGCTTGTCGGCGGTATATTTTTAGGACTTGGAATACTTTCTTCCGTTCTGCTGTTTTCACCCGAAATCGCAGGCGTTCTACAGTTTCCGTTCAGCAGTGCGGTAAGCACCGTTACTGTGGGCAGACTTTTTACCCGACTTGACGGATTTGCATATTTTGTATATTTTGTTTGCGGCCTTAGTAAAATTACGGTTTGTGTTTTCTCGGTGCGGTGGATTTTAAGGGAACTCAGCATAATAATAAGGAACAGATAATATACTGATTGTGTGAGGTTTTCAGGTTTTAATAAAAAAATTAAAAATATTAAAAAAAGTTCTTGACAAAGAGGTATTGTTGTGGTAATATAATGTTCGTCGCCGGTGAGTGATAGTGAAGTTAGCACGCCAGCGCAAGCCAGCATGTGGGAGCATAGCTCAGCTGGGAGAGCATCTGCCTTACAAGCAGAGGGTCACAGGTTCGAGCCCTGTTGTTCCCACCATTTGGCCTGGTAGTTCAGTTGGTTAGAACGCTAGCCTGTCACGCTAGAGGTCGTGGGTTCGAG
>JAZNOA010000042.1:0-30240 GCA_045580545.1 Acutalibacteraceae bacterium | reverse complement strand
AACTCTTCCTGTGATTGATAGGTCAAATCAAGGAAGTTTTAAAACACGTAGACGCTATAAAGCAGTAATGAATAGATTCTGCGGGTATTTAGGAGAGAATACCACATTGCAGAATTTTAGAAATGTTGAAGTGCGCCACGTACGAAGTTATATTGAACATCTACAAATCAGCGGTTGTAAGCCCGGATATATACTCACCGAATTATCCGGTATAAAGTGGGTGCATCAACGAATGAACCCTAAAAGAAATTTGCCTAAGAGTAATAAATGTTTCTTCGTTGCCAAACGCCAATTATATGTAAAGGATAAATCTATTCTTCCACATGAGTTTGATGACCTTATCAAAGTCGCGCTTGATATGGGTCGTATGGATGCGGTTATAGAGGCATATATGGACAGATATTTTGGACTTCGCCACGAGGAGTTTGTAACCTTGCGTGTGCATCAAATTGAGTATGCACTGAAATACAAACAATTAAATCTTACCAATACCAAAGGCGGTAGGCCGAGAGATATACCGGTCGAAACCAAAATGCAGGAGAACATTTTAAGACGAGTATTGGCATACGCTCAGAAAAACAGCAAAAGTTCTATGGACTATGTTATATGCGATAACCATACAAACAGTGTTAAAAAGAAAAGTAAATCTTTGGATAACTGGATGAACAACAATAAAAAGAAATTTATGGACCCCGAGCGCACAAAGTATAAAAGTCCAGGCAAACGACCAAGAGAACAATCGATACATTGGCATAGTCTCAGGCATCTATTTTATCAAGAAACCAAAGCCCGATACAAGGCCGAAGGCAAAATGACTGATGCACAAATTGAACGAGAACTTTCCGAATCTATGGGACATTCGCGTAATGATGTAAACAACACTTATTCAAATGAAATTAAAAGAATTCGCTGAGTTAATGTTTTCTTGAAACTCATAAAAAAGATTACTTAATACTTTCCCGACATTCGAGCTTTGCTCAAATTATGGTTGTCGGAAAGGATTTTAGTAATGCTGAAAACATTAAAGTATTTAAATCAGCATAAATATTATGTAGGTAAGGAGGACGTGTTATATGAAGAAAAATAAAACTGAATATATTGTAGTTAATGCGTTCTCCGAAATCAGCGAGGCAGAGCGCAAGGAAAAAATCAACAACTCAATTAGAACTCTTTGCGTTATGGATATTGAAAAATTATACGAATTAGATTATAATAATAGTGTTGCATTTCACGGCAGCACTCAGGACCTAAGTGGGAAGGAGTGCTTTGAAAATGCTAACTGAAATAGCGGATATTTATGTTCGCCTTTCTTCAGAGGATAGGGATAAGAAAAACAAGACTGACGAGAGCGAAAGTATCCAAAATCAAAAGACGATGCTAATAAACTACTGTATCGAGAAAGGATGGCAAATCAACGGCATTTACTGTGATGAGGATTACAGTGGTGCCGACGCCTCAAGACCTGCTTGGAATCAGGTGCTCAAAGACTGCGAAGAAGGCAGATGCACAATAGTTGTCTGCAAAACACAATCCCGTTTTTCACGTGATATGGAAATGATTGAACACTTCATTCACGGAAAGTTCCCCGAATGGGGTGTGCGGTTTGTTGCGGTTGTTGATAACATTGACACCAACATTAAAGGCAACAAGAAAACAAGGCAAATCAACGGGCTTGTAAATGAATGGCAGTTAGAGGAGTTATCGGACAACGTTAAAGCCACTTTAAGTGTTAAGAGGAAAAACGGCGAGTTTGTCGGCTCTTTTGCACCTTACGGCTATTTAATTGACCCTGATAACAAGAATCAATTAATTATTGATGAAGTTGCGGCTCCCATAGTTCAGCGGATATTTGATTTATATATCGGTGGACTAGGTTACATAGCAATAGCAAAGATATTAAATGATGAAATGATTCCACCGCCTTGTGTTCACAAAAAGGAGCTTGGCTCTAAGTATTATAACGGCAATTATGAAAAGAACAATGCGCCTAGGACAACCTGGTCCGATTCGGCTGTTTATGCAATTCTTCGCCGATTTGAGTATACAGGTGCTTTGGTGCAGGGCAGACAAGAGGTTGTAAACTACAAAACGGGTAAACGCCGTAAAAAGCCGCAAAGTGAGTGGGATATTGTTGAAGATACCCACGAGCCGATTATTTCTAAAGAAACCTTTTATAAAGCGCAAGAGATTCGGCTTTCCCGAGGCAGAGGTCAAAAAATTCCAAGCGGCAGTTGTTATTCACTTGCTAAAAAGGTGTTTTGTGCCGAGTGTGGCAACACAATGTGGAAAATGAGTTATAAGTTGCGTGACGGAAGATATAACTACCTTTCTTGCAGAACTCGGAAAACCACTAACGGAGTTTGTGACAACGAACACAGTATTCGCCTTGACGAGTTAGAGCAAATCGTAGTTGATGAAATCAATAAATTACTTGATAAATACTATGACGAAAAGCAGATTGGCAAGTTAGATGCACCAAAAAGAAAAAAGAACGGTGCTAAAACCTTGCGGTCGCAGATTGCTGAGCTTGAAGAAAAGGTAAAGCGGAACGATAACCGAATGGCTCAGATGTACACAGACAAATTAGACGGTATCATTACCGTAGAGGAGTTTATAAAATACCGAGAAAGCTATCAAAAGGAAACTCTTGATACAGAAAAACGCATCGAAATTTTGAAATCAAAGCTCGCCGCATTATCAGGCGGTGAAACAAAAACGGATACGAAATCGATACTCGAAAAGTACCGAAAAATTGACACCCTTACATTCGAGATTGCCGATGAATTTATAAGCAAAATCTTCATCGGGAAGCTCCAAAAGAGTGGCAAGAGAGAAATTAAAATCGAGTGGAAAATATAGATGTTTTCCACAGTCAAAAAACGACAAAATATACAGAATTACTAAAAAAGTATAGTATTAGCTAACTCAGCCCACGGCGGGTTTGACGGGGGAGCGGTGGCACATGACGGTACCGTCGAAAAGGACATAAACCTTAAAATTTCTGTGCTTTTGAAAGAAATGCTCAAATCTGCGGGGTACAGGGTTATTTCCACAAGGGACACTGATGTTTCCACCGATGATGTGGAAACCGATACCATTGCTATCAGGAAAAAGAGCGATCTTCAAAACCGACTGAAACTTATGAATGACTACCCTGATGGGGTTTTTGTCAGCATTCATTTAAACAAGTTTACAACCTCTGCCGCTAAAGGTTCTCAGGTGTTTTATAACGGAAAAATCGAGGAGTCTAAAGTTTTGGGGGAGGCAATTCAAAACTCAATTGTGTCCCTTTTGCAACCCGAAAATACAAGGGTCAACAAGAAGGCAACCACCGGCACCTACCTGCTTTATAATGCCACCATTCCTGCGGTGCTTGTGGAGTGCGGCTTTTTAAGTAACCGTGCAGAACTCGAACTGCTTAAGGATACAGAATATCAAAAGAAAATGGCGTTTTGCTGTTTTTGCGGAATAATGGAATACTTTGAAACAAAGGAGAAATAAGGAATGTCACCAAAGGTTAAGACTGTTTATGTTTGCAGAGAATGCGGATACGAATCGGCAAAATGGCTGGGCAAATGCCCTTCCTGCAATGCATGGAATACCTTAGAGGAGGAGATAGCGGTTCCCGTAAAATCGGGAAGTGTAACACGCATTTCTGCCTCCGCCGCTTCCGCCACACCTCTTTCAAAAATCAGCATCGGCGATGAACCTCGTTATGTAACGGGGATTGGCGAATTAGACAGAGTTTTGGGCGGCGGAATTGTTAAAGGTTCCGTAACTCTTTTAAGCGGTGACCCGGGTATCGGCAAATCCACCATACTTTTGCAGATTTGCAAGGCACTTGAAAACAATATTAAGATACTGTATGTTTCGGGGGAAGAGTCAGCGGCACAGATTAAAATGCGTGCCGGAAGATTGGGCGCTGAGAGTGACAGCGTTTCGGTTATGACCGAAACCGATGTTTTATCGGTTTGTGAATACATTAAATCGGCAAAGCCCGACCTTGTTATGATTGACTCAATTCAAACAATGCAGATTGCCGAACTTTCCTCGTCCCCGGGGAGTATCGTTCAGGTCAGAGAGTCCACAAATATGCTGCTTCGCACAGGCAAGGCTTTGGAAATTCCCATTATTATTGTGGGTCACGTTAATAAGGGTGGGGATATTGCGGGTCCTAAGGTTATGGAACATATTGTTGACACCGTTCTTTACTTTGAGGGGGAGCGGAATCAGGCATACCGAATTTTGCGTGGCATTAAAAACCGCTTTGGCTCCACCAACGAAATAGGCGTTTTTGAAATGACCGAAGAGGGGCTCAAAGAGGTCGAAAATCCCTCTGCAATGCTTTTGTCGGGCAGAATGAATAATGTTTCGGGCGGTTGCATTACCTGTGTTATAGAGGGGACAAGACCTATTTTGGCTGAGGTGCAGGGACTTGTGACCCCCAGCGGTTTCGGAAACCCGAGACGTACTGCAACCGGCTTTGACTATAACCGACTTAACCTTTTGCTGGCGGTTCTGGAGAAGAGAATCGGTGTTAATTTGAGCAATTTAGACGCTTATGTAAATATTGTGGGCGGTATGCGTCTTGACGAGCCTGCCGCTGATTTAGCGGTGGCACTCTCACTGGTATCGGGACTTAAAGACGTTCCCATTGACGACAAAACCATTGTTTTCGGCGAAATCGGACTTTCGGGAGAAATCCGTTCTGTGTCCCGCATAAATGCACGAATAAGCGAGGCAGGTCGCCTTGGATTTACCCGCTGCATTTTGCCTAAGTCCGCATTAAAGCAACTAAGTTCCTGCCCCTCTGATTTAGAACTTTGCGGTGTCAGAAGTCTTAAGGAGGCTATCAACCTGATTTAGTGTTATGGGTCTGAAATAGGGGCAGGTGCTGCCACTTAAATTCACCGTTGCAAAATTTTTCAGTTGACAAAAACCTTCCTTTTGGTATTTACAAGCCTCGTCACATTGGATTAAAGACAATGTTATCACCCGATATTATTATTATGAAAAAGTAAAATTTTATACAAAAAGACTGCATTTTTGCCCAAGTGTTCTAAAAAAACGCTTGGGCAGTTTTATTGCTATGGTTTTTAAAGCCAATGGTTAAAAATTGTATAAATTTCCGTTTAAAAAGAAAAAATGCCCTCTGTTTTACAAATGGACAAAAAATTTCTTTCTATATATAGTATATCGTATAGGAGGATTTATTATGGGTAAGATTTACGGATATGTTCGGGTATCAAGTACCGACCAGAACGAGGACAGGCAGATGATTGCTATGAGCGATAGCAATGTTCCGAATGGCAATGTTTATATTGATAAGCAGTCGGGTAAAGATTTTGAGCGGCCGCAATATAAGAAACTCGTTAAGAAGTTAAAAGAGGGAGATTTGCTCTACATACTGAGTATCGACCGTTTGGGGCGCAATTACGAGGATATTCAAAAGCAATGGCGGATACTGACAAAGGATATTGGTATCGATATTTGCGTAATTGATATGCCGCTACTTGATACTCGAAATGGTAAAGATTTGATGGGAACCTTTATTGCAGACCTTGTGTTGCAGATACTTTCTTTTGTGGCACAGAGTGAACGAGAAAACATTAAAAAGCGGCAAGCACAAGGCATTGCCGCCGCAAAAGCAAAGGGTGTTAAATTCGGCAGACCGGAATTGCCGGCACCCGAAGACTTTGATAAAATAATAAGAGAATGGGATAAAGGAAAGATATCAACTGCCGATGCTCTCAAACTTTGCGATATGAGTACATCAACTTTCTACCGTCGTAGACGGGAATACAATATAATGAATAAGTAAAAAATCGGTCAAAAGGTGTACCTTTTGACCGATTCTTAATCAAGTGTATTATATCATACTTTTTTGAAAAATCAAGCCTTTTTTTAAAAAAATTGCAAAATATCACGTAATAAATAGCGTTAATTTGAATTTACTTATCAAAAATAGTTATTGCCAAAAGGTACACCTTTTGACAATAGCTATTTTTTTCGTGTTTTGAGAGGTGTTTATTCTATGATCATCAAGCAAAGAGATCACCCGAAAAATCATCATTAGCTATGTCATAAAATTAAGGAGGAAAAATTATATGAAAAGCAAATTATCAAAGGTATTAGTTTTGCTTCTATCACTTGCTATGATGGCGGCACAGCTCGTTGTTCCGACCTTTGCTGTTGAATCACAATTGTTATGTGAATGTGATTCTGCAACAAGAACAGGAACGTTAAAGGAAACCATTCCAGCTACTTGTGCGCAAAATGGTTATGAATTGTATAAGTGCAATGATTGCGGTAAGGATTATTTTATCGCTTTACCCGCAACCGGTGCGCATAATTATGTAGATACCGATGCGAAGGATCCTACCTGCACAGAAATCGGTTGGGATGCATATCATACTTGCAGCGTTTGCGGTGATACAAATTATCAAGAGAAATCTGCTTTAGGTCATGATTATGATGATGGAGTAATAACTGCTCCTACCTGCACAGAACAGGGATATACAACTCATACCTGTTCGAGATGCAATGCTACAAAGGTTGATACATATGTAGATGCCTTGGGTCATACACCCAAAAGTCCAGTTGAAGAGGGCAGAGTTAATGCAGATTGTGAAAATGACGGACATTATGATTCTGTTGTATACTGCGAGGTATGCAATGCAGAAATCAGCCGCGAAACTGTAACAATTTCTGCAATTGGTCATAATTATCAAGAAATCGGCAGAACGGAAGCCACTTGTGTAGACGACGGTTATATTGATTATGAGTGTGCTAACTGTGGCGATACAAAACGCGAAACAATCGCTTGCCGAGGATATCATGACTATGTAATAATCGGAATTGATGCCGCTACCTGTGATAAGGCCAAAAATGTTACATACGAATGTAAAGATTGTGGTTATACGATTACTGAACCGGTTAATGAGCCTTTAGGACATACAGTAGTAGTTGATGAAGCGGTTGAACCCACCTGTACAGAAACCGGTCTTACCGAAGGATCGCATTGTTCAGTTTGCCAAGCGGTTATTGTTGCTCAAAATGTTGTCCCTGCTTTAGATCATGACTATGTTGCAGTAGTAACTGCTCCCACCTGCACAACCGATGGATACACAACCCATACCTGCTCAAGATGTAATGATAGTTATACTGATAACGTGGTACCCTCTGATATCAACATGCATAAGCTGGTATCTTCAAAGCCTGCGGTTGCCGCTACTTGCACCACTACCGGTTTATCACACGAAGTGTCGTGTGAAATTTGCGGAAAGGTGGTAGTTGAACAAACTGTAACTGATATTGATCCTAATAATCATGATTATGTTGCAGTAGCAACTGCTCCCACCTGCACAGAACAGGGTTATACAACACATACCTGTTCAAGATGCAATGACATATATGTTGACGATTATGTAAATGCCCTTGATCATGATTTAGTACATCATGATGCACAGGCTCCCACCTGCACCGAAATCGGTTGGGATGCTTATGACACCTGCTCAAGAGGTGATTACACAACTTATGTTGAAAAGCAAGCTCTTGGTCACAACTATACATCAGTAGTAACTGCTCCCACTTGTACAACCGATGGATACACAACCCACACCTGTTCAAGATGTAATGATACATATGTTGATACAATAGTTCCTGCATTGGGCCACAGCACCAGTACAACAATAGGACATGTTGATGCTACTTGTATTGAAGGAGAGTATTACGTTAAGAAGTGTACAGTTTGTCAGGGTGTGTGGAGAGATTATGTAACCGATCCACTCGGACATGAATATGATGCAGTCGTAACTGATCCTACTTGCACAACCGATGGATACACAACCCACACCTGCTCAAGATGTAATGATACATATGTTGATTCAGAGGTAGATGCACTCGGACATGATTATAATGATGCAGTAACTGCCCCGACCTGCACAACCGATGGATACACAACCCACACCTGCTCAAGATGTAATGATACATATGTTGATTCAGAGGTAGATGCACTCGGACATGATCATCAAGCAGTAGTAACTGCCCCGACCTGCACAACCGGTGGATACACAACCCACACCTGCTCAAGATGTGATGATAGTTTTGTCGATACATATGTAGATGCTCTTGGCCACACTGAAGTTATCGATGAGGCTGTTGCTCCTACTTATGACGAAACCGGCCTTACCGAAGGTAAGCACTGCTCCGTTTGTGACGAAGTACTCGTTGCTCAGGCAGTTGTTGACAGAGTTAAAGAAGTTGTTAATATCACCTATGAGATTTCCGGTATCAACGGAACAGATGTTGCTGTTAACTCCGGTTACGTAACCTTCAACGTTTATATGGAAACCGATTTTGCTAGACTTTATGCTTTCAATTGCGAGTTTAACTTCGATGATAAACTTGAATTAGTTGACGTTAAGAATGGTAATGCATTTGCTATACTCGATTCCAATCTTACAAATGCTACGACTGTTAAACTTATGCCCAACATGGGTATGACATATGCAGGTAAGGAATTTACCGCAGGTAAGTATCTTGTTGCAACTCTTACTTTTAAGGTTAATAAAGACTTTACCGGCGTTGCACAGGTAAGCACCTCATATGTTACCGTTACTCGCGATACCGAAGTTCTTTTGAACGAAGTGGAAGTAACTTATGATGCAAGTGCTCAAATTGAAGTTGTAATGCTTGGTAACTCTAATTCTGATGTTGATAATGTAATCGATGCTCAGGACGTTTTAGCGTATGCTAAGTGGGTTTCCAGTGCTTCTGAAGGCGAATACAACGCAATTTACGACTTAAATAAAGATGGTAGCATCAACGGTAAGGACTTCGCTCTCCTTCGTGGTGCAGCAGTCGGCAATGAAGACTATCTTAACTAATAATTTGGAGGTATAGAGATGCAACTCAAAAGAATCTTAGCGATTTTTTTGGCTGCGGCTCTGATCTTATCAGCTTTCACTGTTTCAGTTGGAGCTGAGTCACTTAATGTATTTGAGGTGGGAGTGGCGGCAGAGACCACCACTCCCGTTTCTTCTTCTCCGATAATTTATAATGCCGGCGAAGATGTAAAAGTAACGATCAGCGCAGTCAAAAATACCGGAATTGACTATCTTGTACTCAAGGTTTCTTATGAACCTGAAGCATTAGAATATGTAGGCTATACCACAAATGAACTTTTTGGTGTTGATAATCTTGAAACAATTCAAAATAAAAATGGTTATCTGCTTTTCACTGCTATTTTAAACGAAGTTTCTTCTGCAGCAGGGGATATGTTCACAATTAACTTTAGGACCAAAGACAGTTTCTGTGGCGAAACCGAAGTAGTAGCTCAGTTATCTAATAATGATGAATACAACTGTATGATTACAGACCCCGCTCATGAAACTGTTGTTCCTTTTGTAGGCGATTCTACAAGTTTTGAAATTCACAAAATCGATACCGCTAATGGCGTTGTAACTGAGCCCACTTGTACGGAAGAAGGTTATACAACCTATTCTTGTGCAAATTGCGATATGGCTGTCATCGGCAACTATGTTGCTGCAAATGGCCACACCGAGGCTGAAGCTGTTGAAGAAAACCGTGTTGAAGCTGATTGTACCAACAATGGTTCATACGATATGGTAGTATACTGCTCAGTTTGTAATGAAGAGCTTTCAAGAGAAAGTTTCGTTATCGATGCTCATGGCCACACCGAGGCTGGAGCTGTTGAAGAAAACCGTGTTGAAGCTGATTGTACCAACAATGGTTCATACGATATGGTAGTATACTGTTCGGTTTGTAATGCAGAGCTTTCAAGAGAAAACTTTATTATTGATGCTTTAGGCCATGATACAATACCTCATGATTCAAAGGCACCCACCTGTACCGAAATCGGTTGGGAAGCTTATAACACCTGCTCCAGATGCGATTATACTACCTACGTAGAGTTAGCAGCACTTGGTCACGATTTAACTCAGCATGACGCAAAGGTACCCACCTGTACCGAAATCGGTTGGAATGCATATGAAGATTGCTCAAGATGTGACTACACTACTTATGAAGAGATAGCGGCTAATGGCCATACCTATGGCGAAAGTACTGTTGTTGAACCCGAATATAAAGTTGAGGGTTACACCACTCATACTTGTAAGGTTTGCAATCACGAAGAAAGATATGATATAAAACCTGCTCTCACATATATTTTGGGTGACACAAACGGCAACGAAGTGGTTGATAGTGAGGATGCAATTAATCTTCTTTATTACACTCTTTTACCCGAAAGCATTTCTATAAACCAAAAATGTGACTTCGACGGCGATGGCGATGTAGATAGCGATGATGCAATTTATCTGCTTTATTATACATTATTGCCCGAACAGTATCCATTACACAAATAAGGAGATAGAATGATGAAAAAGATTATAAGTCTATTGGTATGTTTAGCGTTAATGTTTTCGCTTTCTATTTCTGCGTTTGCAGCAGGAAGTGCACAGGTTAACTCTAATTCTTCCGCCAATGTTGTTAAACTTGGAGATACAATTACAGTTACAGTTTCTTTAAAGGACTCTGCTCCCTTTAAGTCTATGGCATTAACTCCCAATTATGATAAAAACGTATTTGAAATGGTATCAGGCGAATGGTTATTAACAGGTGCAACTCTCGCCGATTTTAACGGTACAAGTGCTGCTATCGCTTATACCCCTGTAGTAGAAAAAAGTGGTGCTATATTTAAATATGTTTTAAAGGTAAAAGATAATGCCACTTTGAAGAATACTACTATTAAAACTGATGCTGTTATTAAGAACGGTGCTACTACCGTAGAGAGCGTTGCCGGTTCAGTTACCGTTAAAGTTATCTGCAAAAATCATACCTTTGGTGAATGGAACAAAGTGGATAACAATAATCATAAGCGCATATGCTCTGCTTGTGATGAAGTTGAAACAGCTATACACAATTGGGATAATGGCAAGATTACAAAGGCCGCAACCTGCAAGGAAGCAGGTATTAAGACCTATACTTGTACCGCTTGTAACGCAACAAAAACCGAAACCATAGCAAAAACTAACAGTCACAACTGGAGCGGTTATCAAGTGACAAAGCAACCCACCTGTACCGCCGCAGGTACACAAACCCGCACCTGTTCTGTTTGCGGAAAAACCGAAAGTCAGTCGGTTCCGGCAACAGGTCACAGTTACGGTGCTTGGGCTACAACAAAAGAGCCTACCTGTACGGAAAAGGGAGTGGAGACCCGCAAATGTTCAAAATGCTCAGCTACCGAAACAAAGGATATTGCGGCACTCGGTCATAAATTCTCAAATCCCACGGTGACTAAGCAGCCCACTTGTACCGAAACCGGCATTGAAAGCGGAAAGTGTACACGTTGCGGTGCGGAGACCACAAACACTTTAAAGGCAACCGGACATAATTTCGGTTCTTGGAAAAATGATAAAAGCGCCACCTGTACCGAGGGAGGAACTCAAAATAGAACCTGCTCAAAATGCAATGCTGTGGAAACCAGAAAAACCAATGCATTAGGTCACGATTTTGAGAACCCAACCATTGTAAAAGAGGCAACTATCAGCACTACCGGTCTTAAAGAGGGCAAATGTAAGCGTTGCGGTGAAACCACAAGCGAGGTTATCCCTTGCTCACAAAAGGACGAAGCCACCGGTATTCTTTTCCAAACCGAGGTTGGTGTATTCACAGAAGGTGCACAAGTGACGGTTGAGGAAATCAAGCAAGACAGTTCTGTTTATGAATCGGTTAAAAATATTCTTGTGGAAACATCAGATACATTTACTCTTTACGATATTTCCGCAGTATTAAATGGCACAGAGGTTCAACCGGGCGGTGAAGTTACTGTAACCTTTAATATACCTGAGGGATATGGCACTGATGTAGCAGTATACTATATTGCAGATGACGGCAACTTTGAAAAACTTGAATCTACCATAAGTGAAGACGGCAAAACGGTATCTGCAAAACTTACATACTTCAGCAACTATGCGGTATGTAAGTTGGGTACAAGTAATTCTGCAAATACAGATGTTGCTCCGGAAACCACAGAACAATCCACAGAATCTAATAATACTCTTTGGATTATAATTGCAATTGTTGCAGTTGTTTTGATTGCAGGAGCAGTTTTAACTGTAATTATTGTTAAAAACAAAAAGAAAAATATCAATATTTAATATTAGAAATCCATAAAAGCGACACACCGAGCATTTTTACTGCTCGGTGCGTTGCTTTTTATATGAAGTTTTTTTACAGCAGAAAATCTTCGGGGGAGTAGTTGTTTGAAATCAGTTGTTTTTTCGGCTCTCTTTTAAGAGGGTCGTATTTATATTTTCGGCACAAATCGTCCCGCAGAACGATTCCTCTTTTTTTGCAGACCATATCCCGCTCGTCCCCTATAGGAGATGCAAAAACGCAGTATTCACATTTTTTAGGCAGAGTTTTATCAAACATTTTTTTCATTTTTTATCACCGTTAACATTTTACCACACATTATATAAATTCTTCAAGTATTTTTCTGTTTTCTCGGTCGTTGGATAGTGAAATTACGAAAACAATGCCCAAAATAAGCAGGGAAATACCCAATGCGGCAGACGAAACAAAGGGTTTGGAACTGAAATTTACACCGTTTGAAAAACCGGGAATTTCCAAAGGAATTATCTTGAGTGTTATGTAGGTGAAGACCGCACTTAATGTTCCGTGAATTAAACGGTAAAATGCAAACTTCACTATATTGATTTTTATGTCTTTCCCCACCGACAAAACCTGTGCCCAGATACAAAACCCCGAAAATCCTAAGAGGAAAGATATTAAAACAATATTTCGGGTTTTGGTGACCGCCACGGTGATTTCGGTAAGGTATATAAGGGGTATTAAAATCGGGAAACGATTGCCGTAAAATTCTAAATACCCCGTTAAAACCGAAAAGAGAATAACAAACCCGCAAATGCTCATAACCGCCTTTGCAGATTCGGCGGCGGAGATAACAAAATTATCAATAGGTGAAATATACTCCCGCTTTTCTGTTTTGTTTTGGCGAATAGGGACCGATATAAGGCAGATTACAAGAGATGCCAGGATGTGTGAAACTAACAAAACGTAGCCTATTTTTTGGCTGTTTAAAACTCCGGCACCCACTGCCGACACAATAAAGGCAGGACCTGCGTTAACACAAGAATGAAGCATTTTTTCGGCATTTTCGGTATCAAGCCTTTTAGACAAAACTTCTTCGTTTATCAGTTTTGCACCCATGGGGTATCCCCCTAAAAGGGAAAATAAAAATATCAGTAAAGAAGGGTTTATGCGTTTTAAGGCATCGCTTTTGAGTATAAAAAGCACACAAACTCCAAAGGGAAACAGGGAGGGAATTAAAACCTGCCCGCAGATAATTATGGCTTTTGCCACATTTTCCCGGCAAGTATCAGGGTTTAATATTAAAAGAATGCCAAACATCAAAACCAAAAAGGAGGGTAAGAATTTTATTTTTTTAAAAGGTTTTTTCATTTTCGCTCACCTATTTATATGTATGCATTTAAAGTATGAAATCTTCATAGTATTATCTGTAAGGAGCGGATTTTTGTGGGCGACAGGTTAAAACTTAAAAAGAAAAAAAGTAAATGGAAACTGGGCGGTTTTTCGGAAGATGAAACCGCTCGGGAAAATATAGGCTCGGCAAGGATTGAAATCTGCGGTAACACCCGAATTACCGTTGACGGATGTTTAGGGGTTTATGAATACAGAGACACCTATTTAAGGCTGAGGCTCACGAAAGGCACGGTCATTCTTTGCGGAATAGGTTTTAATATTGTGTTTTTTGAAAACCGTCAAATAACCGTTAAGGGCAAAATATCTTCGGTGGAATTTGTATAGAGGTTTAGTATGATTATTTTTCTTTACAGAATTATATTCGGTTTTTTAAGGATTAGTATTTACGGCGATTTTAAGGAGAGAGCATTGACCCTTTGTGCTCAAAACGGCATAACACTGTGGAATAACCGACTGAAAGAGGGAAAAATCGAGTGCAACATATTAGTAAGAGATTTTAGGTTTTTAAGAAGTGTTATAAGAGGAAAGGAAGTAAAGGTGCATATCCTTAAAAAGAGGGGTGTGCCCTTTATTCTGAACCGATATCGAAAACGCAGCGGTATATTTGTGGGAGCGGTGTTGTTTTTTACCGTAATTCAGTTAATGTCAGGCTATATTTGGATAATTGATGTTGAGGGAAACCAAAAAGTAAGCAGGGAGAAAATCTTATCCGCCTGCCACAGTATAGGGCTTGATATCGGTATTAGAAAGGACAGTTTTTACCCCAAACTCAAACGTGAGGAACTAATGCTCTGTCTTGACGGGGTGGCTTGGAGTTCCCTTAATGTTGAGGGAAGCCGTTTGACCGTTAATGTAACCGAAACAAAAGAAGGCGACAAGCAGAAAACCTATTCTAACCTAAAGGCAGAATGCGACGGGATTATTGAAAAAATGGATATAACCTCGGGAACGAGTGTTGTGTCGGTGGGTCAGGCGGTTAAAAAGGGCGATTTGCTGGTTTCGGGCATTATCGAAACCGCCGATGTTACCCGATTTGTAAATTCAAGGGGTAAGGTATATGCCAAAACCATGGAGGACATAAGTTTAAACGAAAATTATTCCCAGAAACATTCAGTCCCAATGGGAAAAACTAAAACCAAAACCGTTATAGAGGCTTTTGGGTTTAAAATCCCTTTGTATTTAGGAACGGAAAAAGAACCCTTTGAAACCGAAAGAAATGAAAAAATTTTAAAACTTTTTTCGGTGAATTTGCCGATTAAGATACACACGAAAAATTTTGTGTTTTTAAAAGAGGAAAAGGTTACATATTCCTATGAAGAGTTGTGCAGTCGGCTTGAAAAAAGGCTTAAAGAACAAATGGAAAAAACCGAAAACGGAGAACTTAAACATAAAGAGTTTATCAAAACCGAAAAGGGAGTTACCTTAAAAGCGGAGGTTGAAAGGGAACAAAATATTGCAATAGATGATAATTTAATAATTAGTGCTGGAAATTAGGGGAAGATTGTGGTAAAATAAATTAGATATTAAAATATAAGGAGAAGTCTGCCTTGTTTGAACAAATAATCGACGTTGAAAGAATTGAAGATTTAATTGATTTGTTCGGGAATTTTGATGTTAATATAAAACTAATTGAAAAGAAATACGGCGTTGCTGTTACCTCTATGGGCAACCGCATTAAGATTAAGGGTGAGCCTACGGCGGTAAACGATGCGGTACGGACTGTTAAGGGACTGATTGTTATGATAAAAAAAGGTGAAGAGATAACCGACAGAACTGTGGAATATGTTTCCTCGCTCGTGGCGGACGGTGAGGAGGAAAGTATAACCTCCGTCACCGATGCTAACTGTATTTGCATAACCGCTAAAGGAAAACCCATAAAACCTAAAACCGTGGGGCAGAAAGCATATATTGATGCCATTAAAAATAACACCGTAACCATAGGCGTGGGTCCTGCGGGAACGGGCAAAACCTATTTGGCGGTGGCGGCGGCGGTCAGTGCTTTCAGGGCAAAGGAAATCAGTCGGATAATCCTCACCAGACCTGCCGTTGAAGCGGGGGAGAGTTTGGGTTTTCTTCCCGGTGATTTGCAACAAAAGGTTGACCCGTATCTCAGACCTTTATATGATGCACTTTATGATATGCTGGGAGCGGAAAACTTCCAAAAATGTCAGGAAAGGGGAGATATTGAGGTGGCTCCCTTGGCATATATGAGGGGCAGAACTTTGGATGACAGTTTCATTATTTTAGACGAGGCTCAAAATACCACCTGTGAGCAGATGAAGATGTTTTTAACCCGTTTGGGCTTTAACTCAAAGGCGGTCGTGACGGGAGACGTTACCCAAATCGACCTTCCTAAGGGCAAAACTTCGGGACTTAAGGATGCGGTCAGAATTCTTAAAGGAATTGAGGATATTGCTATTAGGAGACTTACGGCAAAGGATGTTGTAAGGCACAGATTGGTGCAGGAAATAATCAAAGCATATGAAAGAAGCGGTGAAAAGAAATGAGTGTTAAGGTAAATATTTTTTCAAAACAAAATAAAGTGAGGCTTCCCGTTGGCACAAAACTGCTGATACGAAAGGCCTGCAATGCAACATTGGAATTTGAAAAATTCGGAAATTCCGCTGAGGTTGATGTCACCCTTGTTGATGATGAGGAAATAAGAGAAATCAACAATGAGCAGAGAAAAATTGACAGTTCTACCGATGTGCTGTCCTTTCCTTTGGGAGAAAACGGGAAATATGATGCCAACCCAAAAACTGGTGCTTTAATGCTGGGGGATATTGTGATTTCGGTGGAAACCGCTTTAAAACAAGCAGATTTATACGGCCACGGCTTAGAAAGAGAAATTGCGTTCTTAACCGTTCATTCAATGCTTCATTTGTTGGGTTATGACCACGTAAACGGCGGAATGGAGCAGGCGATTATGCGGGAAAAGGAGGAGGCAGTCTTAGACGCATTGGGACTTGCCATTAACAAAGTATGAAGGAAAAATCTGCTTTTATTGCCATAATAGGCCGTCCCAATGTGGGAAAATCTTCTCTTATGAATAAGGTTTTGGGTCAAAAGGTGGCAATTGTTTCAAATAAACCCCAAACCACCCGCACTAAGATTATGGGAGTGCTGACAAAAGGGGAAGTGCAAACGGTTTTTATTGACACCCCCGGTTTTCATAAACCCCGAAACGAACTTGATAAGAATATGAACAAGGCCGTTGGTGACGGAATGGCGGATGTTGATGCCGTTATTTTGGTTGTTGAAGCAGTGACCGCTTTCAGGCAAAATGCGGGAGAGATTCCCCCTGCCGAGGCAGAACTCATAAAGGAACTTAAAAGAAGAAAACTAAAGGCATTGCTTGTTATCAACAAAATCGACCTTTTGGAAAGAAAAGAAGAACTACTGGGAGTTATAACCAAATATAACAGTCAGTTTGAGTTCGACTCAATAATTCCTCTTTCTGCCAAAACCGGCAATGGTGTTGACTTAATGTTAGATGAACTCAGTAAATATGCCAAACCGTCACCCCACTATTTCGGAGAGGACGATATTACCGACCAACCCGAAAAGGTTATGGTTGCAGAGATGATAAGGGAAAAAATTCTCAGAACCCTTGATAAAGAAGTGCCCCACGGCGTTGCCGTTGATTTGGAACGCTTTGTTGAGCGAGACACTAAACAGGGCGAGCCCATTGTTGAGGTTGAGGCTGTGATTATCTGCGAAAAAAATTCACATAAGGGTATAATTATCGGCAAGCAGGGTGCCACACTTAAACACATCGGAACAATGGCACGCAAAGATATTGAAGCCTTCTTCGGCATTAAAGCAAATGTTAAATTATGGGTAAAGGTTAAGGAAGATTGGCGTAACCGTCAGGGTTTAATACACACCTTCGGTTTGGACTAAAATTTACCTATAATAAACCTTTGAAATCACTTAAAACTACCAATAGATGATTCTAAAGGCGGGGTTTAAGCGATGGATGAAAACTGGACTAAATTTATAAAATCGGGCAAGGTTGAGGATTATTTATCCTATGTTAACTCTTGCAAGGAGCAGGAAATAAGTGGAAACACCAATTCGTTTTACAACACAAGGCTTGGTAATAAAGGAACTGAACGTGGGGGAAAATGACCGCTTGGTCACTATTTTCACCAAGGATTACGGTATACTGAAAGCCTATGCCTCGGGGGTAAAGAGCATAAAATCTAAGCGTTCGGCTGCCTGCTCTTTGCTTACATATTCTTCCTTTACCCTGAACCGCAAGGGTGATAATCACCGCATAACCGAAGCGGAGGCGATTTCCTCTTTTTTCACAATGGGTATGGATGTGGAAATACTCTCCCTTTGCCAGTATTTTTGCGAACTTTCCTCGGTTTTTGTTGATGTTATGAATCCCAATAAAGAATTTTTGCGTCTTATTTTAAATTCTCTGCATTTTCTAACAAAGGAAAATAAATATCCTCCTTTTATAAAGGCCATAACCGAATTTAGAATTGCGGTGATTTCGGGTTACAGACCCGACCTTTTAGCCTGTCGAAACTGCGGAAAATTCGAAGATGATATTATGTTTTTAAGCCTCAGGGACGGCGAACTTTTATGTAAAGAATGCACCGAAAATTATGAGGGTTTAATCCCTCTTGACAGGACAAGCCTGACGGCTTTGAGGCATATAACCTATTCGGAATTCGGAAAACTTTATTCCTTTTCAGTTCCGGAAAAAAGTGCCGATAACCTTTCAAAAATAACAGAAAAATATTTAACATACCAAACCGACTATACCTTCAAAACCTTGGAGTTTTACAGGTCGATTACAAACATTTAGGAGAAAAAATGCAAAACATAAGAAAAGCCGTTAAAACCTTAGAACTTGATAAGATTTTACAACTTCTGTCAAACGAGGCTACCTTGGAGGACGCAAAGGAACTTTCGGTAAGGTTAGAACCTAAAACCGATATTTTAGAAGTTAAGCGTGATTTGGGTGCCACTAATGACGCTTATTTGTTTATGGCAAAATATCAGGCACCATCTTTCGGAAGTGCCGTGAATGTGGCTTCCCCTTTGAGACGTGCGGCGGCATCTGCGGTGCTGTCCACAGGGGAACTTTTGGATATCGCCGAAACTTTACGGGTTATAAGAAGTCTTAAATCCTGGCGTGAAGACTGCCTTAATATGGGTGAGACTTCCATTGACTTTTTGTTTGACGGACTGTATCCCAATAAATATTTAGAGGATAAAATAACCTTTGCCATAAAGGGTGAAAATCAAATTTCGGATAATGCTTCTCCCGCCCTTTACGATATTCGCCGAAAAATTGTTTCCCGCAGTGAAAAAATTAAGGATATTCTTGATAAAATTGTCAGAGGAAACACTGCCAAATATCTGCAGGAGGCAATTGTTACCCAGAGGGACGGCAGATATGTGGTTCCCCTTAAAGCCGAAAACAAGGGTCAGGTGGCAGGTATTGTTCACGATATTTCCTCCACGGGTTCAACCTTGTTTGTGGAGCCTATGTCGGTAGTGGAAACCAACAATGAAATAAGGGTTTTGAAACTCCGTGAGCAGGAGGAAATCGACCGCATTTTAGCCGAACTTTCTGCCGAGGCGGGTAATTTTGCGGATAGTATTATTTCTTCCTATAATTGCCTGATAGAACTTAATTTAATTTTTGCAAAGGCAAAACTTGCCTATAAGATGAAGGCTACCAAGCCTCAAATCAACAACAAGGGTCAAGTGTATTTAAAAAATGCCCGCCACCCCCTTATAAATTATAAACAGGCGGTTCCTATTACGGTTGAATTGGGCAAGGAGTTTAATTCCATCATAATCACAGGTCCCAATACAGGCGGTAAAACCGTAACCCTTAAAACGGTGGGCCTTTTAACACTTATGACAATGTGCGGTTTGCTTATTCCCGTTGACGACGGAAGCGATATTGCTGTCTTCAGCAAGATTTTCGCCGATATCGGAGACGAACAGAGTATTGAACAGTCCCTTTCCACATTCTCTTCCCATATTGTGAATATCATTTCAATTTTGGAGAATGCGGATGACGATTCCTTGGTACTGCTGGATGAACTTTGTGCGGGCACAGACCCCATTGAGGGTGCCGCTCTTGCCAAGGGAATTCTAATGCGACTTGCCTCTTACGGCACCAAGGTTTTAGTTACAACCCACTATCCCGAACTCAAATCTTATGCCATTGATACTGCAGGTGTTCAGATTGCATCCTGCGAGTTTGACGTGGCAACCCTTAAACCCACCTATAAACTGATTTTGGGGCTTCCCGGCAGGTCTAATGCTTTTGCAATATCTCAGCGCCTCGGTATGCCCGAAGATTTAATAGAATCGGTTAAATCACAAATAACCGACGATGATATGCGTTTTGAAAGGGTGGTTATGGTTCTTGAGAATGCCCGCCGAAAGGCAGAGGAAGAGGAGCAAAGGTCAAGAAAACTGCGGATAGAACTTGAAAAATCCCGCCAAAGGGCAGAGCAACTTGAAAACGAACTCCTGCTCAAACAGAAAAAAATTATGGAACAAACAAGGGAAAAGGCAAATACTATAATTGAGATTGCCCGAAATAAATCTTCTCTGCTTTTAAACCAACTTGAGGAGATGAAGAAAACCCTTAATGCCGAAAATTCCGCCAAACTTTTAGATAAAGCAAGGCAGAACTTTAAATCTACACTTACTGAACTTGAAAACACGGCAAACCCCGTTGAGGAGGCAAAGGCCAAGGGTGAGATACCAAAATCTGTTAATAAGGGGGATATTGTCCTTGTAGCCGATTTGGGTAGGGACGCTACGGTTATTGATGTAAAACCCGACAAAAAACAGGCATACGTGATGTCAGGCTCCATAAAAATGTGGGTAGACCTTGAAAACCTAAGGCTTAAACGCAAAAATGCCCCATCTACCGAAGTTAAGAAAACCCGAAAGGTAACGGGAATGATGTCAAGAGCAAACCGTCAGGTGTCGGGAGAAATTGATATCAGAGGTATGGCTTCCGACGAGGCAATTTTGGAACTTGATAAATATATAGACAATGCCTTGGTTTCAGGACTTGAAATCATAAGAATAATCCACGGCAAAGGCACGGGAGTGCTGAGAAGCAGTGTTCAAACCCATTTGCGTTCCCACAAAGCGGTTAAATCTTTTAGGCTTGGCACCTTCGGTGAAGGTGAAAACGGCGTTACAATTGCAGAACTTAATTAGGAGTGAATGTTTATGGCAGTAAGATTTAATGAAAACAAAGAAATTGTTGAAAAAATCAAAGAGGGACTAAGGAAAAAGGACGGTTTTTGCCCCTGCAAAGCCGGAAAACTTCCCGAAAACAAATGTATGTGCGAGGAGTTTAGGGGTCAAATAGCCGACCCCGATTTTGAGGGCTATTGCCACTGTATGCTTTATTATAAGGCAAAGGATTGAACCAACGAAAAACCTGCCTTGGCGGTGGGCACTTCGGTTGCAATAGAATTTGACGACCGCTTTAGAATAGTAGGTGGATAAAATTAAGCAATTATTGCCAAAATGTGATATTTATCTACATTTTATTTTAAACAATTTGCAGTAATACCACTTTGGAATTTTGGTTATTATTGATAATTGACTTTTACTTTTATGTATTGTAAAATTATCAAAGAGTTGTCATTTGTGTAATATTTGAGGTGCCAATGGGTCAAGATAGGTTAGAAATTAACGAAAATTTATCCGACGATAACATAGTTGCCCTCGTGAAATCGGGGGATTATGAGCCGGTTGGTATTCTGATAAAACGTTATTACCCGACAATTTTGCTTTATGTTAATCAATTGTGTTCCGAAGAACTTAAGGAGGATGCAATTCAGGAGGCTACTTTTGCACTCTACAGTGCAATAAAGGGTTACAATAGCCAAAAATCATCATTTTCTACCTTCGCAAGTGTTTGTATAAAACGGGCGGTTATTGCCTTTTTAAGGTCACAAAACCGAAAAAAAAATATTCCGTCGGAACTTGTTTCTTCCATTGATGAGGTCGAAATTGCAGACAGTAACAGTCCTGAAAAAATCTTTTTCGACCGAGATGATCTGGAGTCTCTTACCAATAACATTAAATTAGAACTTTCGCCTTTGGAGTATAAAGTTTTGGAACTTTATGTTTCGGGGTATAGATATTCCGTCATTGCGGACAGGCTTTCAATCACCGAAAAGTCGGTTAATAATGCAATGATAAGAATAAGGAAGAAACTTAAAACGAAATAAGCGGCGAACCCGTTTATATATTATGTCGCAAGACAAAAAATAACCAAGTGAGGTAAAAATCATGTTCGAAGACAAGACCTTAGTTTGCAAAGAATGCGGAGCAGAATTCGTTTTCACGGCTCGTGAGCAGGAATTCTATGAGTCCAAAGGATTTGAAAACGAACCCCAACGCTGCAAACCTTGCCGTGACAAGCGTAAAAATGCCGGCAGAGCCCCCAGAGAAATGCACGAGGCTACCTGTGCTGCCTGCGGCGGTGTAGCAAAAGTTCCTTTCGTTCCCCGTGATGACCGTCCCGTATATTGCGAAGAGTGCTTTGCAAAAATGCGTGAGCAAGAAAACTCCGGCGAATCCGCTGAATAATTTGTTTTCTAACCGTCCGTTATCGGGCGGTTTTTTTGCTTTTTAAAATATTCACATTTTAGTCATAAATTTATGGTATAATTCTACAAAAATATATGTTATTTTTTGAATAAACGGAGGGTTTTGTATGCAAAATAAAATACTGATTGTGGATGATGACGAAAATATCTGCGAACTTTTAAATCTTTATCTCAAAAAGGATGGGTTTGATACTTCCATTGCTTATAACGGCAGGCAGGCTGTGGAACTTGCCGAGAAATACAATCCCGACCTTATACTTCTCGATATAATGCTTCCCGAACTTGACGGTTGGCAGGTTTGCAGAGAAATTCGAAAAAAATCGGAAGTGCCGATTATTATGCTTACTGCCAAGGGTGAAACTTTTGACAAAATTTTAGGTTTGGAACTGGGTGCTGACGATTACGTTACAAAACCTTTTGATACAAAAGAGGTTGTAGCCCGAATTAAGGCGGTGCTTAGGCGTAGTAACGAAAGCGAAAAAACCGAGAAAATCGAGGAAGTACGCTTCGATAAACTTGTTATAAACCTTACAAATTACGAACTCGTGGTTGACGGTAAACCTATTGACACACCGCCTAAGGAGTTGGAGTTAATTTACCATCTTGCCAGCAACCCCAACAGGGTTTACACCCGCGACCAACTTCTTGATGAGGTTTGGGGATTTGATTATTACGGTGATTCAAGAACGGTTGATGTTCACGTTAAAAGGCTTAGGGAAAAACTCGAAGATGTGTCGGACAAATGGTCTCTTAAAACTGTTTGGGGCGTGGGTTACAAATTTGAGGTCCGCCAGTAATGAAATTAAAACTTTTTAATAAGTATTTTTTCACCACCGCTTCCATAATCTTAATGACCTTTTTGATAATGGTGCTGATTTTGTCCTTTGTGCTTAATAACTACATAGCGCGTTCAAAAGAAACGACTCTTCAGAATGCTTGCGATAAGGTATGCGAATATGTAGACTTAGAGTTGGCAGAAAACGAAAAGGTCTCCCAACAGGAATTTTATACTGTTTTAAATTCCATTTCAAGCGTCAGCCAAGTGGATGTTTTTGTTGCCAATAAAAGGGGAAAGGTTATTGCCTGCGGATGTGCCGAGTGGCAGAAAAACGGTAATTGTTCCCATTCGTCGGTACTTATCCCAAAGGACGAGGCGGAACTTTACTTAAATCAGTCTGACAAGTTGAGGCTCGGCACCCTTAATATGTATGAAAATCCTCATTATATTACTGCCTCCCCTTTAACACAGGGCGAGGGCGGACGCTATGGAACGGTTTTTGCAACTACACCCGTTGCTTTTGTGACCAACCTGTTATCAACCATAACCAAACTGTTTATAACCTGTGCGATTATACCCCTTATTTTTATGTTCCTTGTTCTTTATGCTATGACCTATCGGATGACAAAGCCTTTAAAACTGATGGCAGAGGCTTCCCGTGCTATGGCAACGGGGGATTTTTCAAAACGTATTCCCGTTATGAGTGACGATGAAATCGGTGAACTTTCGGTGGCGTTTAACCAAATGACCAACTCACTCTCCCAACTCGAGGGAATGAGAAAGAGTTTCGTTGCAAACGTTTCTCACGAACTGAAAACCCCCATGACCACCATTTCGGGATTTGTTGACGGTGTTTTGGACGGAACTATTGAGCCTGAAAAGCAGAGTTACTATCTCGGTATCGTATCAGGAGAGGTCAAACGGCTTTCCCGCCTTGTGGAGTCAATGCTCAGTATGTCAAAGTTAGAGTCTGGCGAATTTACTCTTAAGCCCGAAATATTTGATCTAAGCGAACTTTTACGCTCGGTGGTTCTTAGTCAGGAACAGCGAATTGAAAAAGGCGAAATTGACATAAAAGGTCTTGATACTTTGACAGACATATCCGTTAAGGGGGACCGAGACCTAATTCACCAAGCGATCTATAATTTGGTTGACAATGCAATAAAATTCAACCGCCAAGGCGGTGAAATTGCCTTTGCACTTTATAAAGAGGCAAACAATATTGTTTTAACTATTTCCAACACAGGTGCCGGTATTCCTAAGAAAGACCTACCCTATGTTTTCGAGCGTTTTTATAAGGTGGATAAATCCCGATCGGCTGAGAAAAACAGCACGGGAATAGGACTTTATATTGTTAAGACCGTTATAACAGCCCATAAGGGAACAATATCGGTTGCAAGCAAGGAAAATGAATATACCACATTTAAAATAACCCTAAGGAGTATATAATATGAACGACTTTTTCAATGAAAATCAGCCTAACAATGAAGAGGAAATTATAAATGAACCCCCTCAGGCAGAACCGCAGGAAACCGTTGTAAATGAACCTGAGGAGACTGTAACAGAGGAGCCTCCACAGACTGCGACAGAGGAGCCTCCACAGACTGCGACAGAGGAACCACAGCAGACTGTAACAGGCGTAAATCCCGACCTTAATAATTTACCGCCTGTTGGTAATTTGCAGTATAATCCCGTAACTTTTACCGATATAACACCCGAAGCAGACAAAAAATATTATTCAAAGGGACTTAAGGTTTTTGCCCTTATTTTGGTCTGCATAATAGCACTCACGGCTACGGGTTTGGTGGGATATTTTTCGGGAAAAAATACATCTTCGTCCATTGGCAACTCTAATCATTCAAAGATTGAACTTCAAAACACCCCTGAGGATAAAAACGCAATGACTCCCTCTGCGGTATATGAAAAGGTTAACCTATCGGTTGTGGGTATAATGGTTTATAACGCTGCGGGAAAGGGAAGTCAGGCAAGCGGTATTGTCTATTCAAAGGACGGATATATTATCACAAACGACCATATATACTCTGAGGTTTCAAGCCCTAAGTTTAAGATTTACACTTCCGACGGTAAGGAATATGACGCAAAATATGTGGCGGGGGATACAGTAAGTGATTTGGCAGTGCTTAAGATTGACGATTGCGAATTAACCCCTGCGGTTTTCGGAAATTCCGACGAGTTGTATGAAGGTCAAAATGTTGTGGCTATCGGCAGACCTAACGATGCAACCGACAAAAGCAGTATAACAAGCGGTATTATTTCTGCAACCAACAGAAGAGTAAGCAATACTTCAAGTTATCCTGCCCGTTTAATCCAGACCGACAGTTCCATAAACCCCGGTTCTTCGGGCGGAGCACTTGTTAATATGTACGGTCAGGTAGTGGGCGTTACAAATGCAAAACTTGCCAGCGTTGATGTTGAGGGTGTGGGATATGCAATTCCCACCACGGTTATGCAAAGAATTGCCGGTGAATTGATTTCTGAAGGTAAGGTTGTTTCCCGTGCAAAATTGGGCGTCACCTATTTAGCGGTTGATTCTGTTACTGCTGAAATTAACAGTATAAAACACACAGGTCTTTTAATCGAAAGTGTTTCCAACGACAGCGACCTTTACGGAAAGGTTGACAAGGGGGATATAATAACCCATATAAACGGTACTGAAATTACCACGGATGATATGGTGCTTGATATAATTGAAAAATGCAAAGCGGGGGACAAGATAACGGTTTCGGTTATTACAGATGACGGAGCAAGTCTCACCTTAAACGTTGAACTTAAGGCAAATGTAGGTGAATCGAGTTACACAATCGAGGATGTTACACCTAATGGCTCTGATAACAGTCAGCCTTCAGGCGGAACCTTTGATTTCCCCTTTGGTGAATGATATGAATTTTGATACGGTTAAAAACAATTTGGAAAAACGAGGATTTTCCGTTTCGGTTTTTGAAACGGGAAAAGAAGCAAGGGACTATTTAACCCGAGAAATTAAGGGCAAAAGCATTGGTTTCGGCGGTTCTATGACAATTAAAGAATTGGGACTTTTCGACACCCTTTCCGAACACAACGAGGTTTGGTGGCACGGTAAAGGGGTTCAGTTAAAGGAATACGGTGCCGCAGAAATTATGAAAAATGCCATGACCGCCGATATTTATATTTCATCGGTTAACGCCTTAAGTGAACAGGGGGAGATTATAAATATTGACGGTCGTTGCAACCGAATTTCCGCCATGCTTTTCGGTCACGAAAAGGTATATTTTCTTGTTGGCAAAAACAAAATTGCCGAAACCTTTGAAAAGGCATTTTGGAGAGCGAGAAATATTGCAGCCCCTAAAAATGCACAGCGTTTGGGAATGAATACTCCCTGTGCCAAAAAGGGGGACAAATGTTATGACTGTTCTTCGCCCGACAGAATTTGCCGAGGATTTTTGACAATAACGATGCCTCCGATGGGACTTGAAACCGAGGTTGTCTTAATAGATGAAGAATTGGGCTATTAAGAAAACCTTGGCAGGAGTGTCATATAAGTGCTTTTAAAAATAACTTTGGTTTACTATAATCCGAAAAACGGTTTTCCAAAATAATATGCTTAAGTTCGCAAAGATTAGTACCGACAAAGGGTACATTTTAGCCTAAAACTATGCGGGCGAGTTACTCATTTTTAACAGCAAACCCCAAAAAGTATCAACACTAAACAAGGGGAAAATATTTGAAAAAGCAGAATACTGTAAGGGTAAATTCTATTTGTTGGGTGCCGGTGCCGCCGTTTTAGAACCCGAAAACAATCATTATTACAGTATTTCGGATGTTGTCCGCACATACGGTACAGTAGGGGATTATGCCTTAGGTATTAACGGCTCATATCTTGCCTGCTTATCAACAAAGGGCGATAAGCATAAAATGATAAACATGGGCGAAAGACCCGGATATCTTATTGATACCGGCGATTACGGGTGCGTTTCGCTTGATAACGGGGACGGTAAAACAGTTGTGATGTTTTACGATATAAACAATTCCCGTGTTGCTGAATACTCCCAAGAGGGCAATATAATATCTGTTAAACAAATATCTGAAAACTTTGCAATTATTGTTGCAAAAAACACCGAAAACGTTTTGGAATACAAACTTTTAGATTTGTCAGATTTGAAAAAATCCGCTCTTAAAGCAAAAGAATTGAACCAGGATACATTGAACGGAGTTGAAGAATTACCCGATTACAGCGGAGAATCAAAAACCGTCCAACTAACAAAATAACTTGAAAATGATTACGGCGTTAGAGTAATGTACGGTGAAGATATATTTAATGTGAGTGAATTGGGTTTTGAAATTACGGGTACTGAGGAAGAAATGGCCTATAATTATATGCAGAAACTGGGAGATTATTTTGATTATTATCCAAAAGGGTTATTAAATGAAGCCGGTCTCGGCAGACCTCTCGTTTTATATCTTTGCGATAAGATAAAAAAACAACGTGGAAGGTTTATCAATATACATCGGGGGATATAATGTGATCTATATGCAGGTGGGCGGTAAGGACGAATATTTCTTTTCTTCCCTGTCCCACGAAATGGGTCACGCCCTTGAAAACGGTATAGACGCAGAACTTATTGCCGGCTGGACCAAACTTATGCCTAAGGACGTAATTAAAGCATACGGCGACGGTATCGAGGGTATTTCGGTGGAATATACCCCCGATGACAAGGGAAAAACTCCTGTTTGGTTTACCGATGTATACGGCAGAAGCAACGAAAAAGAGGACAGGGCAACCGTATTTCAAAAAATGTATGATGCCTACATTAGCGGAGAAACAGATATGTTCAGTTATGAGGGATTAAAGAAAAAGGCGGATTACTGGAATTATATGTTGCGTGAAACCTATAAAAGTTGTAAAAATACAGACATATTCAATCGGGAAAACGTTTGAACCATTGAGTCAAAAGGCGATTGATATGGGAATTGACATTTGCTTTCCGCTAAAATAAACATATAAAATAAACACATTTCACTTAAAAATATACATAGCAAAAATGTGTGCTTAGTTGTATAATAATGCTAAGGATGACAAGTTTTAAAAAAGTGAATTTGCGTTTTCATTTGTCAATGACTTCCAAGAGGCTGAGAAATGGCTTGTATCAGAATAGGAGGAATAATTTATGGCTAAAAAACTTTATAAATCAAACAAAAACAAAATGATTGACGGTGTATGCGGGGGAATCGGTGAGTATATCAACATTGACCCGACCATCGTAAGGCTTGGATGGGTGGTATTTTGTGCTCTCATCGGTAGCGGTATTATAGCCTATATTATTGCCGCAATTATCATTCCCCGCAATCCGGAGTATTAAAAGATAGGAGAAAAATTGTGAAAAACCTGATTGAAATTTCACACCTTGTAAAATCCTTCGGCGATGTAAAAGCGGTGCAGGATTTGAGTTTTAGAGTAAAAAGCGGTGAACTTTTCGCCTTTTTGGGAATAAACGGAGCGGGAAAATCCACCACAATTAACATTATGTGCGGTCAACTCCCTAAGGACGGGGGAAAGGTGCTGATTAACGGCATTGATGTTGACAGTGACCCTAACGGAATTAAGCGGAGTTTGGGGGTTGTGTTTCAAAACTCGGTCTTGGATAAAGACCTATCGGTGCAGGATAACCTGCAAAGCCGTGCCGCACTTTACGGTATTAAAGGAAAAGAATTTAAACAAAGGCTTTTGGAACTTGCCGAACTTTTGGAATTTAAAGACCTGCTGAAAAGAACGGTGGGTAAACTTTCGGGCGGTCAACGCCGCAGAATAGACATTGCAAGGGCTCTGCTTCATAACCCTAAAATTTTAATTCTTGATGAGCCCACAACCGGACTTGACCCGCAGACCAGAAGTATGCTGTGGCGGGTAATCGAAGTACTTCGCAAAAAGGACGGAATGACGGTTTTCCTCACCACCCACTATATGGAGGAGGCGGCGGACGCTGACTATGTGGTGATTTTAGATGGGGGCAAAATTGCAGCCGAAGGCACGCCGTTGGAATTAAAAAATACATATACAGGCGATTTTATAACCCTATACGGAGTGGCAGATACTTCGGTTAAAAAGTTGGGGCTTCCTTATGACTTAATTCGTGACGCTTGCAGGGTTTCGGTTCCTAACACCGCCGCCGCAACGGAACTGATTATTAAATATCCCGAAATTTTTAAGGATTATGAAATCACAAAAGGAAAAATGGACGATGTGTTTTTGTCGGTAACCGGAAAAAAACTAATGGGAGGTGCTGAGAAATGACGGGTCTGGGTACACTTATAAAGCGTAACATAAAACTTTATTTCAAAGATAAAGCCATGTTTTTTACTTCGCTTATTACACCTCTTATACTCCTCGTTCTTTACGGCACCTTTCTAAGCAATGTTTATGAAGACAGTTTTCGCAGTGCCTTGGAGGCGGCAGGTGCCACCGTTTCCGACAAGGTTATAGGCGGTTGCGTGGGCGGTCAACTGATATCCTCTTTATTGGCGGTAAGTTGTGTGACGGTGGCTTTCTGCTCAAATCTCTTGATGGTGCAGGATAAGGTGACGGGTGCCCGCCGAGATTTAACCATCGCTCCTGTTAAAAGCGGTGTGTTAGCCCTTAGTTACTGTTTTTCAACCTTTGTTTCAACCCTTGTTATATGCCTTACAGCAACCGCAATATGTCTTTTGTACTTAGGTAAGGTAGGTTGGTATTTAACGGTTGGCGATATTGGATTGTTGCTGCTTGATGTGGTGCTCTTAACACTCTTCGGAACGGCATTTTCCTCCCTGGTTAATTTCCCGCTGTCAACAAACGGGCAAGGCTCCGCCGTCGGCACGATTATCAGCACGGGTTACGGATTTATCTGCGGAGCATATATGCCGATTTCTCAGTTTTCTAAGGGACTGCAAAAGGTTATTTCATTTCTCCCCGGCACATACGGCACATCACTTTTGCGTAACCATACCTTACGGGGCGTTTTTGAGGAAATGGGTTCAAAAGGATTCCCCGATGAAGTGGTGGAGGCTATCAAAGACAGTGTTGATTGCAATCTCTACTTCTTCGGTGAAAAAGTGAATATTTCCGCTATGTATTCGGTGCTTATTGCCGCAATTTCGGTTCTTATAGGTTTGTATGTGATTATAATGGTTATAGTTAGTCGAAATAGTGGTTAAAGACACTATTTCGACACCAAATCTTCGATTTGGCGGCAAATTTTCAAAGAAAATTTGACTATACCCATTGCAATGAATATCGGGCTAATTCAAATGAACGTTCAT